>CAYPPF010000056.1:0-1610 GCA_964412535.1 uncultured Gammaproteobacteria bacterium | reverse complement strand
ACAAACAAAGTTACAAACAGTAGTCCTACAATGAGGCCGGCCTGCCACAGCATTGCGTTGACAGTAAGTATGGCGATGAACCAAGTAATGAGAGTAGGTAAAAACAGGACAAAGAAACCAAGCAACGCAACAACACTCAAGACAATATTTAATCCTAGGATTATGAGGCCAACCTCGATTGAAACTAACCAGTGGCTTAAAAACAAGTTCCAAGCTGCTACCAAAGCATGGCCTAGACTATATTCTTCCACCACTACATAGCCAGCTGCATATATTGCTAAGAATGATAGAATCATCCCCACTATTGCAACTAAGATAAATAGAACTATAAACAATAGAATATCCAATCCGTTCAAACTCAGCATCACATTCATGGTAGACCAAGCCACTACTAGACCTAAAATACAAATAAGTATCTTCTTAATTATATTGATGGCCAACAATCTCCAAAAATGAGTAGTGCCGGCATGCCAAGCTTTTCCAACATCTGGAAACTTTTTGATCTTAGTTGATTGAGCTGCAGATTTGATCAAGGCTCCCTGGGAAACAACAGATACGAATATCATAAAAAGTGCTCCGCCCAGAATAATCACCGACAACCAGACTAACCATACCCAGCCGTCAGCAGCCATTGTTATAGAGCTTCCTTCTCCTGTACCAGCCCTTAAGACACCCAGTATTCCCCATCCCCCACGGCCCATTACGCGGTTACTGGCTGACAAGCTTACTTTTCCAAGTAGATCCAGCAACCCCATTTGGCCCAAAAAGGCGGCAAACATACCAAATATCCATAGTAACTTATGTTTCCAAGCTAGTTGCCAACTATGACTTAAAGCCTGGCGATATAGTGGAGTTCTCATACACTAAAAATATTAATTATATATATGCTAAAAATTGACCTTGCTTCCTTTCTAAGCTTAGCCATTACTAGTATTATATCATATTTAAAAACAGGGGGAAACCCTGTTTTATAACCTGTTCATATAAACTCCTTTTTACTCCTCTTCCACATGCTCAACACCAGCTCCCATTATCTTCTCAAATACTTCCTGTTCCACAGTCTCTTTCTCCAATAGAACCTTAACCAAACTATCCATTTGAACACGCTGATCCTTAATTATCTTCTCTGCCACCTTAATCCCGCTCTCTAAAAGACTATTGATCTCCATATCAATCATTTCAGCTGTTTTTTCACTATAGTTCTTTTTGTCATGGATTTCTTGTGCTAGGAAGATAAGCTCTTCATTGTCACTATACATGCGAGGACCAAGCTTGTCGCTCATCCCGTATCGTGTAACCATCTTTCTTGCCATTTGAGTGGCTTTTTTCAAATCATTAGAAGGCCCAGTTGATAATTGATCATCTCCATATATTAACTTCTCTGTCACATACCCACCCAGAATCATTGCTAACTCATCTCTGAACTTAGCCAAGGTTTGATATCTCAAATCTTTGTCAGGCATGCTCAGAGTATATCCGCCTGCCATACCACGGCCAATGATAGAAACCTTCCTTACTGGATCACAATTGGGTAAAAAGTGACCTACAATAGCATGACCAGCCTCATGATATGCTGTCATTTCTCTGTCTTTGTCTGTCATTACACGTGA
>CAYPPF010000055.1:0-2207 GCA_964412535.1 uncultured Gammaproteobacteria bacterium | reverse complement strand
TATGCAGTCAAGGATAGCTTTCTCTTGGCAACAACCTTTGCATCTAGCTGTCTGATAGTGCCAGCAGCTGCATTTCTTGGATTAGCAAACTCTGCTTCATTATTACTCTCCCTCTCTTTGTTTATCCTCTCCAACATCTTACTTCCAAGCCACACCTCTCCTTCTGCCACCATGCTTGTGTTTTCTTTTAGTTTCAAAGGTACTGAATGTATTGTGCGTATATTTTGAGTAACATTTTCTCCAATCTTCCCATCACCTCTAGTAGCTGCTGTTTTTAATTTTCCATTTTCATACGTGAGGACAATATGGAGGCCGTCTATTTTCAATTCACAGACATATTCTAAATCTTTAGGACGACTACCTGTCTTTTTCTCTAAAATCTTTAGTATCCTTTCTTCCCAGTTTTCTAAATCTTCCCTAGTGAAAGCGTCATTAAAAGACCACTGTGGTACAGTGTGCTTTATTTTTTCAAACTTTTCTAATGGCTCTCCTGCCACTCTTTGAGTGGGAGAGTCAGAAGTAATATATTCTGGGTGCTCTTGTTCAATCTTCCTTAGCTCGTCCATTAATCCCTCATACATCTTGTCTGTCACTCTTGGATCATTCAAAACATGGTACTTGTGGCGAAGATCATCAATCTGTTCATGTAGAAGCTTTACTCTCTTTTTCATATATTACTTTAGTAACAACAGATACCAATTAACGATCTGCTGGCCCCAGAACATGGCAACCACAGTACCAAATGCCAAATATGTTCCAAAAGGAGTTTCTCCACTTAATTCTCTTTTTTGCAAAGCAACCAGCATCATGCTGGTAATAGCTCCAACCACATATGCAATCATTAGTCCCACTAAAATAACAGGCCAGCCAAGAATAACGCCCATTAACAACCCCAGTCGTATATCCCCTCCACCTATCCACCTGCCTTTGGAAACAACATACTGCAACAAGAAGAAGCCAGCTGCCACTACAACACCCAAAGTCATGCTCTGCCAACTATGCCAGCCCATTGCCATTGAAAACAAGAATAATACAATTGCAGTAGGAATGGTGGCTGCATCTAATATCTCCCTGAACTTGAGGTCATAAAGGAAGACAAAGGCAAGTACGAATATTATTATCCAGTCTCTTACCAATTCTGGACTAAGGGTAAATAACTTGTGATGATTTATTGCAGCTGCCAAAACAAAAAGCAAGCCCATTATGAACTCTACCATTGGATATTCCCATGAAATGTTATTCTTGCATACATAACATCTTCCTTTTAGGAAAAAGAAGCTAAAAAGAGGGATATTTTCATGCCATTTTAATCTCCTGCGGCAATGAGGACACATTGACCTCCCCTGGGTGATCTTTACATTCTCTCTAGTACGATATACCCAGGCATTCAAAAAACTGCCAAAGCTGATGCCAATGAAAAAAATAAAAAGGTAGTACAAAAACATAAGGGTCAAATAATTTGATAATTTAATTGTATCATAAAAAACACCCCCCATAAAGGGGGGTGTTAGTGTAGTAAACTGTGCACAACTTACTAGCAATATTTAGCTAGTAATACCAGATGGAGTAGCATTCACTGTACCAGACAGGCCATTTACTGTACCTTCTAATACTGCTGTCATGGCGTACGTAGAGCCATCTGCTGAGACATACGTATAGTCTGTTGATCCAGGATCAGCTGGAACTAGACCCATATATGGACTTACACAACCTGTAGCTGCAAAACCACTAGCATTTAAACAAACGTAATTTCCTGCACCCAATACTGTTGAAGTAGCCGCAGTTGGATATGCAGTGTTTTCACTATAGTGAAGCTCAAGAGCAGTCTGTACCTGTTTAAGGTCAGAAAGACGTTTTGAATCTCTTGCCTTTTCTCTAGCTGAACCTAAAGCAACTACTGCTAAAGTTGACAACAAACCAATAATAGCTATCACTACTAGCAATTCTATTAAAGTAAAACCTTTTTTATTCATGTTTTCACCCCCTCTCTGTTATAAGATATTATTCTAGTTTCAATACTTCTTTTACCTTGTTCACGACCTCTGAAGGCTTGAAATGAGCCTTAATCAAATAATCAACTGCCCCCATTTTCAATCCTTTGTCCACGTCATCTTTCTGTCCTAGATTAGTTAGAAGGATCACTGGTATTTTTTTCAACCCAGAATCTGCCTTTAACTTTTCCAAAACAGCAAATCCGTCCAACTTTG
>CAYPPF010000054.1:0-2541 GCA_964412535.1 uncultured Gammaproteobacteria bacterium | reverse complement strand
AAATCATCCATTCTAGATCCAGTATCCACCAACGCTGTTCCAATAATAGTCAATGATCCACCTTCCTCAAAATTACGAGCTGCTCCAAAAAACCTCTTTGGAGGATATAAAGCTGCTGGATCAAATCCACCAGATAAAGTCCTACCAGATGTAGGAATGGCCAAGTTATATGCCCTGGCCAAACGCGTCACTGAATCAAGCAAAATAAATACATCAGCTCCACCTTCAACCATTCGCTTTGCTCTTTCTAAGGCAATCTCTGCCACCCGTGTTTGATCTTCAGCTCGCTCATCAAAGTTAGATGCCATTACTTCACCCTTGCCCCCTGTCACCTTCTCTATATGCTTCCTAATATCAGTCACCTCTTCAGGCCTCTCCCCAATCAAAACAGCCATCAAGTGAGTCTTAGGACTGTTTTTGGCCACCCCAGTAGCCATATCTTTCATTATGGTAGTCTTACCAGCCTTAGGCGGAGACACAATCATTCCACGCTGCCCTTTACCTACTGGCGCCACCAAATCCACCAACCTATTACTCATAGGTTCCTTACCAATTTCTAATACAATCTTTTTGTCAGGAAAAATTGGTGTCAAATCCCCAAATCTAGACCTCTTAGCTAAATTCAAAGGAGCCTTACCATTCACCTTATCAATCTTCAAAAGTCCCCAATATCTTTCATTTTCTTTCGCCTTTCGAGCTGGCCCTGTAATAATGTCTCCAGGACGCAAACCAAACCTACGAATCTGAGAAGTAGAAATATATGCATCCATATTTGAAGGAATAAACTTAGGTCTAATCAACCCATGTCCTTCTACATTAGTATCCAAAACTCCAGTTATCACTTCAGTAGGCATCCCTGCATCAGGCAACATCCTATCATCCACTACTCCACTAAAATTACGTCTCCCATTTAAATGAGAAAACGGTCTCACTGGTCTTTGTGGAGTAACTGGAACCGCAGATCCTGCTGGTCGCCTTACAGGTCGAACCACTGGAGCTTTAACTGCAGTCTTTGCACGAGCCGCTACCGGCTTCTTCACAACTTTTTGAGGCATATATTAAATAAAAACCATTAAGGAGAATTACACTTAACTACCCTATTTTCTCACTACTTTAATCATTTGTCAAGTAAACTAAGTTATTCCTTTGTTTCAAAATACTCTATACGCCTATATAAACTTTCACTCAATTTCCAAAGATATGGCTGTAATGCTTGATCAAACACAACCGCCTCATTATCTTTTCGTCTGGGCAGATCTTCTCCTTGGAGAAACATAACTTTTTGACCATTCAATTGAGTAACAACTACCATACTCATTATCCTAGACACAACTGGATCTCTTAGTCCTAAATCATAATAAACTGTTTGCCAATCTATACTCATTCTTTCCATAGGATATGTTGCAAGGAATATTGCAAAATCTTCGGCAGAATTGACTTGCTCCTCTCTTTCCTCAATCAGATAAAATGATCTGTCAATTTGCTCCATAAAATCAAAGTTGTAAGCCCCAGCTATATTTTTAATTTCTTGTTCAATCACATCTGCTACCCAATTGCCATCTCCCACCCAATCATAAGTTATACCTAGTTGAGAAATAGCCTCATCCTCATTATCAGGCAAGTGACCTGTTTCTGTCATCTCATGCACCCAAATTCGATCTGAATGTCTAAGCATTCGCAAAGTCTGACTTTTACTACTCCTAATTACTCCGGCAAAGGTCTGAGCAAAATCAATTTGTTCATCTCTCTGTTGAAAATCTGATCTCTTTACTCTATATCCTCTTTTAACCTGAGTATTTACTGGTGCCAAAAAATCAAAAATATATAACGAAAAATCATCATAATCATCCAACCAACAAGGATTCCTCTCCTCTAAATCATCTCTTACTAAACCTAGCTCAAAATCAGTCTGCTTAGCTAATCTTCCAAAAGATTCTTGTTCGCTCATATTTTATACATTTTTTATATGTAATAGATATGTATATTAATACAATTATCTCAAAAAGTCAAGCCTATAACTTGAATTCTCACCCTAATTATGCTATACTATAGGTTATAATATCTGCCATATTCTCCGACACATTTGCGTCGGTTTTTTATCAGGTATTAAGTACCTTGACAAACGAGAACGCACCTCAATTCTCTTATCTCCTAGGTTCGCCCTGGATTGTGCCCACCTTGTGGACCCATCCCTGGGCGAATCTAAAAGGAGAACACCATGACCACAAAACAACTCGTTGTCTGCATACTCTGCAGCGTGCCAGGATGCTTTCTGCTCCTGGCCTATGTCATCTTCCCTCCGATCATCGACATTATTGTCTCTATTCCAGAACCAATCTGGAATATTGGCTTTTTTGGCACTATCGGAGTGTTAATAATCATTTTTGTACCCAGAATCCTCACTGCAAAACAATAAATCTTACCCACGCCCAAAAAAGAGATTGAGAATTAGCAGCTCACACTACCCTTTCATTATCCCCTGCTGCTTTGCGTTCTCGTTTCTCTTTTTTCCTAACCCCCAACCAAACTCCTCCCCCAACC
>CAYPPF010000053.1:0-2800 GCA_964412535.1 uncultured Gammaproteobacteria bacterium | reverse complement strand
TGATTCATCTTTTTGTTGATCTTTTGCTTGTAGTTACGTGTTTTACGGGGTCCAAAAGTAACACCACCACCTGACCAAAGAGGAGAACGGATAGAACCATGACGTGCACGGCCTGTCCCCTTCTGTCTCCAGGGCTTTCGTCCACCACCACGAACTTCACTTCTGTCCTTAGTATGAGCCCAAGGCTGACGAGCATTGGCCATCAAAGCATTATATACTTGGTAAACAACTTCTTCCTTACCTTCTACACCAAAGACTGCGTCATTCAATTCAATATCGCCTGCTTCTTTGCCTTCCTGGTTGTATAGCTTTACCTTTGCCATATTAGTTTTCTTTCTTAGGCTCCTCTTTCTTTTCTTCAACAGGCTTTTCTTTTGCCTTAACAACCTCTATCTTCTTTTCAGCTGGTTTTTCTACCTTCTCTTCTTTCTTAGGTTCTTCTTTTTTCTCTTCCTTTACAGGCTCCTCTTTTTTTTCTACTTTTTTTTCTTTTTTCTCTTCAACACCAATCTCTATCTTTCCTTCTGGAGTAGAAATCAATAATAGGCTACCTCTGGCTCCTGGAATAGCTCCTTTGATTAACAATTCATTTTCTTTCTCATGCACCTCCATTATTTCCAAATTCTTTACAGTTACTTTCTGAGTTCCCATATGTCCAGGCATTCGTGTACCCTTAAATACCCTAGCTGGACCGGTCGCACCAATAGAACCAGGCATTCGAAGCTGATCTTTGTGGCCATGACTAGCTGGAGCACCATGAAAACCATGTCTCTTCACAACTCCTTGAAAGCCTTTTCCTTTTGCTTCGCCTGATACTTGCACTTTCTCTCCTGCCTCAAATATCTTCACAGTAAAAGTATCACCGCGCTGTAATCCATGATCTTCGTCTGTTTGAAAATCACGCATCACTCTCACAGTGATTGATTCGTCTTTACCTGTTTTTATTCCTTTCAAATGGCCTAGAATTGGTTTTGACAATCGAAACTTCTTTTGTTTACCATAGCCAATCTGTACTGCATTCTTTTCATCATCTGTCTTTACTTGAGTGACAACGCAGGGTCCAGCCTGTACTCGGGTAACAGGAACAACCGTACCATCCGGACGGAAAACCTGGGTCATATTCAACTTTGTGCCTAAGATAAACTTCATAGCCTTAAATATATACAAAAACTAGAAGTACAAGACACCAACTTACTATTAGTGGACTGCACTTCTAGCCTTTTTTATCCTGATTTAGGTCAAAAATGGCTTGTGTAAAATATTCTCTTGTTTTAATCACCTCACTAGTATCCAACTCCATTGCAGATGTTTTTCCCAGAGACTTTCTGGCAATCTTATCTGATTTGGCGCCAAACACAGTAATATACTTATCCGCGATATTTTAGCGTAATTCTAAGGGCTTGTCAAGTCAAGACTCTCCCCTTATCCACAAACTGGCTTAGTTCATCTTTATCTCAACATCCACCCCACTTGGTAGATTCAAATTCATCAAGGCATCTATTACCTTTGGATTAGGGTTCACTATATCTATCAAACGCTTGTGAGTACGCATTTCATACTGTTCAGAAGATGTCTTATGAACAAAAGTAGAACGACCCACACTGAACTTACTTTTTTCAGTTGGTAATGGAACTGGGCCAATTACCTGTGCGTTATTACGCTCAGCAGTATCCAAGATTGTCTTGGAAGCCTTGTCAATTATCTTGTTGTCGTAAGCGCAGATTTTTACTCTAATCTTTTGCTTTGGATCCTCCACTTTTTCTTTTTTAGCAGTTTTTTCTGTCATAATTATATAAAAGAACTTTTAAGGTATAAATGAGGAGGGTCTTTGCTAAGACCCTCCTCAAGTATATTTATTTGATTATCTTGGTTACCACACCAGCACCTACTGTGCGACCACCCTCACGGATAGCAAATCGCATCTGATCTTCCATTGCAACTGGAACGATCAATTTGATCGTAAGGTTAGCAGTATCACCAGGCATCACCATTTCAGTGCCTTCTGGTAATTCCACTTCACCAGTTACATCAGTAGTTCTGATATAGAATTGTGGTTTGTATCCTTTGAAGAAAGGCTTGTGTCGTCCGCCTTCTTCCTTAGTCAGGGCATATACCTCAGCTTCAAACTCAGTGTGAGACTTTATCACACCTGGCTTGGCAAGAACCTGACCACGCTGTACTTCGTCTTTCTTAGTACCACGAAGCAAAATTCCAGCATTGTCACCAGCCTGACCTTCTTGCAAGTTCTTGTTAAACATCTCCACTCCAGTAACAGTAGTCTTGGTAGTTTCTGAACCCATACCCACCATTTCAATCTCATCACCAACTTTTATAATACCTCTCTCAATCCTACCTGTTACAACAGTACCACGTCCTTCAATTGAGAATACGTCCTCAATTGGCATAAGGAAGTCTTTGTCTAAATCACGCTCTGGCTGAGGGATGTAGTCATCAAGAGTTTTTAACAACTCTAGAATAGGCTTAGAAGCCTCTTCATCTTCTGGATTTTCCAAAGCTTTCAAAGCAGAACCACGGATAATTGGAGTAGTATCTCCTGGAAATTCATACTTCTTAAGAAGATCCTTGATTTCTTCTTCTACCAAATCAATCAATTCAGGATCTGACACTTGATCAATCTTGTTCAAGAATACAACTATATATGGTACTCCTACCTGACGTGCCAGCAAGATATGCTCGCGAGTCTGAGGCATAGGACCATCAGCTGCAGATACAACTAGAACAGCACCATCCATTTGTGCAGCACCAGTAATCATGTTTTTAACGTAATCAGCATGTCATG
>CAYPPF010000052.1:1421-2835 GCA_964412535.1 uncultured Gammaproteobacteria bacterium | reverse complement strand
AAAACAACCTCTGTGTCTGAATCACTCTTAAACTCACACCCTTTTTCAACCAACTCTTCCCTTATCTCTTTGTAATTATATATCTCCCCATTAAAAATTATACAAAATTCTTTTCCTTCAACCACAAGACTCATTGGCTGACTACCCGCCTCTGACAAATCTATAATGGACAAACGTGTGTGCCCTAAAAAAATATCTTCATCAATAAAAAATCCATCATCATCTGGACCACGATGCTTCAAAGCCCCTACCATCGATTTTATTTCTTCCGGCTTCACACCAGATGCGAAACCACCAACAATACCGCACATATTACTTAGTTATGAAATTCAATATGGAATCGATTCGCCTATCCCATGTGTAATTATTGACTTCCTCACGAGCTTTATTAGCTCTCTCTTGAGCCTCTTCATAATTGGATTGTATTTCTTTAACCTTATCCACAAACTCCCCCACCTTCTCTGGATCAAATAGGTAAGAATTATCCTCGTTCAAAATTTCATTCAAGCTACCTATATTTGAGCTTAATACCGGAACTTTGGTAGCCATATATTCAAAAATCTTTAATGCTGAATGGTATTTCCAAGTCTTTAAAGCTTTGGTAAAAGGAATGATCAAAAGATCAGCACCTTTCAAAAAACACGGGACATCAGAAGGACTTTTTCTCCCCAAATACTTTATATTCTCTGGCCAATCTTCAGGTGAACAGCTTTCGTCCTTACTACCCAAGACAGCAAAACTTACGTCAGGCAACTCCTTCGCCGCATTTAAAATAATTTCCAACCCCTTTCCTTTGTATAAATTACTGCTGTATAGTACTGTAAAATCTTCCTCTACCACTCCCATTTCGTTCACAAGACGGTGACGACACTGCTTTCTTGACAAACTATCATAATCTTCTAAAAACACACCATCATGAGCCACAAGAACACCTTCTTCCTCTATTTCATATCTCTCAACTACAAAATCTTTCAAAGCCTGAGATATGGCCACAACCTTTATTCTCTTAGCTAGCCATGAAAATAACCTATGTCCAATCTTAGTCTCAAACGGCTTGTGAATTTCATACATTGCCTTGAAGCCAAATAGTGTATAGACAAACACAACTCCAATATCCCTGCTGTATATACAATCTGGTTTTAATCTTCGAATACAAAAGAAAGAAAAAAATATCAAGAACAAATATCGCAAGCTACGAGGCATCCATTGCCCAGCACGTACTTTAATCCACTCATATGGTACCTCCTTATTCTTGTTTGCCTGATTCATTGGAGAGACTAATATAAAATCCTCTTTCGTTTTATTAAAAAAAGCCAAACTCATTGCCCCAACCTGCAAGGATTGAGCGTCTGTAGAAGGTAAATTTATATTTGTAATATATGCAAGTCTCATAAATACTTCTTATACAAAGACA
>CAYPPF010000052.1:0-1411 GCA_964412535.1 uncultured Gammaproteobacteria bacterium | reverse complement strand
TCAGCATAGTTTTCCCAAGGATAATCCTTTACTTTTTCAAAAGCAGACTCACCCATTCTCTTTATCTCATCAGAATGATCATATAAAAACTTCATCTTTTCACCCAAAACACTGGCATCTGCTATTGGAACAATCAAGCCTGAACTGTTGTCATCGACAATCGATCCAGCATTAAAGGTAGTAATAACTGGCAGACCATATCTCATTGCCTCATAAACAGCCTTAGCAGAACCCTCAACCAAAGAAGGGAATACAAAAACATGCGCCTGTCTAAAATACTCATCCAGATTTACAAAGCCCATAAATCTTACGTTCTTAGCACCAATCTTGTCAATCTCGCTCCTTATTTCCTTGTGAACCCGCCCACAGATGATCAGCTCGGCATTATTTAAATTAATTTCCTTCCAGGCCTCTAATAAATACCTAATCCCCTTCCTAAAATTAACATTCCCAGCAAATAAAAATTTAATCTTGCCACTCTTGTCCAGACGAGATGCAATATCTCTTTTTGAAAAATCCTTCACAGCATCAGCGCCAAACGGAATAATTGAAGTTTCCTTTTTTCCCCAACCAGCAATCTCCAAAGTTTCCTTTACAAATTCTGATGGAACAACCAATGAATCAGCTAGCTTAATTGACTTCTCCATAAAACTATAGATATGAACCTCTCCATCTCCATCTTTTATCCCTCTCTCCCTTAACCAAAGACTGTACGCCTCATGCCCAATTGGAATATCCAAAACCACTTTCACACCCTTCTCGGTTAAATATCTTGCTGTCTTGGGCAAATGTTCTCCTAAATGAGCCATATCATATTCTCCGCCCCTTTTCTTGATCTGTCTAAACACAAACCTATCAAACAGATATACATCCAGAGAACGAAAGTCCATTCTAGAAAAAAAGTATATCTTTAGGGCATATAAAAAACGCACCAAATAATTCCCATAAAAAGGAGTCTTTACAGTAAATTCATCACTATAGTTGGCTCTAGCAATAATATCAAAACCAAAACCCTGACTTTTCAATTCCTTGGCAATCTTTCCAAACCTAAAACCGATCGTATTCCCACGACCTATATCAGAATTAACGCACAGTAGTATCTTTTTACTCATAGTCTATTAAACAACTTCCTATATATACCATAATATATTTTCCAATAAAACTCATATCCAAAATATGACATGTATTTAAACGACGGTGAAGATACTGGGTCAACAACATAGCGGGGTATTTCTAAAAGAGATACCTTTTTATGCAACCTTCTTCTTTCACAACTAAAGGAATATTTGTACCCAGCCCTTTCAAGCATCTCTATGTGCTCCTTACGGTACAAGCCGTATGGAAATGCAAATGAGTCAACATCAACACCTAATTCATTTTCTAAAATTTTCTTAGACTCTGTGATTTCTTT
>CAYPPF010000051.1:0-3059 GCA_964412535.1 uncultured Gammaproteobacteria bacterium | reverse complement strand
AGTTGGGATGTTGAACAAGCGTGAAACGATTCTCGTCAATACTTTCGACCAGGAGGATGCACTGCTCACCACCCCTGTTCTTGACAAGGATTATTTCGTCACCCGAAGGCGCCAGCTTGAGCACCTTTTTGTTGATTTCTCCGGTATCTTCCGGATCCATTGGTTCAAACCACGAATCCACTACAGTCTGATGACTCCCGTCATTGAGAATGAGTATACCCATCTTGAGCTCGAGCAAAGTTCGTTGTTCAATAGTCAGTCCACTGGATTCTCGCTCCATGTCATTACCTCCATTAGTGACAATGATATATACTAGCATCTATATTAGTGCCTGTCAATAGTGGTGATAAAATGGTATAATTATAGATATGTTAGACTTTACACTCACACTAACAAAGGCTGTTGTTATACAGATAACAGGGGTATTGGGAATATTCTTTGTGTTTGGGTATGTTTTAGCCAAACTACAAGAATGGACTCAAAAAAACTACTACCTTAGCGTGGGGTGGAAAGGAATACTATGGACAGCTTGGTTTGGAACTCCAATCCATGAATTGGGGCATGTATTTTTTGCTAAGTTGTTTAGGCACAAGATAACGAGTATTTCTTTATTTGAGCCAAACAAAGAAACAGGCGGACTAGGACATGTATCGCATCAAAGCTCTAAGTACAGTTTGTATCAGAAGATAGGGAACTTTTTTATCGGAGCTGCTCCAATGATATTTGGATCTATTGTATTGGTAATAATGCTATACTTCTTAGTGCCCAATGGAAAAGAAGCCTTCCTCCCCCTTACAAGAGAACAAAGTACTCCTTTAGGGTTTTTGATCAGCATGAAGACTACTTTGACTACATTATTTGCTTGGGTAAATATACAAGCATGGAATTTCTGGATATTCTTGTATCTTTCATTCTGTCTAGCTTCTCATATAGCCCCAAGTAAGGCAGATAGGAAAGGAATGTGGAAAGGACTTGTCTGGTTAGTATTCCTACTAATCCTAGTTAATATACTGACCCTCAGCTTGAAAGTTGATATAACAGGATATGTGTTGAAGATAAATGTATATTTGGGAATACTAACAGCAGTATTTATTTACACAACTATAATATCGGCATTGCATTTCATACTCTCGCATCTGCTACTACTAAAAAGAAAAAACACCAGTTAACAACTGGTGTTTCTAATTTATATACTCCCCTACTTCCCTAAACTACTCAACAGATCTCTTCTATGTTCTTCTTCATCCATGAGAATGTCTTCTAACACTCTCCTCACTCCATACTCACCTAGTTCTTCTGCTTGGGCTATTCTTTCTTTGTATCTTGTAATAGCAAGCTCTTCTCCTCCCAAATCCTGTTCTAGCATTGTTTTACTATCTTCTGACACCTTTCTTTCTTCTACTTCTACCACAGGAACTCCTCCCAAATCAGTAATCATGTCAGATAGTTTCTGTGCATGAATCATTTCTTCGTTTGAATGAATTAACAATTCCTTAGAAATACTATCATACTCTGCTCCAGTAACCATTGCAGCGTGTTGCACATACTGGATAGCAGCAGCAAACTCCCATTCTAAATCTTTGTTTAGTTCGTTGATGAATTCTTCTTTGACTACTCCCATACTATTTTGTATTAAAACTTAATATTATTTTTTTAATCCTCTCTGCCTCATTTTCCACTAAATGACCATCATACTCCCCACTATGAGCAGTATGTCCAGAATAACTAGCCTTTTTCTGATCTAAGTGTAAATTTAATGAAAAACCATCCTCTATAGGAACCAGGTATACATGGAAGCGGGGGTATGGTTGATTACCCAATCTCCTCATATAGCTAGCCTTTCCTCTACGCCTATCTACAATTCTGCCATAGCCACACTTTCTAATCAAAATCTGGTGATTGTGTTCAAATTGTCCCTTAAAATCTAATTTCATCAATTTATCATTCATTACCATTCTATCTCACCTACACCCAAAAGTCAAAACATTGACTTTCATCTTTTTTTCTAGTATTCTACGTTAGTAATGGTGGGATGGCCGAGTGGTCGAAGGCGCACGCTTGGAATGCGTGTGTATGGAAACGTACCGAGGGTTCGAATCCCTCTCCCACCGCAAACAAAAAACACCATCATTGGTGTTTTTTAATATCTACTGTTTATATGCTTCTTTATTCTACACAAGCAAGGAAACTCACCCTATTTCCTTCATTATCTCGTCCACACTATCAACCATTGTATACAAATCTTGATCTTCTGGACTGATGGTCTTTAATTCCTCTATCATCACTTTCTTGATAAAATCATCCATAGGTTGCCAGAATTCTTTGTTATACAGAATAATAGGCATTGGTTTTATCTTCTTTGTTTGTATCAAAGTAAGGACTTCAAACAACTGATGTAGTGTGCCAAATCCTCCTGGGAAAAATACAAAAGCTTTTGATGGGGCGGTGATGATAAGTTTGCGAGTAAAAGCAAATTGAAAACCTATTGATCTTTTCACGTAGGGGTTGATTCTTTCCTTGTACCCATACTTCATATTTATCCCGATTGACTCCCCTCCCATTTCAAAGGCACCCTTGTTCACAGCCTCCATAGTGCCAGGACCTCCTCCTGTAATGGCAGCCAGTTTATTCTCGGCTAACCGCTTTCCAAGTTCATACGCAGCCTTATAGAATTCACTTTCTGGTTTTATACTCTTGGTTCCAAGAACAGTAACATCATTCCCTAGACCTGTTAAAAACTCAAAACCCTCTACTAGCTCTGCCATGATGCGGAATACTTTCCAATCAATTCCTTGCTCGCAATGAAAACTCTTTGGAGATAAATCACATTTTTCATCCACATCCCTGCTATCTTTTACCAATTCAAAAGCCTCTTCAGCGCTATCTACCACATGCCAAGAATCAAGATCATCAGCAGGAATTGATCCTAGTCCAAGAGAACGATTGCGTAAAAAATCTAAAAGAGGATTCCAAAATTTAGTACCGACTAAAACAATGGGGAGTGGTGGCATCTTATTTAACTCAATCAGATCAACCACTTCAAAAAATTCATCCATAGT
>CAYPPF010000050.1:0-3155 GCA_964412535.1 uncultured Gammaproteobacteria bacterium | reverse complement strand
GGAAGATCACAAAGTCCAGCTAAAAACACTCCTGACCCTATTTTCAATCCCTCTATCTCCCCCACTTTGCCGTTGGTAAGGAAATTATAGAATAACCTAGCTTCCACATACTCTTCTAAGGCAGCTTTATATGAACCTTCTGAAAACACTTGGGGAGTTTTCTGGTACTTCTTTCCCAAAGCCTTAAATATCTTTTCTACTTTTTCCAATTTCTCCTTTGCTTCCTTCACATTGTCCCTGTGAAGGGCAAAAATGGCTCTCTTAGCATGGTGAAGAGCCTCTCCTGACTTATGAATCACATCGACTCTCTTCCCAGCGTAGCTATGAAGCTGCTTGCGCAGCTTAGTTAGGTATGGTTTCCCCAGCATAGTATTTTGTTAAGTAAATTTTCTTTTTTTAACTAAGAATATTCCTTTGACTAACTCAATCAAGAGTATGTTAAGGAATCCAAATCCTATCATTATCCCCCAATGCTCCCAACTAAGGCTTACTGTCCTTAGTAAAATCTGGAAAGGAGGTAAGTACACTGCGGCTAACAAAGCTACCCAGCCAAATAGTACTGCCAATGTAAGGTAATTGTTGCTAAATGGATTAGTTCTCCATACCATTTTCCTCATACTCCTAACAGAATATATATACAACAAGGAGTCAATACCTAATCCTACGAATATTATAGTCCTAGTCAATGCTATATCACCAGTAGTCTTCCAAAAATACAAAAATAGTCCGAACAGGACTAGGTTGGAAACAATACTAATAATGGCGATCATTATCTTCATCTCCTTGTCTATGATAGACTCATCCTTTTTACGAGGAGGTTCTTTCATGTTCTCCTTGTCTGCCTTATCAAAGGCCAAGGCCATGTTAGGGAAAGAATCTTCAATCAAATTAACCCAAAGTATTTGAACTGGCAAAACTGCCAAAGGCAGTCCGGCTAAAAGGCTACCTGCAATCAGAATAACCTCAGCAAAGCTCCCAGAAAGCAAATACAACACAACTTTCTTGATATTCTGGTATATTCCCCTTCCCTCTTCTACTGCAGCCACGATAGTACTAAAATTATCATCCATTAATATCATATCAGAAGTTTCCTTAGCCACATCAGTACCAGAACCCAAGGCCACTCCGATGTCCGCCCCCTTAAGGGCAGGGGCGTCGTTTACTCCATCTCCTGTCATGGCTACAACCTCTCCATTAGCTTGTAAGGCCTGGACAATCCTTATCTTGTGCTTGGGGTCAACTCTAGCAAAGACATATGCATTCTTTAATTCACGCTTTAATTCTTCATCAGTTAGATGTTCTAATTTCTTTCCATCAAACAATTGGTTCTCTTCATGAGGAATACCCAATTCTTTGGCGATTGCTTGTGCTGTACGCACATGATCTCCAGTAATCATTACTGTCCTTATCCCAGCCTGAAGAGCGATATCAATCGTTTCTTTTACATCAGGTCTCAATGGATCAGACAGAGCAGCCAACCCAACCAAGGTCAATTTATCAAGCTTTTCTAGCTTGTTACTCACTTCTTTTTGGTTCTTGTATGCAAGTGCAAGCACTCTTAGTCCTTGGCCAGCCATTTTGTCCTCTTGCTCTTTGAACCAAGCGAGTTGTTTTGCACCCAGCTTCTTTACCTTTCCATTTTCCTCATAATGGGTACACTTAGCATATATTTCCTCTGCTGCCCCCTTTACATACATTACTGACTCATGATCAATGCTATGCAAAGTAGCCATATACTTGTGCTCGCTGTCAAAAGGAATCTCATCCATCCTCATCCACACACTGTCCAAATCATGTTTTTGCAACCCCACTTTCATTCCAGCATATACAAAAGCAGTATCAGTGGTGTCCCCCAAAAATTTCCACTTGTCTTCCTTGTCCTCTGGGTTTTCCAACACCCCATCATTACATAGCACACCAATACGTAAAGCTAGTAAAGCATCCTTATGTCTTTCTTTTTCCTCTGTACTAACCAACTTCAATTCTTCAAAATTTAAATCGTCTTTGGTGGTTACCAAACGAGTAATCCTCATCTTACCCTCTGTCAAAGTACCTGTCTTGTCTGTGCAAATCACACTCACTGAACCTAGAGTCTCTGCAGCTAGTAGTTTCCTTACCAAAGACTTCTTCTTCAAAATATGCTGCATTCCAATAGCTAGAATAACAGTCGTTGAAATAACTAATCCTTCTGGGATAGCAGCCACTGCAACAGCCACTGCTGTTTCAAACATTTCCAAGAATCCATGATGCACAGACTTACTAAACATACCTAAGGCGAACAAACCAACAGATATTAGCAGAACAACCAAGCCAATTACCTTACCCATTTTAGAGAGCTGCTTCTGTAATGGGGTTTTTTCATCCTTAGTTTCCTTCACCAAAGATGCTATCTCCCCAATCTCTGTTTGCAAACCAGTACCAACAACAACTGCCCTTGCTCTTCCATTAGTGACTATAGTACTCTTGTACACCATATTTGCCCTATCCCCCAAAGTCAAATCCTTAACTAATTTTTTAATATCCTTTTTCACTGGCTCTGACTCGCCTGTCAAAACAGCTTCATTGACCTCTAAGCCGGTGTGTTCAATGATTCTGGCATCAGCCACTATCTTCTCTCCCGCTTCCAAGATCAAAATGTCCCCAGGAATCACTAACGTACTCTTCACTTGCATCTCTTTTCCATCACGCAATACTATTGCGTTATATTCAACCATTTCTCTAAGCTTTTTCAAAGCCTCACCTGCCTTGTATTCTTGTACAAACCCTATTATCACATTAACACCTACGGTGATAAGGATCACGGTCATATCAATAAACTCCTTCAAAACACCGCTAATCAAACCAGCTACCACTAATATTATTATCAAAGGACTTTTCCACTGTTCTAGGAATATACCAATCTTAGTTACTTTCTCTCCAGAACGAGGAAATTGATTTGCCCCGAATTCCTTTAGTCTTTTTTTAGCCTCATTAGAAGACAGGCCCTGTTTTTTGGCCTTTATCTCACTTAATACTTGTGGTATACTCAAAGCATGAAAATCCATATTTTCTATAAAATGGCTTGACTTTTTTACTAAACTAGTATACCATATTGTCTATAATTTTCAATTTCAACTGCTTCAACAACGCCGTCTAGAGAGTGTGCAACAGGAATG
>CAYPPF010000049.1:0-3374 GCA_964412535.1 uncultured Gammaproteobacteria bacterium | reverse complement strand
TGATACTACCTCGACAGACTCAACCGCCAGTCTGCTGAAGAAACTGTGCACCGAAGACAAAAAATGTATCAGTTGCTGTGCGTTCCAGTGCAACAGCCGAAGATTTGCCTGACGCAAGTTTTGCTGGCCAGCAGGAGACGTATTTGAATATAAAAGGCGAAGCTGATTTGTTAAAGGCAGTGAAAAAATGTATTGCCTCCTTGTTTACTGATCGTGCCATATCATACAGAGAGACAAAAGGCTTTGAACATATGGATGTTGCTCTCTCTGTTACTGTACAACAAATGGTTCGTTCTGACACTGGTTCCAGTGGAGTTTTGTTTACCTTAGACACAGAATCAGGATTTGATGGAGTTGTGTTGATTAATGCTGCATATGGTTTGGGAGAATATGTTGTAAAGGGCAGAGTCACTCCAGACCAGTTCTATGTTTTCAAAGAAGGAGTAAGACAAGGTAAAAAGTCTGTTATTAGTAAGATTTTAGGGAGCAAGGAAGTAAAGTTGGTGTATGGAAGGCAAAAAGGGACTAGACAGTTAAGTGTAAGGCAATCAGATAGGGATAAGTTTTCTATTACTCAAGATGAGATACTACAACTCGCCAAATGGGGAATGATGATTGAAGAACACTATAACAAGCCTCAAGACATTGAATGGGCTAAGGATGGACAAACAGGTAAGCTATACATTGTCCAGGCTAGGCCAGAGACAGTAAAAGCTAGATCCAGCCATTCAGTGATTGAATCATATAAGCTGAACAAGAAAGGAAATAAATTGATTTCTGGCATTGCAGTTGGACAGAGAATTGGTGCGGGAAAGGTGCATGTTATAGACAATCCTAAGCAGATGAAGGATTTCAAAAAGGGTGAAGTTTTAGTTACTAGGATTACTGATCCGGATTGGGAGCCTATTATGCGCATAGCTGGCGCCATTATCACTGAACAGGGAGGCAAAACAAGTCATGCAGCTATTGTCTCTCGTGAGTTGGGGGTTCCTTGCTTAGTGGGTACTAGTGGAGCAAGAAAGCTTTTGAAAACAGGTCAGAAAGTAACAGTAAGTTGTGCAGAAGGTGATGAAGGAAATGTATATAGCGGAATACTTCCTTTTGAAGTAAAGAAGACAGAGATAAAGGAAGTCTCTAAGACAAAGACTAAGGTAATGATGAACGTGGGTGATCCTGATAATGCGTTCCCTCTTTCGTTTCTACCTAATGATGGAGTGGGTCTGGCTCGTGAAGAGTTCATCTTTACTAATTTTATCCGTATCCATCCTTTGGCTTTGTTAAACTACAGCAAGCTGAAAGACAAGGCAGCAAAGAGAAAGATTGCCAACATGACCAGAGGGTACAGGAAGAAGTCAGACTATTGTGTTGACAAGCTTGCTGAAGGAATAGGAAGGATTGCTTCTGCTTTTTACAAAAATGATGTGATAGTGAGGTTGTCAGATTTTAAGACAAACGAATACGCTACTTTGATAGGAGGTAAAGAGTTTGAGCCAGAAGAAGAGAATCCAATGCTTGGATGGCGTGGTGCTAGTAGATATTACTCTAAAGAATACAAAGATGCTTTTAAACTAGAATGTCAGGCGATAAAAAAAGTGAGAGATGAATGGGGACTAACTAATGTTGTGGTAATGGTACCATTTTGTCGTACCCCAGAAGAGGGTAAGAAAGTATTGAAGACAATGAAAGATTTTGGCCTTAAACAAGGAGAGAATGGCTTGCGCGTGTATGTAATGTGTGAAATTCCTTCCAATGTAATATTAGCAGAAGAATTTGCTAAGATATTTGATGGTTTTAGTATAGGCTCTAATGATTTGACTCAGCTAACTTTGGGTGTAGACAGAGATTCGAGTCTGGTAAGCCATGTATACGATGAAAAGAACAAGGCTATTACCACCCTGATCAAAAATGTAATCAAAATAGCTCATAAGCATCATAGGAAGATAGGTATTTGCGGACAAGCTCCTAGCGACTATCCTGAATTTGCAGAATTTTTAGTGAGAGAGGGAATTGATAGTATTTCCCTTAATCCTGATACTGTGGTTTCTACCAGAGAGAAGATTGCATATATGGAAAAAACTCTTGGAAAGAAAGGAAAGAAAACTAGTGGAAAATTTCTAGGTTTAGTGGCATTGATAGGGGTGATGGGTGCTACCCTGATTACTCTAGGAGGGGGCTGTTCTAGTATCATGGGACTGGGAGACAAAACAGAGTACAAAGAAGTATCTCCTGCAGAAGTAAGAGAAAAAGTAGAGCAGAACAAAGACAAAGAATATCAAGAACAAATGTTTACTCTCAAAGAAAGTAGTTTTGCTGATTTTACTCTTCAATATCCTTTTGGTTGGTCAGTAGAAAACTGGAATGGGGGAGTTACCTTGCGTGATTCTGAAACAGAAGAATATATCAGCATCTTTGCTCAATTGGTTGGTCATCCAGTAAGCAAGAAAGAAAAAACAGAAGTTACATTAGATGGCAAGCCAGGATGGCGTTTTGCAGACAAGCAATTGGGCAGTGAAGAAGAAATGTATGTGATTGAAATAGAAGTAGATGGGCAGACCATTGAAATAAATGGACAGGGAGAGGATTTTGATAAAATTATTTCCACTCTTCAGTTTGTAAAAGATAAGGGAATGCCTGACAAGAGCCTTAGTCATTGGGATGTGAGAGAGGGAAGAATTTGCGTGCAGATGATTACGTATGCTAAGAAAAGTCAGAATAGCAAATGTGAAATGTTTCCTACTCCTTGTGATGTTCCTGACAATTGGAAGGTGTGTGATGAGGGTGATATTTAGAGAAAAAAAGAGGATTATTTTAAAAACAGCTTTTAGCTGTTTTTTTTCGCTTAAATAAGCGCATAAAAGCCTACTGAACTTGTCTGTAAAATGTGCTTTAATATACGGACTGTACTTTTGACAATTTGATCTGAAAAAGGGGGGAAAAGATGGGCGAAAACGTCCGCAAACAATCCCTCCTTTGGAGGGAAATGGATAGGCTCCTTATCTTCTGTAAGGCACTCAAGATACGGTTCTTTGAAAAAGGACAGTTGGAAAGAGTGTTTGACTTTAAGACAGAGAATGGATCTGTTCTAGGGGAAGTGTACGATGTTGCATGCCGATTGGGGTTTCTCCACAGGGAGGAGAAGAAAGTGCCGATTGGCTCTAAGGTTGTCATGGTCAAGGGGAAGCCTAGGACTGAGACAATCAAAGGGCTTCGAAATGTGTAGGTAATAACCCCGAAAGCATACAAACGTCTGGAAAGGAAGCCAAAGGAGCTCAAGAGAGTGCTTCGTGAGGGAAGTGTTAGTGGGAAAAAGATGTGGCAGAAACGCTACAAGGGCAAGGGCGTTATCTATCTTCCCTTCAGTGACATTCCTTTTG
>CAYPPF010000048.1:0-3476 GCA_964412535.1 uncultured Gammaproteobacteria bacterium | reverse complement strand
AAAGATGAGGCTTCCATGATCCACCGATTATTTGAAATGAATGATATTACTGCTGAGGATATTATGACTCCTCGTGTACAAGTTGAGTATATAAAGGAAGACGTATCCATTGCAGAGGCTGCTGATGTAATAGCCAATAGCTCGCACACCCGTTTTCCAGTGGTACACGATGATCTAGACGAGATTGTAGGATTGCTTCATTCTAGGGATGTTTTGTTAGCATACAACAAAGATAAGGAATCAGGGCTTATTAAAAAGATTGTCCGGCCTATAATAAAAGTACCTAAGCAGATGAGAATTGACGACCTAATGCGTGAGTTTCAGAAAAAGCATACTCACATGGCAGTGATAATGGATGAGTATGGGGGTACTGATGGTATTGCAACCTTGGAGGATGTTATCGAAGAATTGGTGGGAGAGATTGTTGATGAGTATGATGTTGACGAAGATTTGATCAAGCGAATAGACAAGAATACCATTATTGCCGCAGGCGAGGCCAATCTACGGGATATTAATGATTTTTTTAATATTAATCTTCCTGGGGATCCACTAGACAGTATAGCAGAGGTAATTTTGGAGAAAATTCAGAAATTACCAAAGAAGAGAATGGATATTGAATTTGATGAAGTGAGGTGTGTTATAGAAGAGGTTGAAAAGAAGGCCATTAGCAGGGTGAGGATTATAAAGAGTTAGGTATGCCAGAGATACGTTTGCAAAAGTACATTGCTGACAAGGGAATATGTTCTCGCCGCCAGGCTGAGAAGTTAATTAGTGACGGGAAGGTGAAAGTTAATGGCAGGGTAGTTACTAAGCTTGGTACTAAGGTGAGTGATGGGAGGGACAAAGTAGAGGTTCTGGGTAAGGGAAATATACAACAGGAGTTAGGCAAAGTATACATTGCCATTAATAAGCCAATAGATTGTATTACTTCTACCACAAGCAGCCAGGGTAAATCAGTAATGGAGCTTTTGGTTCCTGGTAACTACTGGAAGACTGGTCGTCCTGAAATAAAATATAGGGTATACCCGGTTGGACGATTAGATAAAGACTCGGAAGGGCTTTTGTTGTTGACTAATGATGGTGAGCTTGCCAACAGATTGACTCATCCCAGATTTGAGCATCAAAAAGAATATGAGGTTATGATAGACAAGGCACTTTCAAGAGATGCCAGGAAGGTTTTGTCCCAGGGGATGGTTATTGATGGACAAGAAGTGCGTGGTGTGGTTATAAAAAAAGAGTTTAAAACAGGTAGACGAGTGATAATTACAGCCATACTCCAGGAAGGTAAGAATAGGCAGGTAAGGAAGATGTTTGGTAATTTGGGGTATAGGGTACTTTCTTTGCGAAGAGTCAGGATGGGAAAATTCAAATTAGGCACTTTGCCGATTGGCAAGTGGCGGTGGGTTAAAAAAGAGCAGATAGTATAAAAATAGATTAAGGGGTGGTAGTCTGTTGACAAACAGAAAAATATGTTATACTATTGATATTCAGAAAATTGTATGGATAATACATCTTTAGGAAATATAGGTGGACAAAAGCCAGAAAAGCCTTGGTACAAAAGGTTTTGGGGTGTTGTGTTGCTTGTGTTTTTGAGCTTACTAGCTTTGTTTGTGCTGGTATTTGCAGGATTTTTTGGCTACTATGCTTGGCAGATCAAGTTCGGTGATGCTGAAAAAGTGGCAAAGCAGTTTGTGGAAGAAAGGTTCAGCACTGACCAATCTTTACTAGGAAGTGGTAAAGAAAGTGGAGCTTTTGTTGCGAATTTTGAACAATATATAAGGGGGAATAATCCTAGTCGTGGAAGTAAGGACGCTCCAGTGACCATTATATCCTTTATTGATTTTGAATGTCCTTTTTGTCACCAAGCTCATACTGATTTTGAGTCAATGGTACGGAAGTATGATTCAGTAGTGAGAGTTGTTTTCAAGCACCTGCCTTTACGAAGCATCCATCCGGATTCAAATATGGCAGCAAATGCTTCAGTTTGTGCTTTTGAACAAGGAAAGTTTTGGGAATACTATAACGAGTTGTTTTTAACTAAAGATTTGAGTTCTGTTGGTTTGCTATCTTCAGCAAAGAATGTTGGGGTGGGCACAGAAATGTTTTCGTTGTGTTTGGCCACTGAAAAGTATCAGAAAGATATACAGCAGGATATTGTTGATGCTATTGATTTGGGTTTGAAAGGAACTCCTACTCACATAGTTAATGGGTACAAGGTGGAAGGTGCCACAACCTTGGAAGTGTGGGATAAGATTTTAGTACAGCTTTTACAAAATACTATCTAATTTTATGTCAAAAAATAGAAAAAAAATATTTCAAACAATTTTCTTGATTTTCTTACTTACCCTAGTGCTATTACCTAGTGTGAGCCTGGCAACTAATCAGAAATGCTGGAAAAAAGGAAAATGTTTAAGTTCGGGTGCTAGCTTCTATGGGCCTAACAAAGAGACTAAGGATACTTGTGCTTTGGAGAAGGATGCTTCTGGAGAAGAAATAGGATTTTGTACCGCCGCCACCAAAGCATACACACAAGTAAGTTTTGCAGGTAGGAATGCTTTTGATAATATAGGAGAGATGATAAAATGGTTTTTTCAATATGGCGTTGCGGCAGCAGGAGTGGTGGCTGTGGTGATGATAATCAACAATGGTTTGAAATGGGTGATTTCTGGTGGTAGCCCGGAAAAGATCAAAGAGGCTAGAGAAAGGATTGCTCAATCGTTAATGGGGCTTTTCATTGCAGTACTAGCGTATTTTATCCTTTACGCCATTAATCCATATTTAGTAAATTTGCGGATGCCTGAAACCTGGATGATAAACACCCAGGGGCTGGTGTCTCCATTTTGTGATGGGGTTGAAGATGTAAAGGTTGCTGAAAATAAAGGAGGCCCATATGAAATTGAACCGGCAGTTGCTAAGTGTGGTACAGATTACTATGTAGAAGGCACTGGTGATTTGATTTGTAAGGGTGTATTTTGTGAAGGGAAGCAGATGGTTTGTGCCTCAGGAGGTAATTGTGTTAATGCAAAGATTGCAGCCACAGTATATACTTCTAATGTTAAGTCAGTAGAGATTCTTGAAGATTTAGTTACTGAGGAATGGGATGATGATCTGATTAGTAATCACACACAAATTTATGCTATATGCAATTCTTCCAATTGGGAAGTAGTTGGTGATGTATCTAGTTCGTTAAATGAGACTGGTGCTGGTAAGTATAGTCATTTAATTAATATTCCAGATGCTTCTATTGATGAGGTCATTGAAGACTGTGGTTATTCTTTTAAAGGCTTTGGCATTCTTTTGCAAATGGAAGAGGCCTATGATTTCACTGATGAGGCCCACTTGATAGGAAAAGTTGGTAGTCAGGCAGTAGACTTAGGTGATTGGGGGGCAATGCCCAGTAATCTTAGCTACATTATAAATAATGGTTTAGAAAAGAAATATTTAATCTCTGAAGATAAATTGAGAAAAGGATTTGG
>CAYPPF010000047.1:0-3502 GCA_964412535.1 uncultured Gammaproteobacteria bacterium | reverse complement strand
GAGTAAAGAAGTAATAGAAAGCTGCTGATTTTTTTACATACTTATTTACTCTTTGTTCAAATGGTAATTGAATATTCAACCCTACAGACTCCCCTTTTCCATCACACGCTCCTCTATTAGCTGCTTCCATTATTCCTGGACCACCTCCAGTAATGGTGGTGAGGCCACCTTTGGCTAGCAATGCTCCAAATTCTCTAGCTGCTTTGTAGTATTCATTGTCTTCATCCAACCTAGCTGATCCCAAAACTGTTACTTCGTGCTTAAGTGTGGAAAGAAATTGATATCCTTCTACAAACTCTGCCATTATACGAAATATACGCCATGATTCTCTGAAGTCAGTAGTACCAGAATATGTAAAATCCTTACTACCTTGTTCTTCCATTTTTTTAATTTCTTCTTTACGCATAATGTTATTATATTAAACTGCGTTAGCTATTTGCAAAACAACTTCCTCCCCCATTCTAGGCCCAATCAATTGCAACCCTATTGGCAGTCCTTTCTCAGTTTCGCCTGCAGGGACTGAAACAGCAGGAACTCCTGCTAGTGCAACCGGAGCTGCAAAAACATCTGCCAAATACATAGCCAACAAATCATCTATCTTTTCTCCAATACCAAAAGCTGGAAAAGGAGAAACTGGTGTGGCAAGAACATCTACTGATCTGAATACATTATCAAAATCCTGCTTGATTAATGTTCTCACTTTCTGAGCCTTACGATAGTATGCATCATAGTATCCTGCTGACAATGCATATGTCCCAATCATTATCCTTCTCTTCACTTCTTCTGGAAAACCTTTAGCTCTTGATTTGGAATACATTCCATATAGATTCTTGGATTTTTCACGAACCCCATATCTAATACCATCTAATCTTCCTAAATTAGAACTATCTTCACTAGGAACAATTAAATAATATACAGGGATAGCATATTTGGTATGAGGCAAAGAAACTTCAACTAACTTGCACCCTGCCTCTTCCAAATCTTTTATTTTCTTTTCAATAACCTCTTTCACCTCTTTTTCCACCCCACCGATATCAAAGTACTCTTTAGGAACACCCACTTTCAAACCCACAATACTTTTAGACAAGCTCTTTGAATAGACAGGTACTTTGTCTTTTACTGTGGTGGCATCTTTTTTATCCTTTCCTGCCATTATTTCCATCAAGAGTGCCATATCTTCCACTGTCTTAGCTAAAGGACCAACCGTATCCAACGAACTAGCCATTGGCATTATTCCATACCTAGAATTACGACCGTAGCTTGGTCTCATCCCTGAGATTCCACAAAAACTAGCTGGCTGTCGTACAGAACCACCTGTATCTTCTCCAATAGCAAAGACAGACATATGGTCAGCAACTGACGCTGCTGAACCACCTGAAGAACCTCCTGCAACCTTAGATAGGTCGTGGGGATTTCTCACTAGCCCATACATGGAGTTCTCATTACTAGCACCATGTCCAAAAGCATCACAATTATTCTTCCCTAACAACACCGCACATTGTTTCCTAATTTTAGTTATTATAGTGGCTTCGTATGGAGAAACATAGTTATCTAATATCTTAGCTCCGCCAGTAGCTCTACCGTCTATTGTATTGATTGCATCCTTCACTGCAAAAGGAATTCCAGTAAGAAGCTCCTGCTTACCTTTGGCAATTAATTTATCAGCCTTTCTTGCCTCTTCCAAAGCTGATTCAGTAAATACGGAAATATATGCATTTATTTTCTTATTTCGCTTTTTGATTCTATTCAAACAAGCTTGAGTTAGTTCTACTGAAGTAAACTCTTTCTTTTTCAATCCTTCGTATGCTTGTTTAATTGTCAATTCATTTAATTCCATACCCTAGTTATCAAAAACTGCCTTTACTTTCAATAAATCATCATGTTTGTCTGGAAACTGTTCTATCAACTTCTTCTTTGTCTCTTCATCACACTCTTCCACCTCATCCTCCCTTACAACATCTTCCAGGCCTGTCACTTGGCAAGTTTCTTCCACATTATCAGTACTAACCTCATTCAACATCTCTACATAATCCAAAACAGTAGTAAGCTGTTCAGCATACATCTTTTTTTCTTTTCTACTTAGCTCTAGACGAGCTAAAGCAGCTATTTGCTCTATTTCTTCTACAGTTAGTTTCATATTGATGTTAGTTTACACTAAATCACCCCCCATTACAACTTAACAAGACTCAAAAACCCCTTCTCATCTAATATTTTCACCCCAAGCTTTTTAGCTTTGTCATATTTGCTCCCAGGATCATCTCCTGCTACCACATAGTCTGTATTCTTACTCACTGAACCAGATATATCACCCCCAAGTTTTCTAATTCTCTCTTTTACTTCTTCCCTACTGACACCCAGTGTCCCAGTTAGTACAAAGGTCTTCCCCTTCAAAGGTTGATATCTAACTACTATCTGTTTTTGTATCTTTATTCCATTAGACAACAAGCTAGATACCAGCTTCTGGCTTTCTTTGTCTGTAAAATATTCTGATATTGATTCAGCCACTCTAGACCCAACATCATTTACTGCTTCTAATTCTTCTTTACCAGCCCTCATTACCTTTTCTAGCGTACCAAACTCGTTTGCCAGGGCAATAGCTGTTTCTTCTCCTACATGACGTATTCCAAGAGAAAAAATAAATCTAGGAAGGGTAATGTCTTTAGCTTTTTCAATTGATTTTAGTAAATTTTCTGCAGATTTTTCAGCAAATCTTTCTAACGGCTCTAAATCCCCTACTGTCAAAGTAAAAATATCAGCCGGTGTCTGGATCATACCCTCATTAACTAACTGTTCCACTATCTTCTTTCCCAACCCATCAATATTGTATGCTTTTTTAGAAACAAAGTGTATTATCTTCTCTAGTTCCTGGGCATAGCACTTATTATTTGAACAAAACAAAGCTGCTGACTTCCCCTGCTTCTTGTCTAGAATCTCTTTCCTAATAACCAAAGAATTGCAAATAGGGCATTTCTTTGGTTCATTAATCTTTTTTTCTTTTCCAGTACGCATCTTTTCTAGGACTCTCACCACTTTGGGGATAATATCCCCGGCTTTTTCCACTATTACTGCATCCCCCACTCTTGCTCCTAGTCTTTTGATCTCATCAAAGTTGTGCAAGGTGGCATGAGTGACAGTAGTGCCTGCTAACTTCACTGGATCCATTAATGCCACTGGTGTCAGAGCTCCTGTCCTTCCTACCTGCACATATACCTTTCGTATCACTGTACTGGCCTGTTCTGCTGGAAACTTCAAAGCAATGGCCCATCGAGGAGCTTTGCCAGTGTAACCTAGCATGTCTTGATACTTTTTTTGATTTACTTTCACCACCACTCCATCAACCCAAAACTTTTGAGAATCCTTTTTCTTGTGCCATTTATTATAGAAATTAAAAATCTGATCAACATTTTTACAAACCTTCCAATTCTTGTCTGTTGAAAAACCAAACTTTACCAAATCTTTCAACTCCTGTTCTTGACTAAGTATATTATTGTCAGAAGAGATA
>CAYPPF010000046.1:0-3655 GCA_964412535.1 uncultured Gammaproteobacteria bacterium | reverse complement strand
GAAATATTTACAGCAATTAACACATATACCAACAAAGTGCTTATAGCCATTATAATAGTACTAACATCCATTAAAACACTTGAGGCCTGCTGAATATGATTTACTAATAAAGCCTCCAAACGACCACTTCTCTGTCTTAACAAATGCGGCCACTTGGCCTTCAAGGTCTTATCCAAAAGGTCTCTCCTGGTATCTTCTTCATAATTAGTAGTAATCTTTATTTTTATATAATAAAAAAGTAGCAATACTAAGCTACGAACAACAAACAGGGAAAGAATGAATATGAGTAGGTAGATCAAATTAAACTCCAAATGCAAAATGTTGAAGAATTTTTTAAGAAATCTGGTTATCAGATCAACATCTCCATCGCCCTGCTTAAATGCTATCGAAAATAGTGGAATTAAACTATTGACACCAATACCCTCTAATATTCCACTTAAAAAACCCAAACTACCTAAAATCAAAATTTGTTTCTTGTATTCAGAAAGATTATCTCTCAAAAATATCCAGAATTTAAAAATATTTATACTTTTTATTTTGTTTACCATTTTCATAATTACCAATTTTTAACCTTGTCTTTAACCTTTCCCTTAACTTTTAGATAAGATTCTATTGCGCTCTTTTCAACATCTGGAGACACTAGACGCAAGACCTCTCTACCTAGAATCCTATACTGTCTTCCAACCTTATTAGCCCTAATTAGACCCTTTTTTAAAAGTCGTTTCATAGTGCTATTACTTACCTTCAGCATCTCTTGAACTTCATTAGTGGTGTAGACTGCGTTAGGCTTGATTTCTTGACTCATAAATATAGCTAATTATACACGAATTATGTAAAAAGTAAACTCTTAGCTAATTATACCCCAAGGTGTCATAAGGTGTCAACAGGCCTCATTGACATATCCACAGTATAAATATATAATGAAATAGTATGAAAAATGTACTCATAGTGATTACTAAGGCAGAAATAGGCGGTGCACAGGTTTCTGTGCTTAACCTAGCCAAAAAATTAAAGGAAAGAGGGCTAAAAGTAACCATAGGGTCTGGAAAAGGCCAATTTTTGTACCAAAAAATAAGTAAAGAAAACATAGATTTCATCAAATTCAAGCATTTGGCTCGCTCATACAACCCATTTCAGGCCATCCTTTTTGCCCTAGAAATGCGCAAATATCTTAATAAAAACAACTTTGATATAGTACATTTCAACAGTTCCAACTCCCTTTTGGGGGCTATTGGAGCTAAAATCGCTAAAAATAGGCCTAAAACAGTGTTTACCTTCAGAGGAATGTCTTTCTTAGACCCCAATCACAAAAGGTATGATCCTTTTAAGTACATACATGTATTGATTTTTAAAACCCTACTTACTTTCATTGATAGCCAAGTTTTTGTAAGCAAGGACAACCAAGTGACTGGCAAATCTCTACGCATCAGCAAAAATGACCATGTTGTATATAACGGCCTCAATCCCCTACTCCTTGACTTCCTAGAATCAGAAAAGGCCAAACAGATTCTATCAGATAAAATTAATGTGGATTTAACTAATAAAACAATTATTGGATCCATAGGCCGGTTGGCTCATCAAAAAAATTACGAATTCCTAATAAAGACTGCAAAAGAAATTGAAAAAATTAATCCACAAGCAGTCATAGTCATAATTGGGGATGGTCCAGAAAAACAACAATATCAAAAACTAATCAAGAAACACAAAGTAGAGCACTTAATAAAATTAGCAGGAGCGATACCAGATGCATATAAATACATGAAAGCCTTTGATATATTTGCACTTCCCTCAAGATATGAAGGATTATCTATCACACTATTGGAAGCTTTGTTTGCAGGACTGCCCATAATAACTACGGATGTTGGTGGAAATAGGGAGACAGTCGCTGACACAAAATTTATTTACACACTCGATAGTGAAGAAGAATTCCTGACCAAAATAAAAAACCTTCTTCTTAACAAAGAAAAAAGAAATCTATTATCTAAAAAATCTTTAGAAAAGTCTAAAGATTTTACCATTGACAAAACTGTTGAAGGATATATGAAAATCTACCAATCCTAGTCATTCCACTTGTCAAACCACATCTGGAAAATTATTAACAACCAAAGTTTATCAGGATTGACATATTTTCCAGCATTAAAGCGATCAACTAAATTTGCAATATATTCGGGGTCAAAAATTCCCTGTTTTTTTATCCTCTCAAAACCCAGTAGTTCACCCATCTTCTTCTGCCAGTACTCTGTCTTCAGCCATTTATAAACTGGTAAATTGAATCCTGTCTTCGGTCTATCAAAAAGCCTACTATCCAAATGCTTAAACAACACCTTTTTCAGCAAACTTTTTGATCCTGGTTCATGATTGACCTTTGCGGCAAACTCTAAAACAGCGGGATCTAAAAATGGTTCCCTACCCTCAAGACCAACAGACATAGTAGTCCTATCAGTCTTCACTAATATATCATTGGGTAAATAATTCTGTAAATCCCACAAGCTCATTTGTTGCTGAGTCTCCAAATCACTCTTCTGATAAAATTGACTCATTGTATCTTCAGAACTGTCACGCTGCAACAAAAGGCTGTCCAATTCGCTTCCCAACCAATATGAACCTGCCAGCATAAATATATCAGACAGATTCTTTCCTTTAATAGCTGCTGAAAGCTTTGACAGTTTCTCTCTAAGATTGGAGTATTCAGGTAATGGTAAAAACTTAGACAAAAACCTATAAACCCTATCAATCTGCGCTGGATTCAATATACTGAATAGACAAGAAAAAAGCTTCTTCTTTGTCCAAGACATTTTCAATAACTGCTGGACCGCCTTGTATTTTGTATAACCAGCAAATAGCTCATCTCCCCCATCTCCAGACAAGGCCACCTTAACATGCTCCCGAGTATACTTTGAAAGAAAATAAGTTGATAATCCAGAACTATCTCCAAATGGCTCATCAAAAATATTAGTATAATCCTCTAAGTGAGAGTAGGCTTCCTCTGCTGAAACATAAAACTCATAATGATCAGTGCCTAAAACTTTTGCCACTTCCTTTGCATGGTTGGCTTCATTATATTTTTTCTCATTAAAGCCCAAAGTAAAAGTCTTTATCTTTTTATCACTATTCTTCTGTAAGAGTGCGACCACTAAAGAGGAGTCTATCCCTCCGCTCAAAAATACTCCGACATCCACATCAGCCACCATACGGTAATTGAAACTTTCTAACAACACTTTTTCTAATTCTTCTTCCACAGATTCTGAAATCTCCTTTTTTCTATTATCCTGTACAAAATAATCTTCAGCCTTCCAATATCTCTCCTTTGTAATTTGACCGTTGCTATTCACAGAGATAAATGTGCCTGGTTCTAACTTATATGTATTATCAAAAATAGTATATGGAGCTGGAATATATCCCAATCTTAAATAATATTCCAGAGCTTCGTTATTTATCTTCTTGTGATACCCTGGATATTTAAACAGAGACTTCAATTCTGATGTAAATAGAAAATCATCACTGTTCTTGAAATAATACAATGGCTTTACACCAAAACGATCCCTACAAACAAATAGCTCCTTCTTTTCAGCATCCCAAATAGCAAAAGCAAACATTCCTCTAAACTTTTGTATGCTCTCTTTCCCCCACTCAATATATGATCGCAAAACAACCT
>CAYPPF010000045.1:0-3755 GCA_964412535.1 uncultured Gammaproteobacteria bacterium | reverse complement strand
CAGAATATACCTTACAAAGCTACTACCAAAAGAACCGGTTCCCCCTGTCACTAACACCACTTTATCCTTCAGAAATTCCATATTGATTATAGTTACTGTTTTTACTATGATTAATACTTATACGAATAATTCTTTTTCTTCCTCCATAAAATTAGTATATATTTCTTTGTACTCTTCCTTGTCTTTTTCATTCATCCATGGTATATCCATCCATTTATTGTACTCAAAATGAGTTTTCTCAGCTGATTGAGCCCACTCTTCTAAAGTCTCTGGGAACGAATAACCTTGATTTTTCAATTCAAAATATAATCCCGTACCCGGCAACGGTCTAAAGAAAGTAGAACTTAGCTTGAAATCTTTGTTGACTTTCTTAATCTTCTTAGCATAGGCAATACTTTCTTGTAAATCTTCTATAGTTTCTCCCGGCACTCCGAAAATGAAGCCCGATGTTATCCCTAAACCAACATTATCAAGCTTCTTGGCTGCCTTTTCAAAAAATTCTAAATGACCTTTTCCTTTCTTCATTATGTCTACTACACGCGTAGAGCCTGTTTCCAAGCCAACAGTAACCCCTTCCAAACCTGCATCCATGAGCTTTCTTAAAAAATCTTCATCCAGACGATTGATTTCTACTGCGCGAGCATTAACACCCCAGTTAAAATTGTACTTCTTGATAATTTCAGCGATGTCTAACAAACGTTTTGGTACCGTAAATATAGTAGCATCAAAGGAAGCTAATTCCTTAAAGGGATGTTTATCAAATAAATATTCTATATCCTTCTTTATTCTCTCTAGCGGTATTGGTATCCATCTTTTTTGATTCTTTGTTGAACAAAAAGTACAAATACCAGGGCAGCCATAGCTAGAAATATACATAATTCTTTTAGTCGCCGGATTAATGTACTTATTAATATCAATCAGCCAGTATGGCAAGGGAGGAAGATTCTCAAACTCAAACTTCTCTGGGTATTCATTGACGACCACTTCACCATTGTCATTTCTGTATACAATACCGGGCACATCTTCAATCTTCTCTCCATTAAACAACTTAACCATTAATTCCTTGAAAATATGCTCCCCATATCCTACCACACCAATATCCACAACTTCCGACTTGAGGGTCTGTGCTGGTAAATTGGTAATGTGCTGTCCACCCCATACTACCACTGACTCTGGAAAATTTTCTTTTATCTTCTTAGAAACAGCATAAGCTCTAGAAAGTTGATAACCGGTAAAAGCGGTTGTACAAAAATATTTAGTCGTTTTCATTTCTTCCATTAATTGCTCTTCATAGTTCTCCTCTACTCTCTCATCAATTATCTTACACTCCACTCCGTCTTTCTCAAGCATGGCTGAAATAGAAAGCAAAGACAGTGGGAAGTAATGATAATCCTTGTCTGGTTCCAATTTAGGAAAGAATAGTACTATCTTGTTCATAATTAACTATTATGATATAACTCTACACATCTGGTCATATCCTTTTCAAACAAATCTTTAGAAAAATATTTTACTCCACGAAACCAATTAGTAAAATAGCCACCAAATCCACGTTTGAACAAAGCTATATTCAACTGTTTTGCATCAGGGTAATAATCCATCTGTTGCGAAGGACAAGACGGCTGGCCAGTATCTACGTGCTTAATACCAATTTTCTTTAAATACTGGAGTCCAGAAAAAACTAAAATGTGATACAGTGGTAGCTTGTCGTAGTCCGGATCATCTGAGCCTGAGGCATATGCTGCTTTGTCTGCATTAAATTCAAAATATGTATAAGCAATATTCTTTCCTTTGTAGCTCAAGCCGAATAGTACAGCCTGTCCTTTCTTCAATCTATTGAACTGACCATCAAAAGTACCTTTTGGCCTGGTAACCCTTCCCGCACACTTGTGATGCAGAGTTCTATACTCTTCATGAATCTCGTAATCTGGGTTGTCTTTGTCAATATAGAAAACTTTAAAATCTTCATCCTTTATCATTTTCTTTATATCGCACTTGTTTCCTTTACGGCATGCCCTCATCAAATCTTCCGTTCCCTCCAAGTCAAAAACGTAATTTACAACCGTTGAATCAAAGTAATCATATTTTTGCAAAAAATTATGAGATGCAAATTCAAGCGGGTCTATTGCAAACATAATCTTTTGTACGCCATTTTCCTTTGCAATGTCATCTATCATTGAAAAAACCTTTTTCTCCACTGACTGATCAAGAAACAAAGGGGCAGCTACATAATTGTTGGAGATACTTATTGAAGCTTTGCCATCATTTTCTTCAATGGGCAAGAATACTCCTGCTAACGGCTCCTTATCAACAACATACACAAAACTTTTATCAGCTACAAGATTATTACTACAAAACTCAATCTCTTCTTTCAAAGCTGAATCCAAATACCTCATTCCTGCCTTTTTGTTTACTTTCTCCCAAAACTCCCAAAACAAATCTGGATTTTTCTCTTTGAATATAATCTCTACTGACATAATTGAATGTATTAATCTAAATTACTAATCAAGATTGTTCATCTTGAAAAAATAGGAATCTTTATCTGCTAGCAAATTTTCTGCAGCACCCTCTTCAACAATCCTGCCTTCACCTAAGGCTAAAATTTTATCAGATTCCATTACAGTAGACAATCTGTGTGCTATCAGTAAAACAGTTACCTCTCCTCTCAAATTACGAATAACTTCCTGTATCTGTCTTTCAGAATCATTATCTAACGCGCTGGTAGCCTCGTCAAAGACCAAAATCTCTGGATTCATTAATAGAATTCTGGCAATAACTATCCTCTGGCGCTGTCCTGCTGAAAGCATAACCCCCTTATCACCAACAACAGTGTTAAACTTGTCAGGACATGTCATTATAAAATCATAAATATTTGCTTTCTTTGCGACCTCTATTATTTCTGATTTACTAATATCTCTTTCACTATAAAATTTTATATTGTTAGTAATAGTATCATCAATCAAAAAGATATCCTGAGAAACATAGCCTATATTCTGTCTCCATTCTCCAAGATCAATATTAGAAACATCATCTCCATCCAACAATATTCTTCCTGAGTCTGGCTTAAACAACTGGAGGACTAAATCTACAATAGTAGTTTTCCCAGAACCAGACGGACCAATTAGACCAACAGTCTCCCCCTTATGGATTGTAAAATTCATTCCCTTTAAGATCTGCTTGTCCTTGTCATAAGAAAAATACACATCTTCAAAACTTAAACTACTTTTAAAATCAAACTTCTTTCCCCCACCTGCTTGTTCATTGTTCTCCTCCATACCATCTGCATATCCCCTAATACTGGATAAATATGGTATATTCTCACTTATCCCATGCAAAGATGTCTGCAACTGCTGAACATATACAAAAATTCTCTGAATCAAATATATCAGAGCCACCATAGCTCCAAAGCTAAGATAGGATGACTTATATGAGAAAGCAAACATCGCACAGATAAAAACAATACTAACCAACTGAAGAGTCAATGGCGTAAAACTTTTGTACATATATACAGCAACCTTCAGTGAATTCAATTTTTTAAAATACTTCTGACCCACACCCATCACCTGATCGCTGGCACCCATATACTTCACTGTTTTAATGCCGGAAAGATTCTCATTAACATGGTGCGCGACATCTTCTAAAGACTTGGAGGCTGCCCTACCCACTTCTTTTGTCTTTTGAAAAAGGGGTCTAAAGGCTAGCAAGGAAACAAACCCTAAAAACAAAACAGATATAGTGGTAAGAAAAGAAATATTTAC
>CAYPPF010000044.1:0-3888 GCA_964412535.1 uncultured Gammaproteobacteria bacterium | reverse complement strand
AGTCCTATTTTACCACTAAATCTCTTTAGTTTTCTTTCCAAGACTTCGAAAAAAAATGATTTAGATGGCCTTATGTTAAAATGCATAAATACTTTATTATTCCTTATATAACATATCAACTATTTTTTTAGCTGCGCTGCCATCACCAAAAGGATTCGGCCAGCCCCTCTCTACCTTCATCATTCTCTCTACAGAATCAACTACAGAATCCACCTCATGTCCAGCTAAAACCGCAGCTCCAACTTCAATTGATTCAGTTCTGTCGCTTTTTTCCCTTAACACAACGCATGGAATACCTAAACTACATGCTTCCTCTTGAATACCTCCTGAATCAGTTAAAACCAAAGCTGAATTAGCTTCCAAACTTATCAAATCAAGGAATCCAACCGGATCTATTAACTTCAACCCTTTTATACTCTCAATTTTTTTCAACAAACCAAATTCCTTTATTCTCTTCCTAGTCCTAGGATGAACCGGATATACAACTGGATAGCCGTATTTATCAATCAAAGCCCGAAAGCCATCAAAAAGAGAACTAAGCTTGGTCTCAAAATCAACAGTCTCTTCTCTGTGCGCAGTAACCAAGAAATACTGCCCTTTTTCAATTCCCAATCCCTCCAACACACCGCTACCCCTCTTGTCCTTGTGTAGTAACACAGCATCCACAATTGTGTTCCCAGTTAATACTATTTCCTGCTTTTTCATCTCGTCAAAATACAATATATCCTCTTTAGATATGTTTTCTTTTTCAAGACGTTCCTTAGCAAGTGCTGTTGGAGCAAATAGATAATTAGCAACATGATCAGAAACTATCCTGTTATACTCTTCGGGCATTCTCCGGTCATAACTTCTCAGCCCTGCCTCTATATGCCCAAGCTTTATATGTAACTTAACAGCGACAAGGGAACCAGCTAAAACGGTATTAGTGTCACCCTGCACCAAGACAACATCGGGCTTTCTTTCCAAGAGTATTTTTTCAATTCCTCCCATGAGCCGACCAGTCATCTCACCATGAGCACCTGATCCAATATCCAAATTCATCATTTCTGGATCAAGATCTAATTCTTCAAAAAAAATCTTATCCATTGTGAAATCATAATGCTGTCCTGTGTGCAAAACAAAATACTCGGCTCCACGTCTTTCCAACTCTTTGATGACAGGAGACATTTTTATTATCTCTGGCCTTGTTCCTAGAATAACGGCTATTTTCATATTATTTTTCTTCTAAAACTTGACTAAATTTCTTTAACAACTCTGATGTCGTATTTTTCACTTCAAACTTTTTCAAAAAATCCAAATTTGGATCAAATACAACCTTGTTCAAAATCAATTCCTCAATATAGTTTGACAATTCGTCTACCTGAGAATAATTAAAACTTTTATACCCCAGGTTGTCTACAAACTTGGTCGTAGGACTTTCCTGTGGAGTTATACCAAGCAGAGACTTTCCACTCCCAGAATAGTCAATGACCTTGGACGGCAGGAAAGGACTATTGGGGATGTCAGCATCAATAGCAATCAGACAATCAGAAAGTTTCATGTATCTAAGGCTTTCTTTATAATCTACTGAAGGGACTATCTTAACAATCTTTTCTAAATTACAATGACTTACCATTCTCTCTAGATCCCCAACATTATATCCAGAATAATCATTTGCAGCCCCAATAAAGTTTAGTTTTACCTTGTCAGTAATTGCAGGATTTCTTTCAACTAACTTTCTAAATGCACCAAACAGCAACTTTGGATTTCTTTGTTTGTAAAACGCACCCACATGACTAAAGACAAATTTACTTTTGTCTTCTTTGTCTACTGCAGGATAATCTTTAGGATTAAAACAATGAGGAACCACGTGGCTCTTCTCAATCCACTTACTGGGATACTTTTTCATCACCAACTTTTTCAACTGTTCATTAACAAAAATAACTTGATCACTACTCTCTATCACTTTCTTCTCCATCTCTGCCACCTTTCTTTTATTATATCCATGATATGATTTATATGGATTATCCAGCCAAGGATCACTGAAATGGGATATGAACTTAATATCTGTACTTTCTTTTAATAAGGCTCCCAGAATATTACTCTCTTGAGGATTGGAAAAGGAAAAAACAAGATCTATTTTATTCTCTGTTACTATATCTTTGACAATGTCTAAAATCTTTTTATAATACCTATTTTTTAAAAAATGATGTAGAACAAAAATTCTGCCCACAAACCTATTGATGCGGAACCGAGGAATTTTGTGTATAGGTAGACCTATATCCCATTTTTCACCAGCATCATATGTTACTATTAAAGGTCTTTGGTTCTGGTTAATCCATTCTGGAATCATCTTGCCAATTAAAATAGCCTGTGGCCTTGTTACTGGCGGAGTCCAAAAACTAAGACATAGTACATTATATTTTCCAGCCATTTTCATATCTATTAATCATCTTTACTATCATTTTGTAATGACTCACTCAATAGATCAACAAAATACTTTGCGGCCCAATTCAAAGACTCGTACTTGCCATACCCGCCAGAAATAGGCCAACTCCCCCACACAGCTCCTATTCCGCCACCTCTCTGACTATCAATATTGTTTTGACAGGTCTTTAAAAATTCTTTCATTTTCATTGCTGCATTATAATATTTCTTCTCGCCTTCCTTCTTGTATACCTTCATACAAGTCACGGCGACTTGAGCGATCCCTGTTAAACATGCCCATTTCACTGATCCACTCCAATCATTGCCCAATCGTCCCGGTATACTGCCTTTTTCATCCATTTGAGATAATATTCCATCCAATGCATGTTTAGCAGAACTTAGAAATCTATCCTCATGCAACATGTCTCCTACATCCCACAACCCATCAACTGTATAGGCGATGGTATGCAAAAGACAATCATCTCTGTCTTCAAAATCCGCCCCCTTAAACCAGCCAACCTCATTCTGCATGTTTAGTGTGAAGTTACCAACTCGCATACCCAATTCCCTGAAATCACTCCTACCACCATCAATACCCAGCTCAACTATTGGAGCCACAGCATATACATTATATGTGGTTGTATTGGCGTCAACACAACTGGCATTATTTTGTATCCATTTACCTCTCTTCTCACACTCATTCGACAACATCCATTCAGCTGATTTTACTGCAGCATCTAAGTACTTCTGAATCCCACTCTCTTTATACAATGCATACAACCCTCGGATAACCTGCCCTGTATCAAAAACTGCAGGATTAGATTCAGTACAAATATTCCCACCGTGTACTGCTCCACCAGGTAATATAATCTGCAATTCCCAATCTGCCATCAACTTAGCCCTCCTGATCAAATCAAAATCATTTAATAGTTTTCCAGCCTTTATCATGGTCGGTATTATATACCCAGTAGTTTCTGGATATGATGGCTGGCAGCCTTTTCTATTTGCCTTTCTATTGTGTACTAAGCTAAAACCACGACTCACGCCACCGTCTACAGTGGAGCCTTGAGCTCTTTTTATCCAATTAATAGTAGATCTCAGATGGTGGAGATCATCCCCCACAAAACAATAATTGCGATCTTCTAACATTTCCTGAAACCCTTCCAGCCTTCTTATATCCATTCTCTTTTTTATATAGTCCCTAACTTTTTGCAAGAAGCTACGCTCCTTAGAAGGGGCTTGAATGCTTCCGACTACACAAATCTTTTCTAGAGTCTTTGCAAAGACCGGCCACGTCCCAACAATACTTTCTAAGAATAAGAAGAAGCCATACACGATCTTCTGCAACCAATCAGGTGCATACTTCCTGAACCTAATTATCTCAAATAAATAGAAATGTATTCCCCATCCTGCACCAGAATATTTAATAGACTTTACAAAATTCTCAGCCTGCCATTTTTCTATTTCTCTATATGAAAAATA
>CAYPPF010000043.1:0-4912 GCA_964412535.1 uncultured Gammaproteobacteria bacterium | reverse complement strand
GAGCCTGAAGTGGCATACTACTGTGAATTATGGAGTGATGATTCAGACATAAACTAGATCTGTTCTTTCCCTGCTGTACTGCACTCATGTCCAGACAGCAACTTCGCAAGCTTTTATATAATAATGGCTTACAAAGAAAAACACCCCCCTTTAACGGGGGTGTTTTTATATATAAACCTATTTTTTCCCTGGTATTACGTTTGCGTATTTAGTCATTTTCAGTTTGTTGTCAAATCTCTTTCTCTTCTTTTGAGTGAATTTGACAGTTCCTGCTACTATGGAAAACAAGGTGTCGTCCTTTCCTCGCTTTACGTTTTGACCAGGATGTATCTTAGTTCCTCGTTGGCGTACAATCACTCCTCCTGCTTTTACTGATTGTCCACCAGCTATCTTAGTACCAAGATATTTAGGTTTGGAGTCTCGTCCTAACCGGGTTGAGCCTCCAGCCTTTTTATGAGCCATACTTTTGTAGTATAACTAGAGCTGTCCGTCCCTGCCTCCTTGACAGGTACGTCGCTAACCATTGCTGTATAATGAGAACATTATACTAGGTATACGATATCTTGTCAATAGGGGTTGTGCGTGGTATAATTTAGCTAAATATGCTGAAGGAAAAAGTACAAAAAGTGATAGATGAAGAAATAGCTCCTGCTTTGGAACTTTTAGGGGTGGAAGATGGGGTGGTGAGGGTACAGCTAATTGGGGCATGTATTGACTGTCCTATGGCTGATATGACCTTTGAAGGGATGGTGGAGCAAGTATTAATGGAAAAAGTTCCAGAAATTAAAAAAATAGAATCAGTGGATTATGTCTAAAATATTCTATCCAATAAAATTGTATATAAAGCATCTCCCTAACTTGGTGGTGTTAATTTTAGCTTTTTTAACTAATATTGCTTCCTGGGTATGGTTGTTATTGCAGATAAAGCCACAAGAGGGGCTAATATTTCTCCACTACAATATTTTGTTTGGAGTTGATTTGGTGGGAGTTTGGTGGAAGGTATTGTATCTACCAATTGGAGGACTGTTAATTCTTTTGATCAACACTACATTAGGGTGGTGGCTATTTGGCAAGGACAAGTTTTTTACTTACCTCCTAAACGTTGTTAGCTTGTTTTGTCAGGTGTTTGTATTAATAGCTGTATCCTTGCTAGTGTTCTTAAACGTATAAGGCCATGATAAGGGAAGACAAGGACAAAAGAGCTGACTATGTAATGCTGTCGTATTTTTTGATTCTGTTAGTATTTGGTTTGGTGATGCTTACTTCAGCTAGTAATGCAGTGGGTCATGAAAAATTCAATGACAGCTATTTTTTTATCAAACGTCAATTACTGTTTGGAGCACTACCAGGGTTAGTATTGTTTTTCTTTTTCGCAAAACTAAACTATCAGTTATTAAAAAAAGCAGCTCTCCCTCTTTTCATTCTTTCAATTGTTACTTTGTTACTTGTCTTCATCCCAGGTTTAGGCTCTAACTACGGAACCCATGCTCAAAGTTGGATAGCAATTAGTGGATATTCTTTCCAACCATCTGAATTTGCTAAATTAGGGATGGTTATTTTTTTAGCATACTTGATTTCTCAGAAAGGGAAAGAGATTTTAGATTTTAAGAAAGGTTTTCTGCCCATTCTAGGAGTAGGATTAATTCCCTTAGTACTAGTTGTTCTTCAGCCTGATGTGGGGACAGTGTCAATTCTTTTTGCAATTTTGTTCACACTTCTATTCTTAGCTGATGCAAAGGTGTCCCACTTGGTAGCTTTAGCTGGGACAGGAGTGGCAGCTTTTGCTGCCATGATCCTTGCAGCTCCGTACAGAGCTGCTAGATTTATGACTTTTCTTCATCCAGAATTAGATCCTCAGGGTGTTGGGTACCATATTAACCAAGCCTTTTTAGCTATTGGATCTGGCGGTTTTCTTGGAAGGGGACTAGGAAGATCATTGCAAAAGTTTCAGTACTTGCCTGAAGTTGCTGCAGATAGCATTTTTGCCATTATTGCAGAAGAAATGGGTTTGTTGTTTGCAGTAGGACTAGTTGTACTATTGATAATGATCATGATTAGGGGATTTAAGTTAGCCAAGAGTGCTAAAGATCAGTTTGGACGATTCCTGTTAATTGGTATAATAGTATGGTTTGTGATACAGTCTTTCTTGAACATAGGGGCAATGGTTGGACTTCTTCCCCTTACTGGAGTCCCCCTTCCTTTTATCAGCCATGGTGGAACAGCTTTGATGATTGCAATGGCAGGGGTAGGAATAGTGGCTAATATATCAAAATATTCATCAATATGAAGATATTATTTTCTGGTGGTGGTACTTTAGGGCCAGTAACTCCGTTACTAGCCATATTTGACATAGTAAAAGAAAAGTATCCTGATGCTGAGTTTTTGTGGATTGGCACTAAACAAGGTCCAGAAAAAGAACTAATTGAAAAACAAGGTATTAAGTTCACCACCATTTCTTCTGGGAAATTAAGAAGGTATGTATCTATCTGGAACCTAGTTGATATTGCTAGAGTAGTTATTGGACTATTCCAATCTTTGAAAATAATGTGGAAAGAAGATCCTGACCTATGCATCTCTGCTGGAGGATATATTTCTGTTCCTGTGCATTGGGCAGCATGGCTGTCAGGAACATCTACATGGGTTCACCAACAAGATGTTGCAATAGGGTTGGCTAATAGATTAATGGCACCTTTTGCCAAAATAGTTACCACTGCCTTGGAAGAGAATGCGTCAGGCTTTTCTAAGAAAAAAACAGTTTGGCTTGGTAACCCAGTAAGGCAGGAGATACTCAGAGGAAAGAAAGAAGATGGGATAAAAAGATTTAGCTTGAAAAAGAATGAGCCTGTCTTGTTTGCTACTGGCGGAGGAACTGGTTCAATGAGAGTAAACCAATTGATTGTACAAGCCGTACAGCATTTAGGGGGAGTGTGCCAGGTTATTCATCTCTCAGGCAAAGAAAGACCCCAAGAATTAGTTGACAGGGCAGTAAAGCATTTTGACTACTATCAAGTTCATCAATTTTTCACTGAAGAGATGAAAGATGCATATGCTGTAGCTGATTTAGCTATTTCCAGAGGCGGGTTTGGGACTATTACCGAATTAGCAGCCTTAGGGAGGGCTGCAATACTAGTACCAAAGCCAGGACACCAAGAAGAGAATGTAAAGTTTTTAGAAAAAGCTGGTGCAGTAGTATTGGTTAGTGAAAATACTGCTGATGGGAATTATCTAGCTAAGGTTGTAAGGGAATTGTTTGAAGATGATGTGAAAAGAAAACAGATTGCAAAACAATTACAAAAAAAGCTTCCTTTGGCTAAGGCAGAGGAAGTACTAAAGATTATTGAAAAGTTTATTAAATAATATATGGATATTTTAATTAAAAGCCTAGCCTCTGCTGGAGTAACAGCAGTCATTCTGATAATAGCTAAATTTTCTGGTGCCAGAATAGCAGGAGCTATTGGAGGAATACCAATAGTTTTTGCAGTATCATACGTCTTACTCACAATGAGCGACAAGAGTCTCTCTAAAGAATTTTTAATCGGAGGAATATATGGAGCTATTGCTTCGCTATTTTTCAGCCTTCTCCTTATCTGGCTGAATGTACAGTTTGTAAAGACCCACTGGCTCAACTTTGTAATAGCATACATTCTTTGTTTTTGTTTAGCTTTGATTTTTGTTTATTTTGCTTCTAAATAGTTTGCGATAGACTAAACAGTATATGGACGAGGGAAGAAGAGAACAACCACAAGATAAAGAGGTAGAAAAGAATTACAAAATCCCCATAATTAAGGTTACCCCCAATTTGAAGGGAAAGACGTTTTTGTCGGCCACAGAAGGTTCTGATGCTGTTATGCTCGTTGTTTCTGCTAGTGGGGCTGTGGGTAAGCGTTTCGGAGAGTCTGTTCAAGAACGTATTGATACAGGAATTCCAGTATTTTTAGTTTCTGACAACAAGGCAGATAATCATGGTATCTTAAATCCACGTAAGTATGGTTCAACAGAGTCAGTATTAGATGCTGGGGCAATGGCTGTGGAAAAATATAATGTAAATGATTTCTCTCTTATCATGAAGACTGTAGAGGATTTGCTAGACAGTGGATTGAGAGGTAAGGAGCTTTCTAAAGCTGTTAGTAACAAATTTTCATATCAAGAAGGAGAAGAAAAGCCAAAAGAAGATTGGAATACAGAAGAAGGGGTGGCTGAAATGAGGGCATTAACAAGACAAACACTTAAGCGGACAGGTATGAGTGGGCAGGAATTAGATGATTATATGAAAAAGTGGGAGTTTGGTGACAATTAGAGGTAAAATAACAAAAACCACCCATTTTTTGGGTATATAAAAAGATCGCTGTAAGGCGATCTTGTTAAATAGAGAAATCGCGCCCGGTACTGGATTTAGGTGTGAGTATTGAGGGATACTCTACCTTATATCCAGCACCGGTATTTTGTCAATAGAGTTGTTGACAATTGCACTAGAAATAAAAAAAGTTCTTTTATTGGAAGAACTTTCTTCTTGGTGATCCGGCTGGGGTTCGAACCCAGGACCGTCAGCTTAAAAGGCTGCTGCTCTACCAGCTGAGCTACCGGACCTTATACTTTGGTGGGTAATATGATATACTAATGTAGTATAAAAGTCAAGCTAATATGTGATTAATTTTATGCATGATAAGAGTATAACACAAGTCATAGACAATTTAAAGACTAGGCGGTCAGGTTTAACAATGGTTGAAGTTAAATCTAGATTAGAAAAATTTGGTTTGAATAAGATGCCTCGTACTGGTGAACAAGTTACTAAGCTTGGTATTTTTTTTACTCAATGGAAAAGTCCTTTGATTATTATTCTTTTATTAGCAGGAATCATTAGTGGAGCTTTGGGAGAATATATTGACATGACTGTGATTTTAATTACGGTTGG
>CAYPPF010000042.1:0-5465 GCA_964412535.1 uncultured Gammaproteobacteria bacterium | reverse complement strand
GTTAATTAGTATGGATACAGGGAAAAGGATATATAAGGCAGAAGTGGCAATGTCCACTGTTAGTAATGTCATGTGGATAGTTTTTGTAGTTTTTTTTGGATTAATGTTTTTTGGTGAAGAGATTGTGGGGTTTGAGATATTTCGTTTTATGGCCCCCTCTTTGTTGATAGCAGCACTACTGGCTGCTTTTCTGGTAAACAAGTTCTTGTCAGGAATAAAGGTGTTTGTAGAGGGGCATTCTCTCGTTATTGAAAGAGCAAGAAACAAAAAAACTCGGATACAGATTAATAGTGAGATAGTATTACGCACCTGGAATAAAATTACTCGCGATAGCGAGGGGAATAAGGTGCAGAGTTTCTTTTTGGAAATTAAAGGAACTGATAATCTGCCAACCGTGCTTAAGCTTAAGAACGAATTAGATAGAAATTCTTTAGTTGGAGATATTTCCAATATTGCCGAGGTTAAAATTTTTGAAGACAAAAATCCTGACAAGAAAATGACACCCTCTATCTTGAGGGAGGTAATAGGGATCTATAGGAATCAAACCAAGGTAGGGAAAATAAACCAGAAGGCTAAAGGAGAGGAGTCTCATGTTATTAAGGTAACTCAGGCAGGTAAGGAATATGTTTTTAAAATATTACGTATAGCGTTTGCCGTGGTGGTAATAGGTGTGGTAATATACTATATATATTTCATAAGATAATTGACTATCATGCAAAAGCAATTGGAAAAAGTCAAAAAAGAGTTTGTAAAAGGGTTAGGAGAGATAAAGGATACCTTGCAGCTAGAAGAGCTGGAACAAAGGTTTTTTTCTCGTAAATCAGGAGAAATGACCCAGATAATGAAGAATCTTAAAGAACTTTCTAAAGATGCCAAAAAGGAGCTTGGTAAGCTGGCTAATGAGGTAAAAAAAGAACTTTCTGGTTTGTTAGAGGACAAAAGAAGTGAGTTAGATAAAGGGAAGATGGATAAATTGACTGAAGAAGAGGGGATTGATGTTACCCAACCCAAGTTTGGTGAAAAAAAGAAAGGACACTTGCATCCCAACACAATTGTTCAGAATGAATTAGAAGATTTGTTTACTTCTATGGGCTTTATGATCCTTGATGGTCCTGAATTAGAAAGCGACTATTATAACTTTGAAGCTTTGAATATTCCAAAGACCCATCCTGCTAGAGATGCTCAAGATACTTTTTTCATTAAAGGACATAGTGATTGGGTAATGCGCACCCACACTTCTCCTGTACAGGTAAGGGCTTTGCAAAAGTATGGAGCCCCATTAAGGGCAGTTGTTCCAGGAAGATGTTTTAGGAATGAGGCAACAGACGCATGTCATGAACATACTTTCTATCAACTAGAGGGTTTGTTAGTAGATAAGGATATTTCGATAGCCCACCTTATTGGCATTATGAAGGAACTACTAAAGGGAGTGCTGAAGAAAGAAGTAGAAGTTAGACTAAGGCCAGGATACTTTCCATTTGTTGAACCTGGTTTTGAACTAGATATGAAGTGTTTAGTATGCAGCGGTCAAGGATGTGGTGCTTGCAAGCATTCTGGATGGATAGAAACACTTCCTTGTGGGCTAGTACACCCTAAGGTCATAGAACATGGGGGACTTGATCCCAAAGAATGGACAGGATTTGCCTTTGGCTTGGGTTTGACCAGATTAGTAATGCAAAAGTACGGTGTTGAAGATATTCGCGATTTACAAAGCGGAGATATTCGTTTTCTTTCTCAATTCTAATATGCTAGTATCATACAATTGGATTAAAGAATATATAGATTTACCCAACTCTGTTGCTCCGGAAGAGCTTGCTTTGCAATTGACAATGAGTACTGTAGAAATTGAGGAGATAAAAGATCAGGGTAAGTTATTAGACGGTGTCGTGGTCGGAGAGATTTTAGAGATTAAAAAGCATCCTGGGGCTGACAAGCTGAGCGTTGCTAAAATAGATGTAGGAGAGAAAAAGCCCAGACAAGTTATTTTCGGGCAAATGGTTGATATGGAGGTTGGATTTAAAGTTCCGGTTGCTCTGGCCCCCACTGTTTTGCCTAGTGGTGATAAGATAAAGAAAGCTAAGTTAAGAGGCGAGACATCAGAAGGAATGCTTTGTCTTGATCAAGAACTAGGTTTGTTAGATGAAGGAACAAGTATTAGATTTTTTGATAAAAAAGTAAAGAATGGTACTAAGATCACAAAGGCTCTAGGATTAGACGATGTTGTGTTTGATATTGATAACAAGTCAATGACTCACCGTCCTGATCTTTGGGGTCACTATGGTATGGCAAGGGAAGTGGCTGCTTTGCATCATAAAAAGCTGGCAGAATACAGTCCTCCTGCAATTAAGACAAAAAAAGGATTGAAAATAAATGTGAGAGTGGAGGACAGCAAGCTTTGTCCTAGATATATGGCTGCGGCTGTTGGAGGAGTAAAAATAGAACCATCTCCTGAATGGATGCAAAAAAGATTAATGGCAATTGGTCTACGCCCTATTAACAATATAGTAGACATTACCAACTATGTATTATTAGATTTAGGTCAACCTTTGCACGCTTTTGACTCTAGACAGATATTAGATAAAGAGGGTGGTATAGACATTGTTGTAAGGAAGGCAGAAGAAAAAGAAAAGTTTGTCACTCTTGATGAGCAAGAACATGATTTGGATACAAATATGCTAGTAATTGCTGATAAACAAAAGGCAGTTGCCTTGGCAGGAGTAATGGGTGGTTTGAACAGTGAGATTCAAGAAGATACTACTGAAGTTGTATTTGAATCAGCCAATTTTGATGCTACTAACATACGTCGTACCTCAACTAAGCTTGGCTTGCGCACTGACTCATCGGCTAGATTTGAGAAGAGTTTGGACCCTAACAACGCAGAGTTGGCCCTTAGAAGAGCAGTACAACTAACTTTGGAGCTATGTCCAGGATCTAAAGTCATTAGTAATGTGGCTGATGTATCTGACTTCAAGCTAGATCAAGGTCCAATAGAGCTCTCTTTGGAGTTTTTAGAGAAAAAGATGGGTATTGAGGTGGAAGTAAAGCGAGTGGTAAAAATATTAGAGGGATTAGGTTTTTCAGTAAAGCATAAAAAGGGTGGATTGTTAGTGTCAGTACCAACCTGGAGAGCTACCAAAGATATTTCTATTCCTGAAGATCTAGTGGAAGAAGTAGCTCGTATATATGGATATGATAATATAGAGGTGAGCCTTCCTGAGTTTGTAATTACTCCTCCTGAAAGGAATGAACTAAGATTGTTAGAGAGAAAGATAAAAGAATTACTAAGCAAAGAACATAGTTTTACTGAAGTATATAACTATTCTTTTGTTTCTCCTGGATTGCTGGACAAGCTAGGTATGAAAACAGAAGGATGTGTGGAATTAGACAATCCGATTGCAAAAGACAGGCCATATTTGAGGGAGAGTTTGATCCCTAATTTATTGGAAAATATTGAAAAGAATCTACATTATTCTGATACTCTTAAGTTATTCGAAGTAGGTAAGAGATTTGTTAAAGGATTGTCAGGACAACGTGCGTCTGAAAACAGTGATGAACTGTTACCAGGCCAGGATCTAGTGCTAGCTATGGCATATGCTGGCAAGGGTGATAAAGTTCCTTTTCACGAAGTAGCACATACTGTGCAGGAAATGGTTAAAGAACTTGGTTGTACTTCTGTTCTAGAACCAAAGGGTGAGGTGGTTGATAATTTTGTACACCCTGCAAGACAGGCACAGGTGATGGTAAAAGGCGAGGTGGTTGGTGGTATTATGGAACTACATCCTTCTGTGCAGAAAAGATTGGGAATTGAAGAGAGAGTTGCTTTGGTGGAAATAAACCTAAGTCAATTAGTGGAATATTCTAGTGAAAAAATTGAGTATCATACTATTCCTCAATATCCAGCAGTAGAAAGAGATATTGCTTTTGTTGTTGATAGCAGGGTAGTTCATGGCAAGATAGTGGAAGCAATTAAAAAAACAGATAGCTTAGTAGAAAAAGTAGAGCTTTTTGACGTGTTTGAAGATGATAAGATAGGGAGAGGTAGAAAAAGTTTAGCATATCATATTACATACCGCTCTAGTGAAAAAACTTTGGAATCTAAAGAGATGGAGAAAGTGCATGACAGAGTTGTTAAGAAACTGGAAAGAGATTTCAAGGCTGAAGTGAGGAAGTAGTTTTGGTTTTTTGACAAGCTGTGGTATAATATTTTTGCCTGTTATTTTTAATTCACGAGCGTACTATGCTTGCGTTTGTGGTAAGGGGGCTAAATCTATGTTGGAAACAAGTACAGACCTTTTATACGTCGTATTATCATTCTGCATTCTCTGGTTTACAGTTTTTCTTTGCTGGCTTCTTTACCAAGCAGCCAGAGTATTGCGCAATGCCAATCGTATTATTGAGAACCTAATGCAGAAGCTGGAGTTGATTACCGAGGCAGTTGAATTCATACGACACAAAGTAGACAAGTTATCAAGTAATATGGGGGTAGTGAGTGGAATGGTAGCAAGTTTGATGGAGAAGTTCGTGGTTGGAAAGATGGCTGACAAATTAGAAGATAAGATTCAAAAAAAGACTGTAAAAAGAAGAACAAAGAAAAAGAAATGATCCTAAGCCCCTTAAAAGGGGCTTTTTATTAGAAACAAGCTTTGCCTAGAGATGGTAGTCATCTCTATGCAAGATAATTTCAATTTCCTCGGTCCGGAAAAGGAGGTGCATTATGGGTCAGAGGCGAGATCAGAGAGACAGTAGGGCGGCAATTGCAGTTCACGACTTGAGAAGGGGGAGCGGTACGAAGAGACGTTCCCATGGGATGTTTAGAAGACCGTGTAAAATGGCAACTTTTGAGTTGCTTCCACCTACCAACCCTCCCAGGAAAGAACTAATAGAAAGGTCCATAGAGGACTTATCTATCCAACCGGGAGACAGAGTGAGAGTGGACTATTACAACCGTCGGGGCACAGTGGATTCCATTGGAAAGGTCTTTGTAGACCTAGCTTGCGTCCTTTTGGACAGCAACTGGTACATCGAAGTGCCGATCGAATGGCTTACGCACCTGCCGCCGAAAAAGAAACGGAGAAAATCATGATCAAGAGCCGGTACGAGGGAAAGCCGTTAGTGCTGAACAGTATTACAAGCACGTACGGCCCCCTCCTATGATAAGCCCCCGCTAGTGCGGGGGTTTTACATCTTCCAGGACAACCCCGGACGGAAATCAAAGCCGACAGACGATAGATGCACCCCGAAGGGGGTGCTTTGGTTGGAGTCCGGGGTAGGAATGGTGCCATACTTGCCACAGATGTAATACTGTGGCAAGCTAGTTGCATGAGAACACAACGTTAGTTGTGTTCTCATGCCAAGAAAAGGAAACCCCGGGTGTAGGCGCTAGCCGGAACCCGGGGAGGAGGTCATTTGTTTATTCTATAAACCGCCGGCGTAGCCGGTGTGTGTACGTTCGGAGGCGTTAGCCG
>CAYPPF010000041.1:0-7528 GCA_964412535.1 uncultured Gammaproteobacteria bacterium | reverse complement strand
AGCCGGCATCGCCGGCAAAAACAAAGCCACCAGCCCTGCTGGTGGTCGATTACTAGCTTGCTTTCTTGCTTGCAGTGCGTATGCATCGAGAGCAAGCTAGTTTTCCTTTGTCGTCTTTTTGAAGATTTGGCTTTTGTGTTCGTAGAGTCTTGTTTTTTGCATGGCTTCTAATAGCCGCCTTTTTTGGACCCTTGCCACAGATATAGCATTTTCTAGACATATGATGATTGATTAGTGTAGGATAGTACGGTATACTATTGTAGTTAATGAGAGCATTATATACTTAATAATTTTTTTTGTCAAGTTCATATGGATATAGTTCCTCTATTATTTTTCTTTGTGGTGATCATACCCTCAGCCATTATTCATGAGTATTCTCATGGTTGGATGGCTAATCAGCTAGGTGATCCCACTGCAAAATATGCAGGTAGGTTGAGTTTAGATCCTAGAGTGCATGTAGACAAGTGGGGGACATTGATAATGCCATTGATTTTGTTTTTCTTTACTGGAGGTAGGTTTTTGTTTGCATACGCCAAGCCGGTTCCTTTTAATCCGTATAATCTCAAAAATCAGAAATGGGGACCTGCAATGGTAGCTATGGCTGGTCCATTGTCTAATTTCTTCTTAGCATTTGTGTTTGGGTTATTAATTCGGTATTTACCAGTAACTAACCTTACTTTGTTTCTTTCTGTTATTGTATATGCCAATGTGTTGTTAGGGGTATTTAATCTAGTCCCTATTCCACCGTTGGACGGCTCTAAATTATTATATGCTCTACTTCCAGATTCACAATACAAGTTAAAGATGATGTTAGAACAGTATGGGTTTGTTATACTTTTGATTTTTATCTTTTTCGGTTTTCGTTTCATTACCCCTGTTATATTTTTTGTTTATAATATCTTTACAGGAGGGATGGGGTTGTTTTAGGGGTTAGTATATTAAGTGAAACAAAAAATCCCTTGAAAGGGATTTTTTAACTTCTAAACATTCATTGATATAAATATTCAGAGGTAGTGCGCTGGAGAATCCATCGCACTTGGGTTGGTGGCTGGTCATCTCGTTGAATGGAAAGTGACCATCACTGGTTGAAAGGGCGGTCTACAGCTCCCGTGATATTTCCAGGAACTGCAGGGTAGTGGGATCGAAGTAGGTGATCTCCGGTCTGTTGTCTTCATCCCACGTATTGTGGATGATGGCGACGAGGCCGTCGTCGATTTCTGCCACATGAGCAGGGCCGTTTTGCTCACGTCCTGTGTAGTAGATTTCGATCCACCCATTGTTTGTCCAGGTCAGGACACCCTGGAACACGTCGTCTCCCCCGTAGGGGATCAGAGCATACAATGAAATCTGAGAAAGCCCAGTTCTTCTCACTACGTATGAGCGGGTGTCGAAGACCCGAATGAAGTGGTCTTCCTTTTCGTCATATCGCGAGACCGCTGTCCCACCTAGGCCGTTGAGAAGGTAGATCTCTCCGTCAGGGCCCTCAGCGATGTCGTCGATGAAGCCCAGAATGCCCCAGTTCCATTCTCCGTTGAGGGAATAAATGATTCTTCCAGTCGGGAGAATGATGGTGCTGTGGACTGCGCCGCCTCGTGTGTTGTACTGGCAGTCCATTCCGAGTTCATGGTCTTCGAGGTAGACCCCTCCATTTTTGGAGACATGGCCCCCTACTCCCACGGCTTGTGGGTAGTCTCCCCACCCGGTACAGGTGGTAAACACCCCTGCCGAAGTGGTGAAATGTTTGGTGATGCCGTGCGGTGCGGGGGAATCCGAGTCAGCAAGCATAACCCCATCTTGCGCCAGCACCTGGCAAGTGAAACTTACTACGATAACGGCGATGAAAAGTGCAACACATCTCTGCATGGCTATTCCTCCTACATTGCTGGCCATGTCATTACTTCATCCAACCGACATCCACTTTGGATACCTAAAAGCTGGGTTAAAACAACGAATTTTTAGTCTTTTTTGGCTAAAACTAGCTATTTAGTATTTGAATACCGATGATATAGTATAGCATGTTTTTATGGTTTTGTCAAGCGTTGTGCAAAGTAGTGCTTGACAGGCTTTATATACTAATATATAATGATCTCACCTTAACGTAAGTAATCCCTGTAAAGGGGTGAAGGGTAATCGCTGGGTCGATTCATACGTTTGTTCTAAATGAATGTATGATTTGGCCTATTGGCCATTTTTTAATTAATAATTAGGTTTAATCTATGCCTACAGTAAATCAATTGCTGCGCAAGGGTAGAAAAGATAAGGTGACTAAATCAAAGTCTCCTGCTTTGCAGTTCACATATGATTCCTTGCACCGCAAAAAAACAGAGCTTAAACGAGGAGCTCCATTTAAGAGAGGAGTATGTACAAAGGTATATACTGCCACCCCTAAGAAGCCTAACTCAGCTTTGCGTAAGGTAGCTAAAGTAAGGTTGTCTAATGGTCAGGAAGTAATTGCATATATCCCTGGTGAGGGACATAACTTGCAAGAGCATTCAATCGTACTAATTCGTGGGGGAAGAGTAAAAGACTTGCCTGGTGTGAGGTATCATATTGTGCGAGGCGTGTACGATACACAGGGAGTAGAAGGTCGAAAGAGAAGTCGTTCAATGTACGGAACCAAGAAGCCAAAATCATAATTAATAATATTATATATGCCTAGAGGAAAGAGTGTACCAAAGCGTACTATTAGTCCTGATCCAAAGCATGGTAGTATTTTGCTAGCCAAGTTCATTAATGTAATTATGAAAGATGGGAAAAAGAGTTTGGCTCAAAAGATTGTATATGATGCATTGGAACGCTTACAGGAAAAGAAAAAACGTAAAGATACATTAAAACTTTTTGAAGAAGTACTAGACGCCATTCGTCCGCAGGTGGAAGTGCGTTCTAAACGTGTTGGTGGAGCTAATTACCAAGTACCTATTCCAGTCTCACTGGAAAGACAGAATGCCTTAGCTTTTCGTTGGCTCATTGATGCTGCCAGAGGGAGAAAAAGTCAGGATATGATTGTCCGTTTGTCATCTGAAATGTTTGATGCATTAGAGGGCACAGGTGGAGCGATAAAAAAGAAAGAAGATACTCACCGCATGGCAGAGGCTAACAAGGCTTTTGCTCATTTTGCTCGCAGAAGGCCAAAGAAAAAGAAATAATTAACATAAAATATGGCTAGAGAATATACATTAGAAAAAACTAGGAATATAGGAATAATGGCCCATATTGATGCTGGCAAAACAACTGTTACTGAACGCGTTTTGTTCTATACAGGTAAAAAACACAAGATTGGCGAAACTCATGATGGTGAAGCTGATATGGATTGGATGGAGCAAGAAAAAGAACGTGGCATCACTATTACTTCTGCAGCCACCACTTGTTTTTGGCAAGATAACCGCGTTAACATCATAGATACTCCAGGACATGTTGACTTTACCGTTGAGGTAGAGCGTTCTTTGCGGGTGCTAGATGGAGCAGTGGCAGTATTTGATGGCTCTCAAGGAGTAGAGCCTCAATCAGAAACAGTGTGGCGCCAGGCTGATAAGTACAAAGTTCCTAGAATTTGTTTTATAAACAAGATGGACAAGGTTGGTGCTGACTTCTACATGAGCCTTAACTCAATTGTTGATCGTTTGTCAAATAAGGCAGTAGCTATCCAGCTCCCTATCGGTGCTGAAGGTGATCATGTTGGAGTAGTTGATCTTATCAAAGAAAAAGCTTTCAAGTTTGAGGGTGATCATGGAATGAATGTAGTAGAGATTGACATACCTGAAGATCTGAAAGAGAAGGTGGCAGAGTACAGAGGTAAGTTGCTAGAAAAAGCTGCTGAAGCAAATGAAGAAGTAATGAACAAATACTTAGAAGGTGGAGACGTTTCAATAGAAGAAATAGAGAAGGCTATCCGTGAATTAGTGTTACGGGATGAAATGTATCCGGTATTATGTGGTACTGCTTTGCAGGATATTGGTGTACAACCAATGTTAGATGCAGTAGTAAAATACTTACCCTCTCCACTGGAAGTGCCTGACATTGAAGCAACTGATCCAGATAACGAAGAAAAGACATATGATATAAGGGCTAGTGATGATGATCCCTTTGTTGCTTTGGCTTTTAAGATTGCCACTGACCCGTATGTGGGTAAACTGGCTTTTTTTAGAGTATATTCTGGCACACTGAGTTCTGGTAGCTATGTTTTGAACACCACCACTGGCAAGAAAGAGAGAATTGGTCGTATTGTTCGTCTGCATGCTAACTCACGAGAAGAAGTAGACAAAGTATACGCCGGCGATATTGCTGCAGCTATCGGGCTAAAGCAAACTACTACTGGTGATACTTTGTGTGATGAAAATAGGCCCGTAGTAATGGAGAACATTACTTTCCCAGAACCGGTAATTTCTGTTGCCATTGAACCAAAGACTAAGCCGGATCAGGAAAAGATGGGCATTGCTCTGCAAAAACTAGCTGAGGAAGACCCTACTTTCAAGATTCATACTGATGAAGAAACCATGCAAACCATTATTTCTGGAATGGGGGAGCTTCACTTGGATGTTTTAGTTGATCGAATGAAAAGGGAGTTTACTGTAGAGGCCAACGTAGGTGCGCCACAAGTAGCATACAAAGAAACCATTAAGATGATTGCTGAGGCAGAAGGTAAGTATGTGAAACAGTCTGGTGGTCGTGGACAGTACGGACATTGTTGGATCAAAGTTGAACCACAGGAAAGTGGTGAGGGCTTTGAATTTGTTGATAAAATTAAAGGTGGTGTTATTCCTAAGGAGTATATCCCTGCCATACAAAAAGGTGTGATTGAAGCAATGGACAAAGGCATAATTGCTGGTTATCCGTTAATAGATATCAAGGCAACAGTATATGATGGCTCATTCCACGAGGTTGATTCTTCTGAAGTTGCTTTCAAGATGGCAGGCAGTATGGGTTTCCAAGCTGCTGTTAAAAAAGCAACCCCAATATTACTAGAACCTATCATGTCTGTAGAGGTTATCACCCCAGAAGAAAATATGGGAGATGTGGTTGGTGACTTGAGCGCAAAGCGTGGACAGGTACAGGAAATGACAGATAGGGGTGGAGCCAAGATAGTGAAGGCTGAGGTACCATTGGCAAGCATGTTCGGTTATGCAACATCTTTGAGGTCAATGACCCAAGGGAGGGCTAGCTACAGCATGGAGTTTGGCAGTTATGCAGAGGTTCCTAAGAATGTAGAGAAAGAGATTGTAGAAGGGAAGACTAAATAATATTTAGTTACAATTAACAAAACCACCTTTAAGGGTGGTTTTGTTTCTAAACATTTTAGTAGTATAATTAACAGAGTATGAAATTCAATGTGATAACAATTTTTCCAGATTTGGTTTCCCATTATTGCAATGAGAGTATTTTGGGTAGAGCACAAAAGAATGATCTTATTAATATTAATCCGGTTAATCTTAGGGATTTTGCTGAAGACAGGCACAGGACAGTGGATGATACTCCATATGGTGGAGGTCCTGGTATGGTAATGAAACCCGACTTAATTTTCAAGGCCTTGAAAAGTTTAGATGCTATACCATTTAGAAAGGCTGACGGGTTGTCTAAAATAAAGAAGGTTTTTAGTGGAGATATAAAAAGAAAGAAAAAAACAATACTACTTTCTCCAAGAGGAAAACAGTTTGATCAAAAGATGGCAGAGAAGTGGAGTAAATTGGATGAGATAACTTTTGTATGTGGAAGATATGAGGGAGTGGATCAGCGAGTGGTTGATAATATGGTGGATGAAGAGATTTCTATTGGCCCGTATGTCTTGGCTGGTGGCGAACTTGGCTCTTTGATTATTATAGAGTCAGTAAGCAGATTAATTAAAGGAGTGTTGGGTAATGAAGAATCTCTGCTAGAAGAAACTCATGGGGGAGAGATTGACGTGGAATATTCTCAATATACCAAGCCGGCTGATTTTAGAGGGTGGAAAGTACCTGATATTTTGTTAAGCGGGGATCATGGTGAGATTGAGAAGTGGAGAAAGGGATAGTGTCCTTATTCGTCTTGTTGACAAGGAAAATTTGATTTGTTATACTTAGAATAATGGTAAATTTAGCTGTGAACATCCGTTCGCACTTCGAAGTCCAGAGCTCCCTTAGGGGAGCTCTTTACGTACCAAGATTTCTTTAGTACACTGACTTTAGTGGACAGGGAGGGCGGAGCGCGAAAGGCTCGCGGCTAATTTTACCATTTTAGCTTCTGGGGTTCGATTCCCCCTCCGTCCACTGGTAAAGGTACTCTCATTTGAGGGTTTTTTTATTGACACCACAACAAACAAATGATATATTGCCAATAATGTTATTTTGGAGTTGAACCAACTGTCTTTGAGACAAGGAGGAGAGGATGCCTACAATGGTGAGTTATTCAGAAAGGATCGCACCTCTAACTAAGGAGGTGTTTGGCCCTGATGGCCAGGGCAAGATTCGTGGCGGAGTAACTGCCTGCGGCCATGGTAGCGATTTGACCAAGTTGTATCCAACCGTGCAGGTTGGTGACCACGGGGACCCTGTCTTCTATCACCACCCCACTTTGTTCAACGAGGTGGAGTGCCCTGAGGTTGAGATCAGTCTGGAAGATGGACTGCTCGTCTGTCGGGAGGCAAGTCCCTTTAACAAAGGACTGGTCTCCAATGGCAAGTTGTACAAGGCCGAGCCTTGGAAGCTTCAGCCAGTCACGGTTGACCTCATCCTTCTCTGGCACGAGACAATCGTGCGGCAGAATGTGAATCGTCAAGGCTGTGCCATGCCTGATTGCGAGGGATCTCGCAAGAGTGAGTTGGATCCACGCCGGACTGCACTAATGAAGACCGATCGCAATGAGTGTGTGGCAATTTGCCGCAAGTGCTACCGCAGGCTGTTGGATGCAATACCAGAGATAGAGGATCTCAAACGAGACATGGCGCTCGGTTCCGCACCTCAAATATGGTTCAAGGGCTGGGATCTTCCGTTCCATGCCCAGGTGGTGGCATGTGACGGTGACCCATTGGCAGGTTGGAGACTGGAAGCGCGTACCAAGAGAGAGGTCGAGACTGAATAAAGGTCTCAAGAGTACATTCATACACAATCAAAAAGCGAGAGAGACCAAGTCTCATTCGCAATCCTACTTTTTTACTAAGGGGTTGGTAAAAAGGTAGGGAGGCCGCGAATGGGATTTTGTTTTTGGTTATCCCCATTTGTTAGTATCTTCCCCTTGACAAGCTTTGTATATACATATACAATGTCTAGGCATCTAAACAAACTTTACACAATCTAGTTTTTCCCAAGTCTGAGAAGATACTAGGAAGAAAAAAGAGCAACTAATGAATTGGTTTCTCTTTTTTCTTTCTAACCTAGATTAGAAAGCGATCGTTCACAATTTAAACCAATACAACAGCAATCATATAAACAAACAAGACAAGTTCACTACAGGAATGTGGTAAAAATCAAATGAACGTCTATTCAAACATATAGAGCTTAATCCTTCTTTATAGAAGGTTATATCAACTCTTAAGTTGTCGCGAGACAACATTATATTG
>CAYPPF010000040.1:0-9286 GCA_964412535.1 uncultured Gammaproteobacteria bacterium | reverse complement strand
TTTGTCTTTGTTTTTGCTTGCGCAGACAGCGCAAGGGGATATATCACTAAAGTTCCAGCAAATTTCACAGCTTTTGATTTCCCCAGCTATTTTTTTAAGGGCTAGGGCCAGCTCTGCCACTTGTTTTTTACCTGATTTGAGTAAATGAAAAACAAACCTTTCAGCTGTTCTTTCACCCACTGAGGGTAGTTGGGAAAAGGCACTAATGAGATTCTTGATCGGTTCTGGGTACATTTGAATCTATTACCCCTAGCTTATTCCAGGCATGTTAGGCATTCCTCCCATTTCTTTCATCTTCATGGCCATGATGCGCTGTATCTTTTTTATAGCACTATCATGTGCATCTTTTACAGCATCTTCTATTTTACCTTTCTTACTACTTTCAAGCATGTCTGCTGGAATGTCTAAATTAGTCATTTTTAGGTTGCCATCCATGGTTAGCGATATCCCGTTGCTTGAGGTTGTCACGCTTTCTTCAGACAGCTGATTTTGCAGGTTTTTAGCCTGTCCTCGTATGTCTTTGTATTGTTTTAGCTTGTTGAACATATAGTTTGGTTAAAATTTAGGCATAGCTGGTTTTACAGGTAGTTCCTCTTTCTTGATTTGAGGAGGTGGTGCAAGAGGTGCTTTGTCTCCAAATTGGGTTTCTAAGTTGCGGAAGCTTGCTTGTTTTTCATTGAAAAATGTTTTTACCATCCCTGTGGGTCCGTTTCTATGTTTTGCAATATGTATTTCTGCTAAGTTTCGTTCATCAGGAGGAATGTCTTCCGGTCTATAGCCTCTATCAGACATTTTACGGTATATGAACATTACTATATCAGCATCTTGCTCAATAGATCCAGAATCACGTAGATCTGATAGTTTAGGAATGGCAGGCTTTCTTTGTTCAACTAAACGGGAGAGCTGTGATAGTGCCAATACTGGCACATCTAGTTCACGGGCAATTCCTTTGAGGTTTCTACTAATTTCTGCTACTTCCTGTACACGGTTGTCTCCACCCCTCTTACTATGAGATTCCATTAATTGTAAATAGTCTACCACTATCAGTCCTAGTCCGTGTTCAGCCTGCAGCCTTCGTGCCTTAGTTCGTATTTGCATTACATTATTACCAGGATTGTCATCTATATATATAGGTGACTCTGACAGCACACCCATAGCGTGCCCTATTTTAGGGAAATCATTACTATCTGGTCTGTCAGAAAGATTTCCAGTCCTCATCTTCCAAAGGTCAACATTAGCTTCTGAGCAGAGTAGACGATCTACTAGTTGTTCTTTACTCATTTCTAGTGAGAATATTCCTACAGGCACCTTTTCTCTTACTGCCACATGGCGAGCCATATCTAGTGCCAGTGATGTTTTACCAACAGATGGTCTTGCTGCTAGAATTAGTAGGTCTGATTTTTGGAATCCAGCCAATAGATTATCCAGTTGCTTGAATCCAGTTGGTATACCTCTTAGTTTGCCTTTTTCTTTGTGCAGTTCATCGATTCTTTCAAAAGCATCACTAAGTACGGTTTTAATGGGTACAAAAGTTCTTTTAATGTGCTTTTGCGTTACTCCATATAAATGTTGCTGTGCTTCATCTAACAGGCTTTCAATGTTTTCTGTGTCCTCTTTATATCCCAAGCGAGTTATCTCTCCTGCTGCGCCCAGTAATTTTCTTAGTGTTGATTTTCTTCTTACTATCTTTGCATATTGGAGAATATGTGATGCAGTCGGTACTGCGTTTGACAAAGAGACTAAATAGCTTCTCCCTCCTATTTTGTCCAATATTTTCTTTTCTTCTAATCTGTTTCCCAGTGTAAGGACATCTATTGAGTCATTGTTGTTATATAGTTCCACGATTGTTTCGTATATATTGCCGTGGATATTTTTGTAGAAATCATCAGGATCAAGATGGTCTGCTATCTTCAGCATGGCATCTTTGTCAATCAAAATAGAGCCGAGTAAAGACATTTCGGCTTCGGCATTTTGGGGTGGAATTTTTTCCAGCTCTGTTATATCCGGCATACGTGTGGTTATATTATCCTATTTATCATATCCCTTCAACCCCCTAGATGTGAATTATGTGTGGGGCAGCTGTTGACAATTCACTTTTTTTGTGGTTTACTTTACCTAAAATATGGGATTTGTACCTTTCATCCTAACTGGAGGTGGATCGTGGAAGACAATACAAGCTTGGCAGATCTTGTTTGGGGTTGTGCAATCGCACTGATTGTGCTCATTTTCTTGGTTGGTGGAGGTTCTCTCATCGGTGTGTATCACTGGCTGAATGCCTCGATCTGGGGATTTGCTACATTTGTGTCATTCATCACCTTCTTGGCACTGGTCAGGCGGTATACCACCCAACGTTTCAAGGGCGGTGTTCCTCTCTTCCCTCTTTTTCTGTGCCTTACCCTGGCCTTCTTTTACTGGGCACTGCAGGGTAGCCAGAAAGAGAGCCGCCTTCAAGACATGCCCATGGAAGAGGCCTTTGATGTTCTGCGTTTTGGAGAGCAGGGGGTTGAGCCGGTGAAGAAAATGGATATCTGTTCACAGCGCCTGTTCGGGGCAAAATGCCTGCGCTACTATCCTGGAAGACATCAGTTCTCTCCTACTGATTGCAGTGTACAGCAAGCAAAAGAGTGTCCATATCTGTGTAGGATACGGAACATACGGCATGGGTCACCAGACAGTCACAAGGGGCTGGAGCAGCTCTGGACACATAACTGTTGGAAGCTGCCGTACAAGAAGCAAGAGACTTCGTTCAGTATCTGGGAGCCGCCGTGGGAGCGTGTGATCCGTGCAGTCAACAGTCTCACAGAAGGAGGTGGCTGATATGGAGGAAAGATACAAGTTTTATAGGGGAGTTTTCTTCTGCATAGTCGCCTTTATGGTACTGTCCGTGATAATGGACATCACCACAAAGATGGATCAGGTAGAGCAAGAAACACCAGTCAATCCAGGATATTATGAAGTCTGGTCGCCGGCATCAGATTTCGAGGTCATTTTCCAAGAATAGTTCATTTGCTGGGGAGCAGTCAACTGCTTCCCCGGCTACCACCATATTTAGCTCAAAAGAGCTTTTTTGTTTACATAGACACATAATCTGGTATAATTGAAGCATGAAAATCTGTTTAATTAACAATCTATACCCCCCTAATGCAGTTGGGGGTGCAGAAACAGTAGTAGAAAAGACTGCCAAGTCTTTGGTTGCAAAAGGTGAAGAGGCTGTGGTAATAACCTCTGGTGTGTGGAAAGGGTGGGGTTCTTGGAAGCCGGAGAGGGTTGAAGAGTCTGGGGTGGTGGTGTATAGGTTTTGGGTTCCTAACATCTTCCCATATAGGAGTCTAAGAAAACATAATCTTTTATCTAAACTTGCGTGGCACAAGATTGATATATTTAATTGTTGGAGCGCTAGTATTGTTAGGGGGATTTTAGCGGTAGAAAAGCCAGATGAGGTGCAGACTCATAATCTAATGGGGATTGGTTTTGGTGTTCCTAGGGCTATACAGAGAATGAGGGTAAAACATATCCATGTTTTACATGATGTGCAGTTAGTTGAGCCAAGCGGAGTGTTATCATGGAATCATGTGAAGGATAGTCTGGCACAGAGGATGTATGGTTGGTTAATGAAGAAAAGAATGGGTAAGCCTGATGAAGTTTTAGTGTTGTCAGAGTTTTTACAAGATTTCTATAAAAAAAGAGAATTTTTTTTAAATTCAGAATGGAAAGTAGAGAGGGTCGCAGTTGAGATGAGCGGAATTGAAAAAGAAGGAAAGACAAAGTTTTTGTTTGTTGGGTCTTTGGTCGGACACAAGGGTGTCCATATTTTAATACAAGCATGGGAAAGATTGGGTAGTGTTGATGCTGAGTTGCATATAGTGGGGGATGGATTTTTGAAAGAAGCTGTGGAAAAATGGTCTGAGAGGGATGTTAGGGTGTTTGTCTATGGAAGACAAGAGGGGAAAGAACTAGAAAGGGTATATAATGAATGCAGTGTTTTGGTTTTTCCTTCAGTCTGCATGGAGAACAGACCTGCTGTAATTTTAGAGGGGTTGTCTCATGGGTTGAAGGTTTTAGCTGCTAATACAGGAGGAGTGCGGGAGTTAGTAGATGAAAAAACAGGCTGGTTAGTACAGCCTGGAAATGTTGATGAATTATATAAGAAGATGGGGGAGTTGGTGTAATTACAGGCTTTTGGTCATATATGTGCCTGTTTTTTTATACCCTAATTTTCTATAGTATCCTCTTACACCTACTCCGGAAATTACTGCCATTTTATTGAAATTTGCTTCTTTTGCTATTTTTTCTGCATCTTTTACAAGTTTTTTGCCCAATCCCTTGTGTTGACTGTCTGTCTTGCTTCTTTCTCCCACCTCTACCAATTGTCCATATGTGTGGAGTTCTCTGATAAAGGCACAGTCTTGTATTTCAGGGATTAGGTCATATAGTTTGCTTTCAGTTTTTTCCGGTAGACGTAGTCTCAGAAAAGCAAACACTGCTTTGCGTTTGGGATCTTCATAGCTTATGAAGTATTCTTTGCCTCCAACTGTCTGGTATTTATCAATAAATAATTTTATAGCACCTCTTTTTATCTTTTGGTGCCCTATTTCTCTGCATCTTAGACATTTGCATTCAACTTTCTTTTCCCTCATCTCTTTTTTTAATTCTTCTCTCAAGTTTGTGATAGAATTGCCTGCCTGGATGTCATTGGTTGGTATGTCTCGTACTAGGCGGGAGATTCTGCAATATCGCGGAGTATCTTTTTTCATTTGTACCAAAGCTTGGAAAAGCTTTTTTTTGTTATACGGTTTGTATTTTCCAGCCTTGTGCCATTTATATAGTTCGGCTGTTTTTATCACTGTACATGGATATATCTTTACCATGTCTGGCTTTAGTGCTGGATCAGAAAATAACTGTTTGTACATTTGTACATCTTTTTTTTCATTAGAGCCTGGTAGGTCTGGCATGAAATGAAGATCCACTTTGAATCCAGCTTGACGTAGTAGAAGAATAGCGTCTTTGAATTGTTGAACAGTGTGTCCCCTTTTGGTTAGTTTGAGTATTTTGTCATCAGTGGCCTGTAGTCCTAGTTCTATTCTAGTACATCCTTGTTTTCTCATGTGAAAGACAGTTTCTGCGTTTATAGCATCTGGCCTAGTTTCTAGAGTAAGCCCAATCACCCTATATTTGGCTGTTTCATTTTTCTTTTGTTCTTTTTCTAAGGCTGATTGAAGGTTTTTTAGGGAGGATCTCGGTGTTAGTTTACTTCTGGTACCATTACATGCCTGGAATGAGCGGAGGATGAACCAATATTGGTATTTAATGGTGTATGCATTCCAAGTTCCGCCTTTGACAATGAATTCTATTTTGTCAGTAGGGTGTCCTGATTGTTCTAGCATCAATATCCTTTTTTGCATTTGGGTGTATGGGTTGAATTTCAGCTTTAGTGCTCTTGCAGCTGCTGGCTCAGAAGCAAGATAGCTCTTTGGCATGTTTTTTTCTACTGGGCAGTATATGCATTTGCCAGGACATGGGAAGGGTTTGGTGAGGGAGGTTACAATCGCAACTCCGGAAAGTGTTCGTATGTCAGCCTTTCTTAACAACAATAATGTGTTATTCTCTAGTTTAAGGCTTTTCTTTTTTGCTAATTTTTGGTATGCTGAAAGTAATTCTCTATTAGAAGGTTGTTTTACTTTCTGACTATTACTGATTTTTCTTCGGATGTCATTAAGTTCAGCCTTTGTACGAGGCTTTTGTTTAATAATTTCGTTAATAATTGTTTCTAGATTATTCATTTGTATGCCTTTTGTTGATAACAAGAAAGTATATAACCAGGCGGCTAGTCAGTTTTCTAAAACTAGGGAGTTTTTGTGGGAAGATCTCAAGCCTTTAGTTAAGTATACCAAAGATGGGGATAAAGTGTTAGATTTGGCATGTGGCAATGGTCGATTATACCAGTTATGGGAAAAAGGTCAAGTTTCGTACGTTGGTGTAGATCAGAGCGAGGAGTTAATTAAGATTGCCAAGAAGAAGTTTCCTGATTTAGAATTCTTAGTTGGTGAAATGACAGATATTCCTTTTGGGAAAAATAGTTTTGATGTTGTTTTCTGTATTGCTGCCTTTCATCATCTCTCTAGTAATGTGGACAGGTTGAAAGCATTACAGGAGATGAAAGGGGTATTGAAGTCTGGTGGAAGGGTGGTAATGACTAATTGGAATTTGTTAGGAAGGTGGGGGAGAGAGAAGGTGGAAAGTGGAAAGTACAAAAAGTGGGGGAATAACGAATATGTAGTTCCATGGATGGATGGTTCTGGCAAGGTGATTGGAGAAAGGTATTACCATGGTTTTGATTTAGACGAGCTAGGAGGCTTGTTTGAGGAAGCAGGCTTTTTAGTTGAAGAAAACTTTTTTTCCAGTAGGAAGAAAAGAGATGGTCAGGAAGAGGGGGAAAATATTATTAGTGTTTTAACTAAACAACATGTGCTATAGCAAAGAAGTGTCATTAGTTGTTGGTTCTGTGATTGCCAGTGGATGCGGGTATTCTTGGTGGAAGTATGTTTGGAAAAGTACTAGAGGTAGGTTGAAAAAGCTTTTTACAAGTAAGAGGTTGGTTTTATTTTTCAAGTACGTATTAATAGGATATTTCTGTATTGCAGGGCATCAGTTTATGGAATTTTTGGCAATACAAACAGAGAGTCAGGTGTTGTACAAGATAGGGTTGATTGTTTCTATTTCCTGTATGTATTTTTTAATGAGGTCTTTGGAAGTTTTGAGTAGGCTGTCATTGGGAAGTAGAGTTTTTGCTTTTGTGATTATCTGGGTTGGTATAATCATGTTTGGAACCAACATGAGTTTTGAGAATATGCATTTTTGGGTTCGCGGCTATTCTCATTTTATATGGGCAGCAGCGTGGATGCTTTTGTTTATATATTGGAATGTATGTATATGGTATATCATGAAGATTAGTACAGTAAGAGAGAATAGAAGACTGTTACTGCTGTATGGCTTTTGTGTTGTTAACTTATCTTTTGTAGTTGCTCTTATTTATGCATATTTTTCTGCATACGTACAAGGGGTTGGCTTGTTTTGCTCTTCTAATATATTTACTAGCTTTAATGTTGTAAAGGACAGTCCTTCTATTTGGTGCGTATTCGCAGGTATTCAGGTTTTGTTTATTCCATTCTTATTTTCTAAAATGAAAAAGGGGTATGTTGTCAAGATGCCTTTGTTAGAATCCTCTGTATCTAAAAAAACAAGCTTTATGCTTGTTTGGCTTACGGTAGCTATTTGGTTAATCCTTTTCTTATTTTTGCCTATGATATTTGGGGTTGGTTTGAAAATGATTACCCACTAGGCTCCGGTTATCAGACAGGCAACAACTCCATCAGTTGTCCATCCGTCTTCTCTAGCTTTTTTAAGACCAGCTACTGATAGTGCACTATTTGCAGATATTGCAACATTACAGGTTTCTTTAACTAGCTTTACAGCTTCCTTTATTCCTTCGTCACTGACTATCCAGCCAGATCCTTGGCTGTTTTTTATTACCTCCACAACCTTTGCTTTTCTATGAGCTACCCTGTCAACAATTGCTCCGGCAATTGATGAATCCTTTTCTTTTTCAGAAGGATGGAAATCTCCGGCAATTGGATGACATGCTTCTGTTTGTACTATGTGGACTTGAGGATTCATTTCTAGTTTTTCAAATGCTTCGCCAATTCCTTGGGCAGTGGTTCCAGATGAGGTTGGTACAAATACAGCAGAAAGGTGGGGTATGTTTCCAAGTTCTTGAGCTAGTTCAAAGTAGCCTAGGAGTGCGATTTCATCAGTGGATTGGCGGAGATTTTTAGCTTTTCCATCTTTATCTATTTGAAATGCAGTTTGTTTTGGTTTCTCTACCTGTTCCAAGGTAATGTTAATGTCATTAATGGTTGCGATTATGATTTTGAGTTTTTGTGGTATTATGTTTTCTCCTACTAGTACAGATAGTTTTATTTTGTTTAGGTTATTACGATTATGGGATTGGGTAGCATGAATTGCAGCTAAAGCTGCATTACCAGACGAAGAAATAACGAAGTTAGTTATTTCTTCTTCCTTAAGGTAGTGCTTTATCATTAACGGGATTGCTCTTCCTTTGTGGGATCCATACTTGTGTTGGTCTTCACGCTTAAGAAAGACGTCTTTTACGCCCAGTGCTTTAGCTAGTTTGCTGTATGGCATTTGTACGGTCTTCATACTGGTTTCTTGTCAATTTTTCGATTATCTGTTAGTATATATTAGTCTTATTTCTAATAAAATGTCAATATGAAACTAATTTGTCCTGAATGTAAGAATGAAGTGGATCTTTCCCCGTTCCCAGACTTGCAACCCAAACAGGTGGTAGAGTGTAATGTATGTGGGATTTCTCTTTTAGTTACTGAAGTGGGCGAGGAAGTGGTTGCAGAGATAATTGACGAGGGCAAGTAGTAGATATTATCATTTTCCAACACAGGCTTTAGCCTGTGTTTTTAATTTTTCCACAACTTGCTCAATCATACCCCTGAATCCGTGGCTTCCTAGAAATACGATAACATCGTCTTTTTTGGTGTTGTTAACTATATATTCTACTAATTCTTCATCATCTACAATGTATCTTACATCATTATGAGTTTTTTTGATAACATCAGCTAGTTGCGATCCGTCAAAAGGCTGGTCAGTATCATTGGGATTCTTTTTTATCCTAGTCAGTCGTGGGATGATCACTTGGTCTGCATTTGTGAATGCATTGTCATAGTGGGGAGCTGACTGCTGCTTTCTGTTTCCAGTGTTTGGCTCAAACACAGCAGTTATTTTTCCGCTATATATTTTTTTTAGGGTTTTCAGAACAGCCTTTGATTTGGTGGGAGAGTGTGCAATGTCGTCAATTACTATCACATCGTTGTCTAGTCTTTTTTCCAGCCTTCTTCTCATCCCTTTGAAGGTGGAGATACCTTGGATTATTTTTTTAGGATCAATTCCAATTTGATGAGCCATTGCGAAACATCCAGTAATGTTTTCTGCCATGTATTCGCCTAGCATTGGGGATGATACTCTGTACTCTTCTCCTTTGTGTGTGATCGAAAAAGTTAATCCTTGTTTGTTTTGTTCAACATTGTTGTATGTATAGTCTCCTTCTTTGGTGCTGTATGTGATCACAGGACAGTTAGATTTTTCAACAATACTTTGCACATTTTGATTGTCTGGACAGGCTATGATTAACCCTTTTTTCGGAACATTGCCAACTAGGCTGTCAAAAGCCTCTAAATAGTCTTTTTCAGTTGGGTAC
>CAYPPF010000039.1:4562-9422 GCA_964412535.1 uncultured Gammaproteobacteria bacterium | reverse complement strand
ATCAGTTGGCTATGAGGATGTGTTTGACTGGTAAAGTTGCTGATAAGAAGATGATAGTGGTGGAAGATTTGTCTACTGATGGGAAAGCAAAAAAAGTAGCTGTACTAAGAAAGGCTCTACCAGGTGTGGGTAAGACAACAATGTTGCTGGCTTCCAAGACTGATGAAAAGTTGAACTTAGCTACTAGGAATATAGAAAGGCTGGATATGCAACAGGCAAAAGATGTAAATGTAGTTGATTTAATGCATCACCAGTATATTATTATCACTAAAAAAGCGGTTGAAGTTTTAGAAAAAAGACTTACTAAATAATATGGGTTTGTTTAATAAGCTAAAAAAGAATAAGGAAGTTGAAAAAAAGGCAGAAAAGCCTGAGGTTAAGGTTGAAAAAAAGGTAGAAAAGAAAGAAGAGAATGTTGTAGAGAAAAAGGTTGCTAAAAAGGCTGTAAAGATTAAGGGCGATGCTCATAAAGTCTTAATCAAATCTATTATCAGTGAAAAGGCTAGTATTGCCGAAGCAAGTGGAGTATATACCTTTATGATAAACAAAAGATCAACCAAGACTGATGTAAAATCAGCTATTCAGCAGGTCTATGGAATTGTCCCTAAGAAAGTAAGGATAATGAATATGGAAGGTAAGAAGGCTAGATATGGTAGAGTTGCTGGAAGACGTAGTGATTGGAAAAAGGCCTTGGTAACTTTGTCAAAGGGGCAGAGTATTAGTATTCACGAAGGAGTATAAAGTATGCCGATAAAAAGATACAAACCAACTACTCCAGGTAGGCGCAAATCAAGTGTTGATGATTTTTCTGATATTACCAAGCAAAAGCCTGAGAAGTCTTTGGTAGAATCTTTGAATAAAAAGGCTGGACGAAATAATACTGGTAGAATAACTGTACGACATAGAGGTGGTGGAGTGAAAAGACTATACCGTATAATTGATTTCAAAAGAACAAAGTTTGATATAGAGGTTGAAGTGAAGGCTATTGAATATGATCCAAATAGAGGAGCTCGTATTATACTAGTTGAATATCCAAACGGAGAAAAAGCATATTTCCTAGCACCACAAGGTGTGAGTGTGGGAGACAAGCTTATTTCAAGTGAAAAAAAGATAGAGGCCAAGCCAGGAAATCGTATGCCTTTGGAGCAGATTCCTGTTGGATTATTCGTATATAATGTTGAATTGACTCCAGGAAAGGGTGGTCAGATAGTGCGTGGCGCTGGCACAGGAGCACAGCTAAAGGTAGTTGAAGGGGAGTATGCTCAGATGAAGTTGCCTTCTGGTGAAGTTAGATTGGTAAAAAAGACTTGTTTGGCCACTGTTGGCATGGTAAGTAATCCTGACTATAGATTGATTAGATGGGGCAAGGCAGGACGCAGGAGATTAATGTGCTGGAGACCTATAGTAAAAGGAAAGAACATGAACCCTTGTGATCATCCTCATGGTGGTGGTGAAGGCCATAGTCCTATTGGTTTGAAAGGTGGTCCAAAGACTCCTTGGGGAAAGAAAGCTTTGGGTGTAAAGACAAGGAAGAAGGGTAAATGGAGTGATAAGTTTATCGTTAAAAGAGCTAAAAAGAGAAAGAAGAAATAAATAACAAGATTATGTCAAGAAGCCTAAAAAAAGGTCCATTCATTGATGCTAAGCTGGACAAGAAAGTAAAGAAAGCCAAAGCAACCAATGACAAGAACCCTATCAAAACATGGGCCAGAGCCAGTACGATAACTCCTGAAATGGTAACAATGACTTTTTTAGTCCATAATGGAAAGGATTTCATCAATGTATTAGTTGATGAAAATATGGTTGGACATAAGTTAGGAGAATTCTCTCCTACAAGAAAGTTTGTTAGTCATGGAGGAAGGATGGCCAAGAAACAGGCTAAAGAATAGTATATGGAAAAAGGAAAGGCAACAGCTAAATTGAAACACTTAAGAAAAGCACCTCGCAAGGTAAGGCTGTTAATTGATGTTATCCGAGGAATGGAAGTGGAAAAGGCAAAGATACAACTAGACCATTCCACTAAGGAAGCAGCAAAGCCTTTGCTTAAGTTATTGAATTCAGCTGTGGCTAATGCCAAGGAAAATAATAAGCTAAAAGAAGAAACTTTAGTAATAACAGAAGCTTTTGTGGATGGAGGACCAATCCTTCACCGTTGGATACCTAGAGCCATGGGTAGGGCAACTCCTATACGCAAACGCAGCTCTCATATTACTTTGGTTTTAGAGGGTGAAGTGGAAGAAGGGAAAAAGAAAAAGAAGAAAGAAGAAAAGAAAGTGGAAGAAAAGAAGCCTGTAGAAGAGAAGAAAGAAGAAAAGAAAGAAGAGAAAGGTGAGCCAGGAGAGAGCAGAGTGCCTCAAGTGGGACATAACATGGGTAAACACTCTAGAAAATCAATGGGAAGAGAGATGGGGGGACAGAAAGTGACAAGAGTGCAGAATAAAGGTGGAGGGGATAAATAATAATAAGTATGGGACATAAAGTTCATCCAACAATTCATAGAACCCAGGTAATATATACTTGGAATTCAAAATGGTTTTCTAAAAAGAAATACCATAAGTTTGCAGAACAGGATATAAGGATCCGAGAATTTTTGATGAACAAGTTTAAAGATTCCCTTATCGATTCAATAGGTGTTGAGCGTGGTGCGAAAGACATGACAATTACTATTTTTGCAGCAAAACCTGGCTTTATCATCGGAAGGGGTGGAAAAGGATTGGAAGAAGTTCGTAAGCATGTTGAGAGAAAGTTTTTGCAAATGTCATTGAAAGTTAGGTTGAATATCAAAGAAGTTAGATCACCAGCATTGTCAGCCCCTGTGATCGCCCAATCAATGGCAAACGAGATAGAAAAACGTATCCCTTTTCGTAGAGTAATGAAGCAGAGCATTGAGAAAGTAATGAGTGCTGGTGCTAAAGGTGTAAAGATTTCAATGGCAGGACGCTTGAATGGAGTTGAGATTGCTCGTAATGAAAAGATTTCAGCAGGTACTGTACCATTGATAACTATGCGTAGTGATGTTGACTATTCTTTTGTTGAAGCACAAACTATATATGGAAAGATTGGTATAAAGGTATGGGTTTGTAAAGGTGAGATATTTGGACGCAAAGATAAGTTTAGTGGTGAGGAAGAGGAGAAAAAAGAAACAAGAAACAAGAAATAATATATGTTATTCCCTAAAAAAACAAAACACAGGAAATGGCATAAGCCAAGACGAGAAAACAAGGGCGTGGCCACCAGAACCAACACTATTGCTTTTGGTAGCTACGCTTTGGTTGCTGAAACTCATGGTTGGGTCACTTCAAGGCAGATCGAGGCAACTCGTAGAGTTTTGACAAGGTATGTTAGAAGGGGAGGAAAGATTTGGATAAGGGTATTCCCAGATCGTCCTGTTACCAAGAAAGGTAATGAACTTCCAATGGGCGGTGGAAAGGGTGCTCCAGACCATTTTGTGTGTACAATAAAGCCAGGTACAGTAATGTTTGAAATGGATGGTATTCCTGAAGAGAAGGCTAAAGAAGCCTTGAAATTGGGTGCATATAAGCTTCCTGTAAAGGTTAAGTATATTAAGAAAGTATAAGTATGGATTACAGAGACTTGAAAGCTAAGGGTGAGAAGGAACTAAAGGAATTGCTAGCTGAAAAGCAAGAGCAGTTGCGTGAACTTAGGTTTAAATCAAGTGAAAAACAGCTGAAGAACGTGCGTTCAGTCAGAGTTGCACGCAAATCAGTTGCTCAAGTTTTGACCATACTAAGATCAAAACAAGAAGAACAAAAGGTTGTTTCAGATAATAAATAATATGACAGACGATAAAAAACAAACCAAAGCTTTGCATCGTAGTTTTGAGGGCGAAGTAACAAGTGTAAAGGAAGATAAAACTATCCATGTTTTGGTTTCAATGAAAAAGATGCATGCTAAGTACCGCAAGCAATATGCAGTAAGTAAAAAGTACGCGGTTCATGATGAGAAGAACTCAGCTAAGCTGGGTGATGTGGTTGTTTTTGAAGAGTGTCGTCCTTTTAGCAAGACAAAACGATGGCGTTTAGTAAAAGTAGTCAAGTAATATGATTCAACATAGATCAATGATAAAAGTAGCAGATAATAGCGGAGCCAAGAAATTGATGTGCATCCGTGTTTTGGGTGGCTACAAAAAAAGATATGCTAGAATTGGTGATGTTATTACTTGTTCTGTTAAGGAAGCTGTCCCTAGGTCAGCAGTGAAGAAGGGTGAGGTAATACATGCAGTGCTTGTGAGACAGAGAAAGGAAAAGCGCAGAAAAGATGGTTCATATATTCGTTTTGATGAGAATGCCGCTGTTTTGTTAACAGACAGAAAGACAAAAGAACCAAGAGGAACCCGTATTTTCGGGCCGGTTGCAAGAGAATTAAGGACAAAGGGCTTTCAAAAGATTGTTTCTTTGGCTCCAGAAGTACTTTAATACTATGAAGATAAAAACAGGCGACAAAGTAAAAATACTAGTTGGAAAAGACAAAGGAAAGAATGGCAAAGTCATCCAAGTATTGAAAAATAAGAAGAACAGCCAGACATATGTAGTAGTGGAAGATGTTAATGTCCTTAAAAAACACATGCGTCCCAGACGCCAAGGTGAAAAAGGTCAAGTGATAGAATTGTCTGCCCCTATTCATATTAGCAGCGTTATGTTGATAGATCCTCAATCAGGCAAGCCCACTCGCGTGGGGTACAAGACAGAGGGTAAGGACAAGAAGCGTATTGCTAAGGTAAGTTCAGAGTATATAGACTAAATATGGAAACAGGATTTCACAAACAATATAAAGAGCAAGTAGTTCCTGCATTAAAGGAAAAGTTTGGGTACAAAAATCTAATGCAGATCCCCAAGATAG
>CAYPPF010000039.1:0-4533 GCA_964412535.1 uncultured Gammaproteobacteria bacterium | reverse complement strand
ACTAAAGATGCTGCATATATAGAAAACGTGGAAAGTACTTTGACAGCTATTGCTGGTCAGAAGCCGGTTCATAATGTTGCTAAGAAATCAATTTCAAATTTTAAGATTAGAGAGGGCATGAAAGTGGGTGCTTCAGTAACCCTTCATGGAAAGAAAATGTATGATTTTGTTGGAAAGTTGGTAAGTATAACATTACCTCGAGTAAGAGATTTTAGAGGATTAAATATCAAAGGTTTTGACAGACAGGGTAACTATACTATCGGCCTTAACGAACATATTGCGTTTCCAGAAATAAAGAGTGATGCGGTTGATAAGATTCATGGCCTGCAGATAGTTATTACTACTACTGCCAAGACTAAAGAAGAGGGGATGGCTTTGTTAGAAGCCTTAGGTTTCCCTTTTAAGAAGAAGTAATATGGCAACTAAAGCACAAATAGCTAAATCTAATCGCAAACCTAAATTCAGTACTAGAATAGTGAGACGCTGTTGGAAGTGTGGTAGAAAACGCGCTTTTATCCGTAAGTTTGGTTTGTGTAGGATTTGTTTTCGTGAACTGGCTAACGAAGGTAAGTTGCCAGGTATACGTAAATCAAGCTGGTAATATAAACTATTAAACTATTATCTATTATGATGACCGATCCGATTGCTGACATGCTAACCCGCATAAGAAACTCTCAAATGGCAAAGAGAGCAGTTGTTGAGATACCTTTTTCTAAATTGAAAAAATCAGTAGCAGATATTTTGAGCCAGGAAGGATACCTGGGCAAGGTGGAAGAGAAAGATAATAAGCCGGGGAAACTGTTGGTAATAGGGCTTAAATATGAAGGTAAAAGACCAATTATTCGCTCTCTTAAAAGAGAGAGCAAACCTGGACGAAGAGTATATTGTAGTTCTGGCGACATGCCACGCGTATTAAATGACTACGGTATTTCAGTTGTTTCTACTTCTCAGGGAATGATGACAAACAAAGAAGCTAGAAAACAGGGTATTGGTGGTGAAATAGTTTGTTCAGTATACTAATTAGAGAAATATGTCTAGAATAGGCAAGCAGACAATTAATATTCCAGATGGGGTAAATGTGGATGTAAAAGATGGTGTCGTAACAGTAAAAGGCCCTAAAGGAGAACTGAAGCGAACTTTGAATGAAAAAGTAACCGTTAATGTTAGTGATGGAGTTGTAACATGTGATGTAGTCAACAAGGAAGATAAAGAAGAAAGATCATTGTGGGGCACATATGCTTCTCACATAAAGAACATGGTGGTTGGTGTTAGTGAGGGTTTTACAAAGGAATTAGAAGTAAATGGAGTTGGATATCGTGTTTCTACAAGTGGCAAAGATTTGAAACTAGAGGTTGGATATTCTCACCCAGTATTATATAATCTGCCAGATGAAGTAAGTGCTACTGTAGACAAGAATAGTATTAAACTAGAAAGCGCAGATAAGGAACTATTGGGTAGAGTGGCCGCAGAAATAAGGGCTGTGCGCAAGCCAGAACCATACAAAGGAAAGGGTATTAAGTATGTTGATGAAGTGATTCGCCGTAAGGCTGGAAAGTCTGCTAAAACTGCAGTGTAAATAATACTAATATGAATAGAAAGAAAGGTACAAGAATAAGTAGGCAAAAAAGACAAGCTCGGGTGCGGGCTAAGCTTTCTGGTACAGCAAAGAGGCCTAGATTGAACGTGTACCGTAGTTTGACTAGTATGTATGTTCAATTAGTTGATGATCAAAAAGGAAAGACTTTGGCTTCAGTTCATAGTAAGAAGATTGATACTAAGGGAGATGCTGGAGAGAGAAAAGGAAAAGTAGCTGTTGCATATCTTCTAGGTAAAGAAATTGGAGCTAAGGCAGAAGAATTGAAAATTAAGTCAGTTGTATTTGATAGGGCTGGATGTAAGTACCACGGAAGAGTGAGTGCTGTTGCAGATGGTGCCAGAGATGCTGGCCTAAAGTTTTAATAAATAATATATGGCATTTAATAAAGACAAGGGACAAGGAAGAGGTAAGCGGTTCAAAAGAGAGAAGCCAGAGTTTGATCAGCAAATAATTGATTTAGCCCGAGTTACTAGAGTAACAAAGGGTGGTAAGCAATTAAGCTTTCGAGCTACTGTTTTAATTGGGGATCGTAAGGGAAGAGTGGGATATGGAGTAGACAAAGGTAAGGATGTACAGATTGCTGTTGAAAAGTCTGTAAACAAGGCTAAGAAGGCCATGATTACAGTCCCTATGATAAATGAAACTGTTCCTCATAGAGTTGAAGATAAATATAAAGCTGCTAAAGTGATGATCAAGCCAGCCCCTATAGGTTCTGGTATTATTGCAGGTGGTGCTTTGCGTATTGTACTGGAAATGGCAGGAGTACCAAATGCTTCAGCTAAAATAATGGGCAAGACTAATAACAAGATGAATAATATTAAGGCTGCTTTTTTTGCCCTACAATCTTTCAAAGTGAGAGCCAAGAAAGTGAAGAAGGTGGTTAAGAAAGATGAAAAGAAAGTGGAAGAGAAAACAGTTGAAAAGAAAATAGAGAAGACTGATAATAAATAATATGAGTTTTACTCCAAGCACAATTAAGGCTAAACTAAATTCTCGCAGAAAACGTAAAAGAGTTGGTAGAGGAAATGCTAGTGGTAAAGGAACATACTCTGGTAGAGGATTAAAAGGACAGAGATCTCGCTCTGGTGGTAAAAGCGGTACTCAAAAAAGAGGCTTTAAGCAGTCTTTGCTTAAGGTTCCTAAGGTGCGTGGCTTTAACAGTCCTAATGCTAGAAAAGAGACAGTTACCCTTGCTACTTTAGATAGAGTTGGTAAAGAAGGTGATATTATAACTCCTGCATATTTAGATAAGGCAGGTGTTATTAACCATCCTAAAAATGGAGTGAAAATTGTTGCTAATGGGGAGATTAAAAAGAAATTAACAGTTAAGGGTTGCTTAGCAAGCAAAAAAGCAGTAGAATTAATAGAGAAGGCAGGGGGCAGGCTAGTATACTAACCACTATGTGGGAAAAAATTAGGCGAGTTTGGAAAATTAAAGATTTAAGAAAAAGCATCCTTTTTGTTTTAGGGATGTTGGTTATTTTTAGGATGGCTGCCCATATTCCTATTCCAGGGGTTGATACAGAGGCTTTGAAAACTTTTTTACAAGGCAATCAGATATTAGGGCTACTAAACATCTTTTCAGGTGGTACAATGGAAAACTTTTCTATTGTTATGCTTGGGGTGGCTCCGTATATTACTGCTTCTATTATATTCCAGCTTTTGACAATGGTGGTTCCTCAGTTGGAGGAGCTTTCTAAGGAAGGTGAAGCAGGACAGCAGAAGATAAACATGTACACAAGGCTCTCTACGGTGCCTCTAGCCGTCTTACAGGCTTTTGCAATGATAAAGCTACTAAATCAGTCCCAGTACCAGATTATCCCTGATATGACGAATTTTAAGCTGATGAGCATAATTGTCACTATTACGGCTGGTACAGTCTTTTTGATGTGGATTGGTGAGTTAATTACAGAAAAGAATATTGGAAATGGTATTTCTTTATTGATTTTTGCAGGTATTGTGTCTAGTCTGCCAAGAGTGGTACAGAATGCTATTGTGAACTACAATCCTTCTGATATGTACACCTATGTCCTATTTATCGCTATCGCAGTGGCTACAGTAGTTGGCGTTGTTATAATCAGTGAGGGGCAGCGGAATATTCCGGTTAGTTATGCTAAACAGATACGTGGAAACAAGATGTATGGTGGTAGTAATACCCATTTGCCTTTAAGGGTAAACATGGCTGGTGTTATTCCAATCATCTTTGCTATTTCAGTAATTTTATTCCCTCCAATGATCGGTCAGTTTTTTGTGAATCATAGCGGTATATTGGGCGGTCTTTCTAGAGGGGTTGTTGGTTTGTTTAACAACCAGTTATTTTATGGATTATTGTATTTTGTATTAGTATTCGGCTTTACATACTTCTATACTGCTGTTATTTTCCACCCACAAAAGATTGCTGAGAATCTACAAAGACAAGGTGGTTTTATCCCAGGAATACGTCCTGGGAAGCAAACAGAGACCTATTTAGGCAATACTATGAATAGATTAATCTTTGTAGGTGCTTTGTTCCTGGGCTTGATCGCAATTATGCCTTTAGTTTTGAGAGCATTTACTGGTACCCAGTCATTGGTAATAGGTGGTACGAGTTTGCTGATTGTAGTTAGTGTAGCTATTGAGACTGCGAAGCAGATTAATTCACAGATAGAGATTCATGAGTACGATAGGATGTAATAGGAAATATTAAATTAAAAAGACTCCGTTTTTACGGAGTCTTTTCTTTTCCTTAGAAATAGCCAAGTATATTAACTGCTTTTAAGGTGATGAGCGGAGGGCCCATCGGTGGAAAAAGATCGATTACAGTACCTCGTTGATTTCCTGCTTGAATTTGTGGAAGAAGCGACGAGTCGCTTCTATTGCTACTTTGGCGGCTCCAGTTATAGTGGCACCCATGAAAATCAGACCCAGAATCAGGCTCTCTATCCCAGTCCACTCTG
>CAYPPF010000038.1:0-10147 GCA_964412535.1 uncultured Gammaproteobacteria bacterium | reverse complement strand
TGAGGAATACCGGGAAGTGGACGTGGCACCTTCCCCTCCATCGCCTGGGCAATGTAGCTGTATCTTCTTCTTCTGTCTCTGCAACCTTTTTCACCTCTTCAGCCCTACGAGATGCGAATTCCATATGTAAACGAGCCTCTTCCTCTTCTGAACCTGCCAAACTAACAACAATCACCTGCGTCTTTTCAACTGCCATCTTTACTCCATACGCAAGATCACCTGGGAGAGAGTCTGCCGTAGCACTTGCCCCAGCTATCCAACCACTTGTTGCCACTAATCCAGCAAATATAAAGATTAGTGCTGGGCGGACAACTGTATATACCAAACGACCCGGCACTGCTACATCAACCATTTGCCACACTGTATTCAAACTAAATCGAATTTTTTCTGGAACTGTAGTGTTCCTAACCTGACCCATCAACTTCTCTTTATTTTCTGAAACCCAAACAGAGTCAGGACTAATCTGACTTTTTTTGATCTTCTTCAATTGTTTGATGAATCGGCTATCCATAAACTTAATTATGATTTTCTGACAGCTCTTTTAACTTCTTTGTAGCTCGGTGTAGTATCACCCTGACGTTTGTCTTTTTCTTGCTCAATATCTCTGATATCTCTGATATTGAGAGCTCTTCTACATGCCTGAGTAAAATAACTTCTTGATACTCTTGCTTTAGTTTCTTCAATGTTTCCAGTAATTGAACTACTTCTTGAGAAGTTTCAATATTTTGTAAAGTTTTATCATCACTCACTATTACCAGGTTCTCAATTGAACATTCTGTTTTCTTTGCTCGCTCTCGATAGAAATCTATCACAGCGTTCCTCGTAATGCGGTATACAAATCCTGCAAAGCTCTGTATTTCCTTATCTTGATTATCAATCAGATAATTCCAGACTTTTAGAAAAATATCACTAGTTATGTCTTCTGCCTCTTCTTTATTACTTATCTTGAAATATACGAAGCGATATATCCTTTCCACATACATATCATAAAGTTCTCCAAAAGCTTCAGGATCTCGTTTGGTTCTTACCTTAAACAACAATATTTTTTCCTTAATCTTCTGCTTCATAAAAGAAGACGTAAAAGTGGTATAAGTGTTACACTTGGGAATAAACTTAAAAAAAAGATAATAAAAACCTAAGTTCTGTCTTTTTGAACTATTTGCATCAATTTCAACAATAATTTACGTGCCTAATTATAGCAAAATATAATAAAAAAGCAAGTAAATACAACCAATGTTACTAACAACAAGTAAAAAAACAATAAAATTGTAAACAAAAAACATAAAATACAATTTACAGATTATTCCTGCTTCTATTTGTATACACTACTCTATACTTTTAAAAGAAAAGATTAAAAAATTGACTTATTTTACACAAGTCTATTTGTATACACTAGTGTATACAAATAGAGTATTTTAGCTACTTTTTTACCTTTCTAACCTACTATTGACTTATTTTCTCCATTATGCTACAATTTGTATAGACTAACGTATACAAACATGGATAATATTGATGATAAAAAAGAAGTAGTTCGCGTATCTGTTTCAGAAGCAGGTCGCTTATTTGGTGTAAATCCACAGACTATAAGACGAGCAATTACTGATGAAGAGATCACATATATTGTAGTAGCTGGAAGATACAAGATAAATTTTGAAAGTCTAGTAAAATGGTCACAAAGCAAGACCACTGTAAAAAACAAGACTGAACAAAAAGGTATTGGCCAGTATGTGGATAAGTGGAAAATAAAGAATACGCTGTACTCTCCAAGTTCAAAAACAATAAAGCCTAAAAAAGAAACAGACAACTCCTAAAAGGAGTTGTTTTAAAACCCTTTTATCTTTTGTGTTTCAGTTGTATAATAGAAGTACATGAAATTACAAAATACTCATTCAGAAAAAAACCATTTGTTTAAAAAACCTCACAAGTGGTTTTTAAGGCTACTCTCCTCTCCTATACGTTTTGCGGAACTTCATTACAAAAAGAAATATCACCTTAGATTCAGACACGCAAGAAAACTCTTCATCTTCGACATAGCTCTCTTAATTATAATTATATTAACAGCCTGTACGACCATTTTTTGGCTTTCTTACGACCCCTCAATCACTAAACTAGTATACCTCTCAATAGAACCATCATCTGATAGAATAATTAGTGGAGAATATATAGATTATACAATAAGATATCAAAACAACAGTAACACCAAAATGGTATCCCCCGTCCTATTGCTCAAACTTCCTACTGGCCTGACAATTGATAAGATAGAGGGTGAAAAAAAATATGATACCAATCAACGTGAATTTATACTGTCTAACCTAGTACCTGGACAAAGTGGAACACTAGAACTAGGAGGATGGTTCTTTGGTACCCCACACATGGAAGACAGGCTAACAGCAGAACTAAGTTATACACAGGAAGACAGGAAACACAAAGAAACGAAGGTGGCCCCATTAATCCAATTCCACAGAGGCTCTGTACTAGAAACAACCATAAAAGCCCCTAGCAACATACTATCCCAAGGCAATGTTCCAATTGAGATAACCTTAGTAAATAAAGGGCAAACAGAACTTAAAACCATAAGCCTACCAATTTCAATGCCTACTGGGCTTAGCTTAGATAATATTGAAATAATTAAAGGAACTATTGAAAACTTAGTCTGGGAAATAGGAAGTCTAACACCTGATGAATCAACAAAGCTAACAGCTAATCTAACTAGTAAACTACCTGATACTGTTCACAATATCTTGGTTGATCTCACCCCATCCATTAAAATTAACCACCAAGATATCAACCAAGAGTCTGTAAAGCAAGAAATACAGATACTACATCCCCAAATTAACATCACATCAAGTTGGACTGATAGTATAGAAAAAGCATTACCTGGAGAAACAATAATTCTAAACCTAGGTATTGAAAACACTGGAGATAGTGAATTGTCTGACATAAAAATCAATTTACCTCTACCACTACAACTAATCAACCTACCTAAGCTACTCAATTTGAACACTGGATCATACTCTAATGGAATCTTTAGTATTAATAAAAACCATTTAGCAGGCCTCTCTGCAATATCTCCGGGAGAATTTGTTGAAATAAAGATAGACATACCGATACAAACTAATATCCAAAATACTAACCCTCTCCTCAACATAACTCCTGCTTTAGAAGTAAAAATTCCTGTAATAACTAATGCTGTCTACCAAACATCCTCTAAAACACCGGATATTAAAATAGGTAGTCAACTAAGCCTAGATGCAGAAATCCGCTACTACACTAATGAGGGCGATCAATTAGGAAGAGGACCTATTCCTCCACAAGTTGGCAAACAAACAAAATACTGGGCTGTAATGAGGATAACTAATAGTACTAGCAAACTATCAAACTTGAACTTTTCAGCAAAATTACCAAATTATGTAGAATGGACTGGAAAAACTAGTGTAAGTCATGGAGATAGTGTTAAATACGACAAAAACACAAAAACAGCATATTGGACCCTTAATTCCCTCCCTACACAAACGACAGTAGGAATTTACCTAGAATTAGCCATTACACCAATAACAGAACAAGTTAACACAACCCCAATCCTACTAAAAAACATCCAAATCTCAGCCACAGACACATATATTAATGAAAAAACCACTAAAACTAGCCAAAATTTAGACTCTTCCATGCCTAACGACCTATTAGCTCAAAACAAGGGAACTTTGGTGCAATAAAAAGACTTAAACAAGCAAAAAGCGCTTAAATTAGCGCTTTTTTTGTATATATACCTTGACAACGGCATAAAAATGTGGTATACTACATTGTTATATATATCCCAATGGGGTATAGTAACTTTGCCATTTTTTGGCGAAAAAACTTAAGAAATTAGGCGATTTGAGATAGAAACGAAACTAGAACAAGGAGGAGTACGATGAAGAAAGGAATGATGATCATTACAAGCGCAATTTTTTGCATCCTGGCCACCAACGGTTGCACCTTCGACGTGAATAAGTGCAATGGTGACTCCTGCTTTCAAACCCCAGAGGACGATGTCCTCTACCCCGGGGATGTTGAAGAAGATGTCCAGTCGAGAGACGAGGCAGCAGAAATCGAAAACCTGTGCCCTCAGGGGTGCAACGACGACGACCTGTGCACTGACGACTGGTGCGATCCGGAAACCAATGAATGCGTGAACGAATTCATGCTCTGCAACTACGGATCAAAATGCCAGAACGGCATCTGCATGAAAATCGTTGACTGCACTCACGACAACCAATGCAAGGACGATTTCGAATGCACCAACGATTCGTGTGTCGATGGCATGTGCATACACGAAACTGACGACAGCACATGCAACGACGAGGATCTCTGTACGGACGACGCCTGCCTTCCTGCTGAAGGTGGATGCATCAATGTCCAAGTCATATGCAAAGACGAAGACAAGTGCACCACTGACTCCTGTAACCAGGAAACCGGTGACTGCTTGTACGAGGAAAAACAATGCAACGACGGAAACCTCTGCACCGAAGACTGGTGTGATGAGATCCGTGAAGGAGATTGTGTCTTTGCAGAGAAAAACTGCAATGATGGGGACCCCCTCACCGTTGATAGTTGCAACATGGAAACCGGTGAGTGCTTGCATGAACCGATTCCATGCGAAGATGATGGGGACGTCTGCACCAATGAAAAACTGAGTGCAGAAGGAGAATGTCTCCATACTCCCAAAAACTGCAACGACAACAACGAGTGCACCGACGATTCGTGCGATCCGGACAACGGATGCATTTTCATCAGTGTCGTGTGCGACGACGAGAACCTCTGTACGGAAGATAGCTGCCAATCTGAGACTGGCGAATGCCTGTTCGAAGAAAAGCAGTGCGACGACGAGAACCTCTGCACCAATGACTCGTGCAACCTGGGAACAGGGGCTTGTGTATTTGAGCAAGCTTTCTGCAGCGACGGCAACAAGTGCACCACTGACTCCTGTAACCAGGAAACCGGTGAGTGTACGTTCTCCGAACTGGAGGATTGCTGCCTGCAGGACAGCGAGTGCAACGATAACAACGAGTGCACTGATGATTCGTGCATTAACACGGTATGCATCTTCACCCCCAACACTTCACCCTGCAGTGACGGCAACGTCTGCAATGGCGCAGAAATGTGTCAGAACGGATCTTGCCAACTTGGCGAGGACCTGGTGTGTGATGACAACAACGAGTGCACGAACGACTCGTGTGATTCAGACAATGGTTGTCAGAATGTTTCCAACAACGCTCCATGCGATGATGGGGACAAATGCACCGAAGGTGACGCCTGTCAGGATGGTGAGTGTGCTTCCGGACTTCCGGTGGTGTGCCCTGGAGACGAGTGCTCCAATGGAGTCTGCGACCCCAATACCGGGGAGTGCAAACTCATCAACAAGCCTAATGAAGCGCCGTGCAATGACAACGATGAATGCACGGTGAATGATGAGTGCTCCAACGGGGAATGCCTGGGACAGCCCAAGGACTGCAATGACAACGATGAATGCACCCTTGATGCATGCGATCCGAATTTCGGATGTGTGCATGTCACTGTTGACGCTGATTGCGACGGATGGTTGGATCAGATGGACAACTGTCCTGAAGATCACAATCCCGGGCAAGAAGACGTTGACAAGGACGGCACCGGAGACGCTTGCGATGCAGAAAAAAACTGCATCGCATATAAGGACGGTGGCAATATGCCTGCAGACTTCTTCGACCCCAAGGGCTGCGTCCGTGGCTGCGTGATTCCCACTGGTGCGATCGGATGTCTGTTTCCTGCTCCGGAAGAATGGATCGTCAATCCTAGTGACTTCCAATCCTGGTGCATCAAGGAGAATGACGGAGACGGACCCAACGAGACTGACGGGGACTGCAACGACACACACGCCTTGATAGAGGAACAGTGCTGGGGAGGCTTGCCAGTACCCAAGACCTGTGGGTCTGACGGATGGACCGTCGAGGTAATCCAATAGCCTACCTGCGCTTATCTGTACATTCTATGAGGGCCGAACAAGAGAAATCTTGCTTCCGGCCCCAATCCCTTTTACCTGCTATATATAGTAGACAGAAGAGAAGAGATAATTAAGTAAGAATTATCTCTAATAACTTGACAAACTGCTCTAAACATGATAGTATGAGCAGTTATATATTACATATGAAAATTGCTTTAATTGGACAAAAAGGAATGCCTGCCAAGTTTGGCGGAGTAGAAAGGCACGTACATGAACTAGCTGTACGTTTGATTAAGTTTGGTCCAGAAGTAACTGTATATAGTAGAAAGTGGTATACCAACAGCTCAGATGGAAATATTGAGGGAGTGAATATAAAGCACGTACCTTCAATCAATACCAAGCACTTGGATACTATTACCCATACTCTATTCTCCAGCATCCATGCAGTAACCAAGAAGTACGATATTATCCACTATCATGGAATCGGCCCTTCTTTACTCTCATGGATCCCAAGGCTATTGTCACCACAAACTAAAGTGATAACCACATTTCATTCAATTGATAGGAAGCATGCAAAGTGGAACTGGTTTGCCAAGCTAATCCTTAAAATCTCTGAATGGACTGCCTGTAAATTTGCTCATGACACTATCACTATCTCAAGAACAATTGAACAATATAGTAGAGATGTGTACGACAAAGACACTGTATATATTCCAAATGGAGTACCAATATATGAAAAGGCTAAAGAAGCAAACGAACTAGAGAAATGGAATATAAAACCTCAAGAATATATTGTTATGATCTCTAGGCTGATCCCTCACAAGGGAGCTCACTACTTGATTGAGGCCTACAAAAATATAATTAAGGATAATTCAACAAATAAGAAACTAGTGATTGTTGGCGACGGATATCATACTGAAGATTATGTAAAGCAACTAAAAGAATTCGCTGATAACGACCCTAACATCATCTTCACAGGTTTCCAAAGTGAAGAAGCTCTTCACCAGCTATTTTCTCATGCATACATGATGGTGCATCCTTCTGACAATGAAGGACTACCAATCAACGTACTAGAGGGAATGAGCTATGGACTACCAATTCTATTGTCCAACATCCCAGAACATCGTGAATTGATGACTAGTCCAAAATACCTGTTCAAGTATGGTAATGTAAATTCCCTTATTGAACAACTAACCCAGCTCTTGAAATCTGACCCCAACGAACTTCGCCAGCAAGGAATGAAGAACAGGGAAAAGATCAAAGAAGAATACAACTGGGACAGTCTAGTGGTAGATATCCTTAATGTATATCAAGACAGGCACTTCGAAGAAGTGGCTGAGGCAATATCCTTAGTAGACTAAACTTCTGTTAACACAAACCACCCCTTTAAAGGGGTGGTTTTATATTATATAATCTTTCTAAAATCCGCTACTCATGCCAATAATATCATCTTTACCATCAAAATTAACATCCGTACTCAATACCTCTATACCAGGAGTGCCTAAAGCCTGATATGCAGTAAATTCAGAAAGCAAACTCCCCTGCTTATCAAATGTTTTGACTATAGGCTTCTTCCCTGGTCCTGCACCAACGATAATCTCTGCAAATCCATCACCGTCCACATCACCACCAGCCACACTAATCCCACCACCAAACCAGTACTCAAATGCCAACCATTCATGAAAACGGGTAAATTTATAATCATACAAGTATACTTTGGGCTCGACACCCTGTCCTGCACCTATAATCAGCTCTGATTTATTACCACCATCAACATTGGCAACAGCTAAACTATATCCACCACTGTATTCCTCACCAAAAGGATACCAATCATGCTTCATCTTGCGACCATGACGAGTATATACCTTGATAGGGGCAGGATATCCTGCTGAAGGAGCAACATAGATTTCCATCTTGTTGTCGCCATTCATATCTCCAATAGCAACTTTAAGCTCTCCCTTATACCTAGCAGTATATGGGTATGTTTGCATGTATAACTGACCATCATCCCTCCATGCCATCAATTTGGTTTTACGAACCACAACTAAGTCTTTCTTGCCATTACCATCTAAATCTATATGAGCCACCTTGTATCCACCTCTATACTTGTCTTCAAACACAAAGAACCCATTCCTCACCATTCCACCTTGAGAATCCAGGAACCTAACAAAATCACCATTCCTAAATAATACATTATCTAATGTATCAAATGTCTTTAACAACACCATACCGTCATTTCCACCTACCTTTGTTTCGTTAACAATGGCACCATCATTTATTTCTGGATCTTGTATGCCACGGATCTTTTCATACTCACCACCAAGATCAACTTGCTTAGTACTAGCAGTACTGTTTACCAAAGCCAATCCATTGGCAAAATCCCTTCTCCACATATCTTCTTTGTACTCATCATACTCTTTTCCAGAAGACGATTTGGAGATTGCTTTCCCCAAGTCAATGTCATATTCATCATACCACCACAGCTGTCCATGGTTCTTGTCTCCATAGTCAAATGAATAGTACCCATCCTCTAACAAAGTACTAGTTAATCCGAATCGCATTTTCTGGTACTGCTCTCCCTTAATATCTTTGTTAGCCGTGTTGGCATTAATTATATTAATTCTAGGCCTGACCCTGTTATTCTCATTAAAATCATACCTCTCCATATAATGCTCCCATTTCCCAACCTCAAAATTCTCTAAAATCATTCCATTCAACTCTTCATTGTACTTAGTAGTCTCATTATTACCAACAATCAAATAATCTTCCCCAGCTAATTCCCTTGTCTGATTGTACAAAGATTTCATCCCTGTCTGCCATTTCTGATCCAGCCAACTATCTTTCTTCCCGTCTAAGTCCAAATCTATATCTGTACCAGCAAAGTATGTAATATTATCCCAAGCATTGTCATAAAAGACGCCATCCCACAAACCTGTAGACAATAGTTCATCAGTTACAAACTCAGCTAAATACTTATTAAACCCCTTACCACCACTATATGGAACTTCTTCAGTTACATTAAGCAAGTATGTACCTGGCCACCAATTCAACTTCTGACCCTTACTGTTCTTCAAATACCATTTATCACTAATTCCACTAACAAACTTTTTTCTCATGTAACTGAATGAATTAGCTGCATCCTGCCTGATTTCCTGTGGAGTAATATATACCAACATAATTATATCTGGATTCCATTGCCTTATCTTCTTCAACAAACTATAGTCCCTATACTGCAGTTCCATATCTAAGATTAGCAAATCCCATTTTGCCAATTGTCTTGCATCAGACTCGTCTATCTCCCAGTTAAGGTAGTAGTTAGCTTTGCGAGGATATGTCTTGTTAGCACTAAAAACAGGACCTGTTATTAACAAGCCCAATCCAACCAACAGAACAACTGTTAGTAATACTTTAACAAACTGTCTTTTCCAAAATCTATTCATGCTATTGTAGACTTTTATAAAGTTTTTCTATTTCTTGAACATGTTTTACTGGATCATTCACTTTCTCAACCTCCTTACGAAGCTCTAGCCCTCTTTTCTCCCTCTCTCCTTCACTAGTACTATGCCACTTCTCAATAGCACCAGCCAATTCCTCAACGTCACCAGGCTTTACCAGCATATCTTTGGGCAACATCTCTCGCAAACCACCAATGTTGCTACCAACCATCACCTTGCCCATGGACTTTGCCTCTAGTACGCTAATAGGATAGTTCTCATACCAAAGTGATGGCAAAACTAACAATCTTGCATTCTTAATAATCTCTTCTAATTCCTTCCCACTCTTGAAGCCAGTAAATTCTATATTAGACAATCCCTTCTTACTCACCTCCACCTTCAACTCTTCTAGCAAAGGACCTTCACCCACTATCTTGTATTGTACGTCCTTTGTCCTCTCTGCTGCTGACAACAAGACCTTAATCCCCTTTTCTTCTGACAACCGGCCCACATATGCAACATATCCCTTGTTCTGGTTTTGAACACTAAACTTACTCATATCAATAGGGTGGGGAATGTGCACGAACTTTTCTTTAGGCCACCCAAATTCAATACATTTTTTCATTATAAACTGGCTAGGAGCGATAAACTTATCAACATATTTCTCATAGTATTTCATCACCTTGTGATGAAAAAACATTTCCTTGGCCACTATCAGACTCTGAAGCCTAGAATCTTTCATGCATTTATTCTTCAC
>CAYPPF010000037.1:0-10425 GCA_964412535.1 uncultured Gammaproteobacteria bacterium | reverse complement strand
TTTTCTTGCGCTTTGGAGCTGCCTTCTTTTTTCGTTTGGCAGGCTTGCGCTTCTTAGCTACCTTTTTGCGCTTAGCAGGTTTTCTCTTTTTGCGCACAACTTTTTTCTTGCGCTTTGGAGCTGCTTTTTTCTTCTTTCGTACGACTTTCTTTTTCTTTCGTACTACTTTTTTCTTGCGCTTAGCAGGCTTGCGTTTGGCCACCTTTCTTTTTTTTGGGGCAGCCTTTCTTTTAACGCGACGTTTTTTTGCTGGCATATCTTACACCCCCTCTCAGTTAGAGATTAAGTGTTTAATTTTGATGTGACCATGGTGCACACCAATTCATCAAAAACACTTTGCAAAGTTTTTACATGACAAGCATTGACGTAAAAACTTTTACAAAAAACAAAAAAGTTTTTTGTTATCGACCTTTCACTAGTAGTATATTCCTTTTTTGGGTTTTTTTAAATGATTTTTTTAAAAAAACTGTGTATAACTTTTTTAAAAATTATTTTTTAAATTATTTTTTATTTTTTTATTACAAAATATTTAGTTAGAATATTAATATTTAAGCTTGACATTTTTTACACAGAGTGTTAGGATGAAGTGTCCTTTTCTTTGACGCATCCCAAAGAAATCTGCACGAGCAGACATGGATAAGCAGTCTTGCCATGGTGGCAAAAGATCGCACGAGCGATTGGCTGTTAGGGATTAACTGCTCCGGATGAAGGCGCACGAGCGCTTGGAGCTTCATTGTCAAATTATCTAGCCAATAATGCGACACCTTTACGAGAGGGCGGGCAACCGATGATAATTCCACAGGCTAAGGAGAAGTTATGGACGCAGTAGGATTGAAAAAAGAGTGGGTCAGGAAGTTCGGTTTCCTAGCAGAGAATGATCCATTTGCGGATCAACTCTATTTTTCCATGGTAAGGGAGGCATGCAATGAGAGGGAGTTACGCAGTTTCGTAAATGCCCTGCCTCTCAATTGGAGAATGCTACAGAATCCGCATTTGGTGGAACTGGACAACTTCCGGAAGAAGATGTTCCCCAACGGTAGACCGGGCAGGCCTAAGTTGAGCGAGGATGAGATCCAGTGGTTTTTTACAAGCCGCTGCTCCTCGCAGGGAATGCCCTGGTACTATGCTAATCAGCTGAACAAGATATTCGGCAATCATCCAATTGGTGACGAGTATCTTCAGTGGAAGGATCAGCACGGTACGCCCACGATGTTGGCCGCTGCCTATGGTAGAGATGTTGATGTCGGCCACTTTTCACTCAAGTTGTTTGGTGAAGAGTTTAGCACAACGATGCACTACTATCCAGGGTCACAGCAGCCTCTGATACCTTTCTTTCTAGGTGTGAAAATACCTGGCGTACGTTTAAACCAGGAAATCACAAGGAAGATGATGGCCCTGCCCATTGCCCACGCACCAGTAGGTGGTGGAAAAAGGTGGTCTACCATGGTTCATGCACAGATCTACCTTCCCCCCATGAAGGAGTTGGTAGGATTGATTGATCGTGTTACAAAACCGCCTGAACGGGGACTTAGCAACTACGCATTCCTCCGTTCGATGGTGGTTGGTGGCGAGGAGCTCGTTTCTTCAGTTTTGCGCGGTATGGGTGTGCCAGTGGAAGATTTTTCCGTGGTCTACTAGTCTTGTGACGCCGCTCTTTCTTAGGTAACACTCCGTTGCCTATCCAACTATTATCTTATTTGAGGTAATTGAGGAATAAAAAGCTACTTTTATAGTAGTTTTTTGTTTATTAAGCCTGTATTTCTACAGAAGCTGTCAGGCCTTGATTTTTTCCTGTTTTCTGCTATACTATTCCAGTAACGGGCCAGTAGCTCAGGGGTTAGAGCACAACGCTTATAACGTTGGGGTCGGTGGTTCAAAACCACCCTGGCCCACAAATATATGACTTCAGATAAGAAAATTATTGTAAGCGAAGACCAAACAGGCTTGCGCCTTGATGTTTTGTTATCAAAAGAATTAGGATGCACTCGTTCCCAAGTGCAAAAAATGATCAGGTATGGTCAAATTTTAGTTAATGGAAGAAAGCCGGGGAAGATGGGGGAAAAAACACAGGGTGGAGCAGTGATAGAAATGGTTGAGGCAGAAAAGCCTGAAGTAGTTGTGGAGGAAAAACCTGAGGCCACAGAGGTTGAAGTAATAAAAGAAACAGACGACTATTTAGTGGTTAACAAGCCTGCTGGACTTTTGGTGCATCCTACTGAGGCCGAAGAGCCAGTTAGCCTTGTTAGTTGGCTTTTGGAAAAATATCCAGAAGTTAGTGGAGTTGGTGAAAATGAAAAACGACCAGGTATCGTTCATAGGTTAGACAAAGAAGCATCAGGCTTGTTAGTTGTTGCAAAGACCCAAGAGATGTTTGTTTCCCTTAAAAATCAATTCAAGGAGCGTGAAGTTGATAAAGAGTATTCAGTTTTGGTGTATGGAAAAATGGAAAAGGATAATGGTGTAATCGATTTTTCAATTGATCGTGGCAATGATGGTAGGATGGCTGCCAGACCCAGGGTCAATCTTTTGAAATTAAAAAATGTTGATAAGGTGCAGTCTGGAAAAGAAGCTTTGACTGAATTTTGGGTGGAAACAGAGTTTGCTAGATTTAGTTTGTTGAAAGTAAAGACTTATTCTGGACGCAGTCATCAGATTAGGGTTCATATGTTGGCATATGGTCATCCTGTGATAGGGGATGGGTTGTATTTTAATAAAAAGTTGATAAAAAGAAACGAGCAAAAGTTGGATAGGTTGTTCCTGCATGCGGATAAACTGTGCTTTACAGATTTGTCAGGAGAAGAGAATTGTTATACAGTTGTATTACCAGAACAGCTGGCTAGTTATCTATCTAACCTTAACTAATATGGAGGAGGAAAAAAAGACATACCCGCTTGTCGTTATCTCAGGCCCTTCCGGAGCAGGGGAGGATAGTGTTATTAAAGGCTTAGAAAAACTTTTTCCTATTGAAAAGGTAATCACAACAGTAACCAGGGAGATGCGTCCTGGGGACAGGCAAGGTGATCCGTACAATTTCGTGAGTGAGGAGGAGTACAAAAGAATGTTGTCTGCTGGAGAATTTTTTGAATCTGCTCAGCACTATAATAATAACTACTATGGTACTACTAATGAGGAGATAGAAAGAGTGAGAAATAGTGGAAAGATAGGGATGCTAAAGATTGATTACCAGGGAGTGGAAGAGGTAAAAGAAAAGATGCCGGGAATAGTCACTATTTTCATTAACGCTCCGCTGGACATATTAGAAAAGAGGATTAGAAGGCGTTCAGTAGCCACGGATGAGTATGTAGCTGAAAGAATGGCGTATACTAAAGAATGGCTTAAGCATATTGACTTGTATGATTACAAAGTAGAGAATGAAGAAGGTAAATTAGACCAGACTATTGAAAAGGTGGCTAGGATTGTCAAGAAAGAACTAGGTCTTGACAAAAAAGGGTAGGTGTAGTACACTATGCCCACGTTATTGACGATGTTGGACGAACACTCTTCAACCTCTCGCTAATTAAAATTATATGTCAGAAGATATTCGCAACAACCTAAGACCAGGAATGATAGTGCGCGTTCACCAGAAGATTAAGGAAGTAAACGCCAAAGGAGAGGAAAAGGAGCGTATCCAGATGTTTGAGGGTACAGTTTTGGCTGTAAAGCATGGTAAAGAGGCTGGATCAACACTAACTGTACGCAAAATATCAAATGGTGTTGGTGTAGAAAAGATTTTCCCTCTTAGTTCGCCTCTAGTAGAAAACGTTGAGTTAGTGCGTGAAATGAAAGTACGCCAAGGTAAAGGTTACTACCTGCGCAGCCACAAGAAGAAGCTCAAGGAAGTGAAAAAAGACAAAGATGTAAAGCCGAAAAAGAAGAAAGTGGAGAAAAAGAAAGAAGAGATTAAGAAAGAGGTAAAAGAATAAAAACAAGGAAGCTGTAATAGACAGCTTCTTTTGCTTTGTGATAGTATGAACAATAGTATGAGGGTGATTATAGAAAAATTAGTATTTGGCGGGCAAGCTATGGGCCGGGCAGAAGATGGCAAGGTTGTTTTTGTTTGGAATGCCTTACCTGGTGAGGAGGTAGAGGTAGAAGTGATAAAGAAAAAGAAGGATCATATAGAAGCAGTTGCCATTGATATAATAAAGCCTTCATTAGACCGTTTGCCAGCAGGAGAAGAACACTATCTTTCTTGTAGTCCTTGGCAGATAATGTCTTGGGAAAAAGAAAATGAGTGGAAAAAGAAAATGGCTAATGAAGTGTATAAAAAAATTGGTGGATTGGAGTTAGATTTAGATATTAGTTTTGATTCTGATTGGCAGTACGGTTATAGGAACAAAATGGAGTACAGTTTTGTAGAACTAGATAGCGGAAAAATTTCCTTAGCCTTTTTTGCGAGGGGTAAAAAGTATAGGGAACCAAATCAGGGTTGTAAATTGGCTGACAAGAAGATTAATGACACGGCTGCAGGCATTTTAGATTGGATTAACAAACACAAGATTCCTATTCGCAGTTTGAAAAGTTTGATTTTGAGATCTAATAATGCGGGGGAGACAATTGCTGCCTTGTTTATCAAAGACAAACTTGAATTTGCAGACTATCCTGAATTACGTGGATCTTTTTTAGGCTTTCAACTATATTACTCAACTCACAAGAGTCCTGCATCAGTTCCAACAGGGCTGCTCTATTCTGTAGGACAAGATTATTTGATAGCCACCCTTGGTGGTGTTGATCTAAAATTTGGTTTATTAAGTTTTTTTCAGGTTCATATTCCAGTATTTTCAAAAGCATTAGTGGATATTGGTGGGTTTTTAGATAAGGATAAGCCAGTCATTGATTTTTATTCTGGAGTCGGTTCAATTAGTCTACCTTTGTATAAACAGGTGTTAGAGTGGATATTGGTGGATAATAATCAAGAGGCAATCGACTACGCTAAGGACAATATTGTTAGTAATGAAATTAAAAATTGCCAAGTCAGTTGTCAGCAAGCCGAGAAATTGACAGAACTGATTACTTTTGATAAAATCATAGTCTTGGATCCACCTAGAGCAGGGTTGCATCATGAAGTAGTTAATAAATTGAACAAGGTGGTTCCAGAAAGGATTATCTACCTATCCTGTAATCTATCCACCCAAGCTAGGGATGTCAACCTGCTATCATCCAATTACCATCCTGTGTTTACCAGGTTGTACAATTTTTTTCCTAGAACACCACATGTGGAAAGTTTGGTGGTCTTGGAAAGAAATTGAATCTTACAATAGAATATTTTCAGAAGGAAAATAACAGGTGGAGGACGGCATGAGTGAAACTGTGGAGTATAGTTTTAAGAATTTCTTTACCCCACTGACACAAAGTATGGCCAGGCAAGGGGGGCTGATCATCATCAAAAAACGACCAGGCCAAGGACTAACTGCCACAGTACTTTGGACTAAAATCAAGGATGCGGATGTGAATGTGAAGTTGAGAGCCAGTGGACTCATATTTGTGATCCCAGGGGTCGGTTCATATGCTGTGACCGAGCTACCTCATCCTTTTACTAGCCATCGAGAAGTCTATAAGGTTCTGCGCTAGTCCAATCGAGTAGTTCTTTCAGGAGCGAAGTCGTTCGTTCCCTTTCTGAAAGTATTTTATCATCTTATATATGTCAATATTAATTTCTGGTTCATTAGCATACGATTATATAATGGACTTTCCTGATAGTTTCAGGAATCACATTTTACCTGATCAGCTCCACATATTAAATGTGTGTTTCATGGTGGATAATTTGAATAAGAATTTGGGTGGATGTGCTGGTAACATTGCATATACCATGAAATTGTTGGGTGCAGACCCTGTTGTCTTCGCTCCTCTTGGAAAAGATTCTAAGGAGTATATGGAGCATTTCAAGAAATTGGGATTAACTACCAATTATGTTCCACTTATCAAGGAAAAGAACACTTCGGCTGCTCATATAACAACTGATAAAGACGATAATCAGATTATTGCATACTACAATGGTGCTGCTGACGAAGCCAAGAATATGAGTGTCCATGATGTAAAAGAAGGACTTAGTCTTGCCCTCATTACTCCTACCCAGAAGGACGCCATGATAAAGCATGCTAAGGAATGTCATGATATAGGGATACCAATTGTTTTTGATCCTAGCCATCAGTTGACAGCATTTAGTTCTCAAGAATTAATGGCAGTAATTGGCCAGGCCAAGTTCTATATTGCGAACGATTATGAAATGAAGTTGACTTGTGAAAAAACTGGCTGGGATTTAAATGAATTGTTGAATCATGTTGAAGTGCTAATAACTACGTTGGGTGAGAAGGGTTCTGTGATAATGACAAAAGAACAGACCACAGAAGTTGGAATATGTCCCCCTTCTTCAGTAGAAGATCCAACAGGTGCTGGTGATGCATATCGTTCTGGTTTTTTTACTGCATATACCCAGGGACACGATTACAAGACTTGTGGACAGATGGGAGCAGTGGCAGCTAGTTATGCTATTGAACATTATGGTACTCAGAACCATAGTTTTAGCACTAAAGAGTTCAAAGAAAGATATGAAGATGTTTTTGAAGAGACTATTGATTTGGCCATGTAATAAGTTGAATTATTTGAACAAATGGGGTATAATCATTTTGATTATACTCTTTTTTTCATAATATGATTTTACCAATCATTTTTCTAATTGCCGGACTACTAGTACTATTAGTAGGGGGCGAGTTTTTTATAAGAGGTTCTGCTTCTCTGGCCAAAAAATTGAATATTTCTCCTATTGTCATTGGACTGACAGTGGTTGCTTTTGGTACTTCAGCTGCTGAATTAGTAGTTAATGTATTTGCTGCCCTGCAAGGGGCGTCTGATTTGGCCATAGGTAATATATTGGGTAGTAATATTTCCAATATTTTGCTTGTTTTAGGGGTTGCTGCCATAATTTATCCTATTTCAGTGAAAAAAGGAACTATTTGGAAAGAAATTCCTTTTGGAATTTTAGCCATAGTCATCTTGTTTATCCTTAGTGCTGATGTCTTTTTTGGCAATGGAATTGATAATGTGTTGACTATGGGTGATGGTTTGATTCTTTTAGCTTTTTTTATAATCTTTATCTACTACACATACGGACTTTCCAAGGTTGAGGGTAAGAGAGAGGATGTAAAGGTATTTTCTTGGCCTGTCTCAATATTGTATATTTTAGGGGGTTTGGCAGCCTTGGTTCTGGGTGGTAAGCTACTAGTTGATAATGGTGTTATCATTGCTAGGCTGTTTGGTATGTCAGAGCTTTTTATCGGTTTGACTGTAGTCGCAATAGGCACCTCTCTTCCGGAATTAGCTGCTACAGGAATTGCTGCATACCGCCATCATGATGATTTAGCAATTGGTAATGTGGTTGGCTCCAATATTTTTAATGTATTTTGGGTGCTTGGGCTTACCCCTCTGGTTTCACCAATCCATGTTAATCCAGATGCTAAGATGGATATGGTGATTGCTACTGCTGCTGCTTCCTTACTGTTCCTGTTCATGTTTGTGGGGCATAAGAGGAGCAGGTATAAGCTGAATAGATGGCAGGGGGTTGTGTTAATACTATTATATATAGCATATCTTGTTTTTATCGGTATGAGAGGCTGATATTGACAGATGCAGAAGTATAGTGTATTTTAATGAGTAATATGGATCAAACTGAAAAATACAAGATAAAAGATTTGTCTTTGGCAGGTTGGGGGAGGAAAGAGATGGAAATTGCTGAAAAGGAGATGCCAGGCTTGATGACAATAAGGAGGAAGTACTCTTCGACAAAACCACTACAGGATGTAAAGATCACTGGTTCTTTGCATATGACTATTCAAACAGCAGTATTAATTGAGACGCTGGTTGATTTGGGTGCAAAGGTAAGGTGGGCTAGTTGTAATATTTTTTCTACACAAGACCATGCAGCTGCTGCAATAGCTGCTGCAGGAGTGCCGGTTTTTGCGTGGAAAGGGGAAACCTTGGCAGAATATTGGTGGTGTACAGAACAGGCCTTGAATTTTGGCGATGGAGAGGGTCCTGACCTGATTGTAGACGATGGTGGAGACGCCAGCCTTATGATTCACCAAGGAGTAGATGTGGAGAAAGACCCCGGTTTACTAGAAAAAAACCACTCAGATCAGGAACAGGATTTTCAAGAATTGATCAAAGTTTTGAAAAAAGAGTATGAAAAAGATTCTGGCCGTTGGACAAAGGTGGCCTCTAAGGTGAAGGGTGTGTCAGAAGAAACTACTACTGGAGTTCATCGCATGTACCAGATGCACAAAGAAGGGAAGCTCTTGTTTCCAGCTATTAATGTGAATGATTCTGTTACTAAGAGCAAATTTGACAATATATATGGTTGTCGCCACTCAGTTATTGATGGCCTTAACAGGGCAATGGATGTAATGCTGTCAGGAAAGGTTGCTGTGGTTTGCGGGTATGGAGAAGTTGGAAAAGGATGTGCACAAGCTTTGAAAGGCCAGGGAAGCAGGGTAATTATTAGCGAGATAGACCCCATCTGCGCTCTTCAGGCAGCTATGGAAGGGTATGAAGTGGCTACTTTAGAAGATACTCTAGGAAAGGCAGATATTTATGTTACTGCTACAGGCAACAAGCATGTCATTACAGTGGAGGATATTGAGAAGATGAAAGACCAGGCTATTGTGTGCAATATTGGACATTTTGATAATGAAATACAAGTAGAGCCATTGAATAGTAAAGAAGGGGTGGAGAGGGTGAATATAAAGCCGCAGGTAGACAAATATATTTTTGATGGTGGTAAAGAGGTATATATCTTGGCTGAAGGTAGATTGATGAATCTCGGCTGTGCCACTGGCCACCCAAGCTTTGTGATGAGCAACAGTTTTTCAAATCAAGTGCTAGCTCAAATAGATTTATGGGAGAATGAGTACGAAATAGGGGTATATATGCTACCAAAGAAGCTGGATGAGGAAGTGGCAAGGCTACATTTAGAAAAAATTGGTGTGAAATTGACTAAGTTGAGCGATGAACAGGCAAAATATATTAATGTTGAAGTAGATGGACCATATAAACAAGATCATTATAGGTATTAGTTTGGGAAGAATTTAATATTGCCAGCGAAAGCTGGCTTTTTTATTAACTAGGCTAGCCTGTTGAAAAAAGTACGTAAATAGGCTATGCTATAGGCATATGAAACAAGAAGTAATTAATCAAATTAGGAGTGAATTGAAGCAGAATATTGATAAAAAGTATAAAATAGGGGTGACCAATTATTTTAAAGAGCCTGTTAATTTTATGGGAGTGAGAACTCCCACAGTACGCAAGATTGCTGCTAAATATTGGAAGGAAGTTAAGGATTTAGACAAGCAGGAGATTTTCAAATTATGTGAACAGTTGCTTAAGGGAAATCAAAAGAATCCTTTTGATGAAGAGGCCACAATTGCATATGCCTGGGCATATAATTTGAAGGATAAATATACTAGATCTGACTGGAGTATTTTTGAGCGCTGGTTCAAAACCTATGTTACCAATTGGGGAAAGTGCGATGATTTTTGCACTCATGTCATTGGCAGGATGATTGCCTGCTTCCCAGAATTGAGATTAAAGATGAAGCCCTGGATAAAATCAAAGAATCGCTGGCTGCGCAGAGCTGCTGCAATCTCATATATCTATCCAGTCCGTAAAGAAGGGAAATACTTATCAGATATATTTAAGGTATCTGACCAGTTATTACTAGACGAAGATGATTTGGTGCAAAAGGGGTATGGTTGGACTTTGAAAGAAGCTAGTAATGTATACCAAAGGGAAGTTTTCAATTATGTAATGAGTAAAAAGCATATAATGCCGCGAACTGCCTTGAGGTATGCTATTGAAAAGATGCCCCCTAGTCTGAAAAAGAGGGCAATGTCAAAATAATTTTAACTACATCATATGTACACAGAATTAATTTCTCTGGCCATTCTGCTGGTTTTATCTGCGTTTTTTTCAGCCACTGAGGTGGCTTTTTTATCTTTGACTGACGCAAGAGTGGATGTCATGATGAAAAGACGTCTACCCAAAGCCAAGCTTGTCAAAAAGTTGAAGAAGAAATCACGTAGGTTATTAGTTACCATTCTGGTGGGTAATAACGTGGTGAATATTGCTGCTGCTTCCTTGGCCACTGTAACAATGACTAAATTTTTTGATTCTGCTGTGGTAGGGATAACTACTGGAGTGATGACTCTCTTGGTATTAATTTTTGGGGAGATAATACCAAAGTCATATGCAGCTAATCACGCCAAAAGATTTGCTATTTTTTCTGCCCCTGTGTTATATGGATTGCAGATTGCAATTTTGCCTGTAATAATAATTTTTGAAGGATTTACTAATGTGTTGACAGGAGAGCATAACCCAGATAGTGTGAGTGAGGAAGAGGTGAAGGCACTGGCTTCAGCAGGGAAGAGGCAGGGA
>CAYPPF010000036.1:7990-11011 GCA_964412535.1 uncultured Gammaproteobacteria bacterium | reverse complement strand
AATGCAAATGAGTCAACATCAACACCTAATTCATTTTCTAAAATTTTCTTAGACACTGTGATTTCTTTTGCTGCCTCTTCCTCTGTCAACTCGACAAACTTTTTATGAGACAACGCATGAGAACCAATTTCAAATAACGGATCATTAGATAATGACTTTATCTGATCCCAACTCATACATCTAAAATCCTTCCTAGGCTTTTTCTTGCCAACAAAATCAGTAGAAACAAAAAACACAGCCGGGACACCGTATTTCCTCAAAACAGGGACTGCATGGATAAAATTATCTTCCAACCCATCGTCAAAAGTAATCATTGCCACTTTTTGATCAACAAACCTGGAAACATCCTGAAGATCCTGCAGGCTCAAAAACTTATACCCCTGCTCCTTAAGAGAAGCTATCTGCTCTTCAAAAAGCTCTGGAGCCACACTTAACCAATGGGGCTTTGGATTAATTGAATGATACAAAAGCACAACTGCCTTCTCACTAGAAAAAGAAAATAATCTACAAAATAATCCTACTGTTAAATCTCTCAAATTATATTTAACACTCATACAAATTTATCTCTTACACAAAAAATGCCAGTAAGGTTTCTGCTCTGAAACAACCACCTCACCAAAACTGTCTTCTAAATGCTCAATCTCCCTCTTGCTCACCCTCTGCTCTATTCTTGTAAAGAACCTATCATATACATCCTGTCGTATCCTTCCCATACTTTTGTCATGATATGCTTCGTACAGCGGAATATACTTACCAATCCCAAACAAGGAAAAGAAGCGCCCAAGCAGGACTAGTGGTAAATAAATGAAATAGGCACCAAACCAAGAAAATAACTTCCTAAATCCACGACTACGCACTCTAGATAACAACCCTCGCACTACTGTCACAATCTTCAACAGAATTCTAAAAAATACAGGACGATTATCTAAAGCGTAGTAAAGGTAAATAAGTAGGCTCGGAGCAAATCTTTTCAAAGATTTGACCTCATCTAAACAATTAGTTGGCAAATGATGGAGTACTCCTATACAAAATAGAAAATCTGCAAAATCATTCCTAAAAGGAATTTCTCTCAAATCACACATTATGAATAAACAATTATCACTATTCTTCAAATTCTTCCTAGCCACAAATATTGCATCAGAAAAATCTACTAGAACCATTTCTTTGCACTTGCCCTGCAAGTGATAGCTCCATCTTCCATTCCCACAACCAAGATCACACACCCTTGATTCACTCAAGGAATCCGTCTCAACAATGTCAAAATATTCCTTAAATTCCTCTTCATGTTCAGGTAGTATTTCAGAATATTCTTCCCACTCGCTTCCAAAGGTATATTGAATGTCTTCAGCAAAATCTTTGCCTCCAGAATTCTCACTCTCAGACATCAACCTCTCTTTAACAAAATCTGTTTGCTTCTCTGGACTAGAAACAACAATTACATCATTTATAACAGGGTAATCTTTCCCATCAATACTAATCTTGTCTTCGACCACAACAACTTCATTTGCCCCAAAGACATCTTTAAGTAATTCAATTTTGTTCTGATAGTACATAAAAACTACAAACTTATATCAAAATACTTCTTCATCACATCCTTAAACCTATCAACCTGCACTGCATAATCAAAATTACCGACTCTCTTCACTCCCCTGTTAGAATATTGTTCATAGTTATATTCAACATCTTCAATCTGTTTCTTCCAATTGTCTATATTATTATAATTCTCTACAATGTTCTTCTTTCCAATCAACTCAGGTATTCCCCCTCGATTAGACCCCAAAACTGGAATGCCTAATGCCATAGCTTCAACCGCAACACCAGGTGAAGAATCATTACACAGAGAAGGTACCAACAATATGTGAGTTTTCTTGTAAATTTCAGTAGCATCCTTTTCCCATGGTGCATACACAATATTTCCTTTAGTAACCTTGTCTGAAAAACTTCTTCCTACAATCATGAACTTCTTTTCAGGCATGCTTGCCGCTATTTCCCTTACTATATCAATGCCCTTCATTAATTCAGATCCAACCAGAGTAATAAACTCCCTTTCTTCTCTTGGAGGTATTTCCAAACTAAACAAACTTTCTATATCCCTCATTGAATAAACCAATTCACACTCACGACCGAACTTCTTCAAAACAGCAGACTTCATAAACAAAGAATTGGCAACAACCAAACCAGCCCTTTCCATTGCCTTCTTATTATCCCTAAAAAGTACCAGAATAAAGGGCAGTTGAATAAGAATATATATGTACTTAAGCAATTTTTTTATCCCTGTTTGATAAATAGGTATTTTATTCAAATAATATTCATCCCGTACAAAATATACAGAACGACCCTTGAAGCTTCCAACTGCAGCAGCGCCCTCTAGTCCTTGAGTCATTAAAATATCTTCCGTTCTCTCACTTAACTGCTTTCTAACCCTCCCCCTATTCAGCCAATATTCTAAATATGGCAACCTACGAAAACTTATCATCTTAAAGCGTTCAACGTTGAAATCAACAACCTCCTGCAGATCTGTAGAAGCAAACTTCTTTACATCGCCACCTAAATACTTAAAATTACCATTCAAATTCTCTAACAACATTGCCAAAGAACGTTGAGCACCTCCAACGTTATATCCTATATATTTATCAAACACTAAAATATTATTCTTGCTCATACAATTAAAGTGTGTCTAAAACTTTCCTAGTTGTCTCTGACCAAGAAAAGGAAGACGCTACTTCTTTCCCTTTTGTTATCATCTTTTCTCTCAAATTCTCATCACCAACTAGTAACATCTGATCCTTCATCTGACTAGGATTATTTGGATCAAAATATAAACCCGCGTCCTTGGCAACCTCTGGCAAAGAATACACATCTGAAACTAAAACCGGGACTCCTGTATTCATAGCTTCCAGAACTGGAATACCAAAACCTTCATAAAAAGAAGGTAAAATAAAAGCGTAACTATCACGATATATTTCTTTCAAATCAGAATCACTTACCCCAGTTTGAATGATAACCTCTTTCTCAAGACCC
>CAYPPF010000036.1:0-7980 GCA_964412535.1 uncultured Gammaproteobacteria bacterium | reverse complement strand
AATTTAGCAATCTCCTCAATCAATTCTGACTTATGTCCATGATAATCACTACCCACTAACAATAATTTGAAGCCGACAGAGTCCTGTTCCTTAAACAATCCGAAAGCCTTAATCAAATTCTTAAGATTCTTATGAGGCCTAAACTCGCCCACAAACAAAAAATAAGGATCTTTTCCGCGATTTACCCTTTCTTTTCCATCAAAATCTATATTCGGCCCCAAGCCAATCACAACTATTTTATCAGCACTTAAACCAAACTTTTCAACCGCGTCTTTTTTAGTACTTTCAGATACAGTCAACACGCGTCTAGATTTTAATAGTGAACGCTTGACTATTAAACAATAATACCAAAAGAAATTATTACGCTCAAAAAACTGCGGATAGTTTAGATAGCCCAAATCATGCACCACTACAACCGAATCTTTCAAAGAAAAAAAGAATGGCAAATAAGGCATGAAAGAAAGAAGGGTCTCATACTTCTTTCTCTTTAAAAATAAAAACAAAGATAATTTTATATCTCTTTTAGGTCCAATAGTAGGAATGTCTAAACAAACAAAATTAAAAGGTAAATCAAAAATCCTATTTTTTTTGTTAAGATCTTCCTTTACTAGCACATCATATTTTCCAGTCTCTCCCCTTCTGGCAATTTCTGCCAACACCTTATATGTACATACCCCTGCGCCAGTAATCTTGTTGCTTATATTTGTTGCGTCTATTAGTGTCTTCATAAATAAGCACTAGTATTTTAACAATCTATATCTGCACAGCATGTTAACTATAGCGTATTACCAGGTAGAGCGGCCTTGGCTAAAATTTCATCAACAGTATTATTCACCACTCCATTAAATTTGACACCACTCTCTACAGCCTTCTCTGCAACCTGCTCTGCTGCTTCCATATTCCCCGTACTAACTAATATAACGATCATGCGCCACCATCCATCATTTATTTTAAGATTATTATTCACGCTTTCCTCTAAAATCTTGACAGCTGAATCAAATTGTCCAAGCCTGGCATAGACAGTAGAAAGCAAATATTCTAAGTGCTGTCTTTTGGGGGAATGCGCTAGAGCTGTCTCTAGTACAATCTTAGACCTCTCAAGAGAACCCGCCTCACCAAATGCAACCTCCTTGTACTGGAGAAGTTGTGAATCAAGAATATGCGTCCTGATATCCAAAGGATGAAGATCATAATTAATTTGTAAATCGTCATACACCTTCCTGAACAAATCATTAAAATCCTCTGACATACTCTTTTTCTGCTGCACAGACTGAAAAATCTTTTGTTCCAACACTCTTGCCATATCTAAACGAATGTCATCAGAATGAGGAGAGTCAAATGTCATTGCCTCATTATACAATGAAAGCGACTTTGAAAAATTATTGCTATAAGCAAATTTAATTGACTCCAGGGTCTTTTTGTTAGCTCTACCAGGTGCTACATTTGTAGAATTTACAAGCAGTAAAACTACCAACCCTATTACCACTGCTAAACCTATAGAAACATTATTACGATGCTTCTTCTTTTCTGGATCACTACCAGCAATCGGAGTCACAAAGGTCTGACTATTTACAAAGGCCAAAAAGAAAAAGAAAAATAAATACGAAGTTGGATTTTCAAACACAAACACACTCTGTACTAAATGGGCTGTCAAAAACGCAATGGAAACACCCATTATATGCTTACCAACAAAATCTCTCCTGTATCCTCTCCACAAAGAAGATATTGTGATACCAAACAAAGAAAAATAAACTAACAAACCTGTCGCACCCTGTACTGCTAAAGTATTCATTACAATGTTATGAGCATTATCAAACCATGTCTCCTTCCAACCATGAGACAAAAATTCAGGCCTGTAGTGCTGATTAAACCCAAAATAGAAGTTATTAGGCCCCCATCCAAAAACAGGATAATCTTTCCACATATCAATCGCAACCCCCCACGCCATAATACGAGTATTATCTTTGGAGAGTTGTGTATTTACCAAACGACCAACAGCTGGCATTTCACTTACAAATTCTGTCTTCCTAAAAATATACAAAGAAGTCACAAGTATAATTCCCAACAGCATGACCATGCCAATCGTTAACCTGGCCTTCTTGTAATCTTTTAATGTAAACAAATAACAAACAAGTAACATTCCTATCCCAGCAATTAAACCAAGTAATACACCACGAGTACCACCTAAGAATATCCCCCAAAGACCTAATAAACCTCCAACAACAGAATACCAAAACCAAAACTTCTCCCCGTTCAACCTATCTTTTATAGCCAATAAAACTGATATAGCTAAAAGAAACAAACCATATCCACTAAAATATATAGCATTTCCTAAACTAGCTGAAACACGCTGTGCGCCTTTGTTAAATAAAAACTCTGTATCTATATGCATTTGCCAAGCCCCTATAAGCATGATTATTCCACCTGCAAACAAGAATAAACGAAAAAACCAGCGCCATTCTTTCCACTCTTTCACCAATGTCGTTATTACATAGTAGTACATGACATAATGAAAAATAGTGAATACACCCAACATTCTTTCATGGTTATCCCAAAAACTCTTGTACCAATCCACTCCAACAAAAGCAGAAATGGTAAAAGAGGCAAAAAACAAACCAACTATAACATTAATAGGAGTTAGACGAACCTTATACTTTTGCCAATTGCTCGCCAATAACAAAACATACAGACCCAGCATTATTATTGCCAAAGACCTAAAAAGCAGTATTTTAGGAACGATAAAAGGAAACACATAATTGTTTGGAAGTGCTACCAGAGGTACGAAAAAAGTAACTCCAATTAGTATTTTTATTAACAATTCTAGTTTCTTTTGCATAATTTAGCTAAAAAAATATATTAAAAAATACTTCTCAACGGAATAACTATACTATACTTAGCTAAATTTTGCAAGTCCCAAAACCCCCCGGCAAATGCCGGGGAGTTTTTCAACTAAGATTCTAATGTGTAGAAACACTAGAAAGTTAGGTGGCTTCTGCGATCTTGGTACCGATCAAAACAGTAGTATCCAAGAACAGATAATCGTAGTTGGTAGAACTATAGCCGTCCTTCCAATCGATATTGTTATTCGCATCAGCGAAGCTACCCTTTACGTCAGCTAGTCTGAACTGGAACCAGTTGATGGTTTCAGAAGCAGCTGTAAGAGCGTTTACAGTAGCCTTCAGTACGAAGTACGCTGTATCACCAGCATCAATCTTAGAGTCATTGCTGAATACTGTCTCCATAGAAGAGGTAACAGCAAAACCAGCTGTACCACTAACTGATGTAAGACTATTTGAACCGGTGTTACTTGACAGGCGCAAGGCTTTAGCACCTTGAGTTCCGCCAATTCTCTCTAGAGTAATACCAGAGAGAGTAGTACTAGCCAATAGAGTTGCATCGAATCGTAGAGCATCAATAGCAACACGTAGAGGATTACCATTAGAATCAGTATTATCATTATCCTCAGTAGTAATTGCCAAGATCATGGCTGTGTACTCACCAGTACCTGCTAACAGAGTATCAACTACCTCACCACCGTAACTGTCAACTAACTCTACGTTGCTGATCTTAGAACCAGCGATGTAGTAGTTCATTGTAGTAGTGGTTTGATGATCAGGAGCAGCATCAGCATAAATGTCATCTACGTTGTAATCAACTAAGATGTCAGCTTCATCAGTATTAGTACCATCCCAGTTACCCAGTGCTAATGCTGTTGCAGAATCAACACCAGAGGCAACGATCATTCCAGTAGTGGTATTGATGAATAAGTCTAATACATCATGTGAGTCTGCAGTGCCTGAAGCACCATCGTCCATTGTCTGTGAATTGGCATAGATATACCAATCATGTGTTCCTACTTCGACAACCTTGTTGATGTCATTATAGAACACTGTTGATGAGGACATAGTAGCACAACCGATTTGATTCTCTAGGCTAGCCACTTGCTCTGTATATAGGCAAATGTCACCAAAGGAATCTGCAGGAAGACCATTTCCTGTGTTGTTAGTAAGCTTAAGATCTACAAGCTTAATATCTTCATACTGAGCTCTTATTCTTAACTTACCAACCCACTCACTAGTACCTGCTAACATGACTCTGTCCTTATTAAAGCCAGCGTCAATGTTACGCATTTGCAAGTACAGTATACCAGTACCTCTTAGAGTAGTCTGGCGTACAGTGGTCAGGTTGCTTGAACCAGTAGACAGGAAGTCTTCTGAGCCAGCAGCACCTGTGATTGTAGGATTATCATTATCTGAATCCTTAGCATCAATGTAGTCAAGTTGTAGATGAGCTACATTATTACCAGCATCAATAGTACCTGCTACTGTACCCATGAGTACAAAAGTAGCCTTGTTTTCTGGACCACTTTCAACAACAAAGTCCATGGCATCAAATGCCAAAGTACCTGAAGTCATTTGTGAGTTAGTAATCAACTGCTGTTGCAGGTATTCACCATTCTTTAACAAGTAAAAACCTACCTGTGTCCAGTTAGAAGTGGCAAAGTAACTATCGTGGTCAAAATCGGCCACTTGAACAGTAATATCACCAGCTGAGGCTTCCATTGTACCTTGGTACAATATTACATCCTCATCATTAGCAACATTATTTCCAGCTTGCTGATTAGCAACTAGAACAGTCAAAGTTGGCTTCTTAACAGTTACTGTCTTACCAGTGAAACTTCCGATTGAGAAGTTAGAAACAGCATCACCTTCTGGTACTGTTTCAGCAGTTACAGCAGTGGTATTAATAGTTCCTATTTTAACTTGGAAATAGTCACTGCTGGTTGAGTTATTTGGAATGTCACCACGCAAAGTAAATGTGCGGGACTTTCCAGCTTCCAAATAAATTTCATCAGTAAATGTCCAAGTTTCGTCATCAGCATTTCCGTCACCGCCGTTTGTCATAGCACCTGACAAAGCATCACCATCAGCATCATCTACCATCTCAAATTCATCTACATCAAGAACAACATCACCGTCGTTTGCTGTTTCGTCAATAGTCAAGACCAAGTTAGTAATCTTGATATCAGTAGAACCTGCACCTAAAGTAAGTTTACCAAAGGATACATCAGTTCTGTCATCAGCTGTTTCAACCTGCTCACCAGAGTAAGCAATGTTAAGCTCAGCACCAGCAATAGTAATTATGAAACCTTCGCCAGCAGCATCAAAAGCGGTTGCTGTAACAGACAATGGAGTGTTATATGTTGCACCAACTACTGTCAAATCAGTAGTATCATCCAACAAAAACTCGATTGTGTTACCACTACCATTTACAACGTCACCAACAACCTTAAAGGTCTCATTCTTGCTCTTCTTGATTTCATATGGCTCATCAAGATCAAATGTGATCTTGTCGCTTACCATTGAAACAGGACCTGCTAACAACTCAGCACCTTTATAAAGATACATGTTAGCTAAATCTCTATCTGAACCATTGTTAGTAGCTGCCTTGTTCTTCAAGGTAATGGATTCAAAGCTAGAATTTTCTGTTCCATTGATAGTAAGCTTGAAGCTAGCTAAAGTAACTCCATTTGTACCAATGTTCTTAGTAGCATTGTTACCAACTTCATCAATAGTAACTGTACCGACAGTCACAGAAATACCAGTCATTTCGTTACCATATACTGGTACGCCTGATGCAGCACCATTACTTACTGTTGCTTCTAGGATACCTAGAGCATTGTAAGTACCAGTACTACCACTGCCTAACTTAGCTACCATGGTCAATTCCTTTGACTCACCGGCTGGAATAGTCCAACCACCAGAAACATTGTAAGTCATATAACCATCTGAATGCCATGAAGTCTTTGTGCTTCCAAGCTTAGTAGCACCATCATATAGAGTAACAGAACTGAAATCTGAAGTAGCACCTAAGCCTTGTCGGCCAATCTTTAGAGAATTGACTTTTGCATCAGCATCAGCACCAGCCTTGAAGACAAACTTAGAAAAGACTACGCCGTCAACATTAACGACAACTTTTCCTGCGTCTGGAGTATTAGCACTCAAGCTAACTCCCAAAGAAGACACAACTACCTCTTCCTCTTCGTCAGCCTCTTCGTCAGCCTCTTCTCCAGCTTCAGTAGCTTCCTTTTGACCAGGATCTTCTACCAAGCTTGCAGAAGTAACGTTACCTTCAGCAACTTCAAGAGCGTCAACAACTGCGTCACCTAGAGTGCGTACAGAGACATATGAAGCTAAATCTCCGTCAACAGAATAAAGCATACCATCTACTACTTTGTAAACAGTATCTTCACCGTCTTTGCTCACTAGCTGACCATTGTGAGGTTCTGTACCATCTAATGAACCTTCCAACTGAGTGTAGGTGTCAAAATAGATAGCAGGAACATCGCGGACCAAACCAGCCCAACCTTCGCCGTAAAGAGCTGTAGCAGCTGCTTCATCAGCGATCTTCATCAATTCAGCATCAGGTAAAATAGCAAATACATCTGGAGAGATAGTAGTCTTTACCATTAAAGAACCTGGTAAATAACTAACACCACCACCTGATGGGTATGCTGAAGTACAAGAAGGATCAATTTCTACCACGCCTGACCAACCTTCAAACCATGTCTTGTACACCTCAGAATTGAAGAAGTACATTCTTTCCATATCTGCGTTGACAAAGTACACAGCTGAATCATCTGGCACCTTAAATAGGTCACCAGCTTCAAGCTCTGGACAATCAACTGCCACAGCAACTGCAGGAACTAGAGCAGCAACGCCCACGCTCCACACGATTGTCATTGCGACAACAGAAAAGGTAAAGAACTTCTTACCAAATTTAATTAAATCTGTCATAAGTTAACCTTTGAGACTTATTTTGAAGCGTCCCAATGAATTGAGATCAACAAAATAAGTGATTTACACAGAACACATAACGGCTCCTGTGAACCTCGACCTTTGTTAAATGCTTGTCATGCGTCCAAAAGGATACACGACTGCCACATCTATTCTTCAAATAGACGCGACTTAATGCCCCTTTCTCCAAACAAGCTGGAGAACGCTCTAGTGTATGAACTAGAGCTATACTGTATGGCACTGGACCTTTCTTTGATCAGAAAGATCCTAGCCATACAGTAAACCCCCTGCTTTTTTCAACTGAAAAAAGGGACTTGGTTTATTATAAACTTTAAAGTACTGATTCCCCCACAACAACTTCTTCAACAACTGGTTGCTCCACTCCTTCAACAACTATATCAACTTCATTATTTTCTACCCCTGTTTCCACTTCTACAATCTTTTTAGCCTCATCAACAACTTTCTTAGTTTCCACAACAGCCTCCTCTGCCTCTTGCGCAACCCCGCTTGCCTCTTTTACTCTTTCCATCGCTTCTAACAATTGCCCGCCTTCTAGCAAATTCTTGGCTTCTTCCAAGCCAACCTTTACGACTTCCTCTGTTTCACTTGCTTGCAAATTAGTCTCATCTACTAATTCTTGCATCTCCACAACTGTTGAACTAGGAGTCAACAGAGTAGAACTAGCAACTGAAATTGAGGTAGACGTAAATATTACTGAAAAATCAGTCTCTCCAGTAGCTTCTTTGTTATCTTCTAAATCTTGCACAACTTTTTCAGCCTCTTCTTTGGTTACACCAGCATCTTCAATTACAGTCTCAATTTCTACTGTTACCAAATCTTTTACTTCCTCCTCACTTATTCCCTCTACTCCCTCTGCCTGCTTCTTAACAACATCCTCCACTGCCTTCAAACTTGTTTCTTTCACCCTCTTCTTTATATCAGAAACGTCAACATCTGAAGTCTGTCCCTCTGCAATATCCAGATTCTTTTTAATCTCTCTAGTTGTTTCACTCAATTCCTTGGTAACTTCAACGACATTCTCAGAATCTTCAGATCCCATATTCTCTAATGATTCCCCAGCAGATTCAATTGATTTTTGAAGATGACCTATTGCCACAGCAGCTTTCTCAGCTGTATCTTCTTCTTCTGTCTCTGCAACCTTTTTCACCTCTTCAGCCCTACG
>CAYPPF010000035.1:0-11054 GCA_964412535.1 uncultured Gammaproteobacteria bacterium | reverse complement strand
AGAGCTAGCTGAGTATACACCTTTTGAACAAATACTAATATCTAACTTCTACGATGATCAGTATACCAGAACTATCCAGGGCATATTACGAGACAATCGTGTACAGGATGGCCAACCCACATATACACTACAAGATGAGATACAAGAACAAATAAAAGTAACAAAAGAGGAGGTGAAAGAACTTGCCCTTAGATTTTTCGGTATACAAAAAGAAGCCCTCTACGACGGGCGCACAAACCTGTTTAATGATAAGACATTCTCTTCCTTTGCCCAACTAAAAATAAATGAAATGAAGAAACAAAAGCAGGGCAAAGAAGTGTCTGCTATGGTATTTTTGGATCTAGACCACCTTAAAAGAATAAACGATTCGATGGGACACGAAGCCGCTAACGCATTACTGGAAAAGATCGGAGAGAAATTAAGGGCTGGACTGCGTCCCTACGACTTGTCTTGTCGCTATGGCGGAGATGAGTTTGTCCTCATGTTAAACAGCATAGCTGTTGAAGAGACGGAAGACAGATACCAAAAAGTGAAGCAAGCCTGTGCTAGAATTCTGGGAGAGTTAGGTTCTCTCACAGTGGTAGAAAACAGCTCTGATACTAGTGAAAAAAAAGTTCTAGATGTAAAGCTTGATCAAATAAAAAAAGATGGTGACACTGAATATGTTGAAGTAGACGGAACTAAGTATAATATAAAAGAGAGAGCATCATTCAGCGTAGGGGCTAGAACAGTGGAGCCTGGAGAAATAGGGGAAAGCGAAGAATCAACTTTCGTTACAGATAGAATAAACGAGGCTGATGCTGCTGGGTACTTTTCAAAGCAAGACAGGGGCCGTAACGCCATTACCATCATCAACGATGTTGACGAAGAGGGTAAGTTATGGGGTGAATCCATTAAATTCGACGAAGACACCAGAACGTTTCAATCAGGTAGCGACAAATCAGTTGAAATAAAAAGATTGTCTGAACAAGAACCCACTAGAGACAATATTGCCAAACAAGTATTTGAAGGATTAAACCGAGTAATGGGTTGTGTGACCGCTCGTAACAAAAATAAAATACCCCCTCATATTAGAGAGAGTGTACTTAAGGTGGCTGAAGATGTTTTTGAAGAATGCTATGGCTCTAAGTAACTGCCAAACTCCCAACAAATATATCCAATAACATAGACTGGTCAGATTGACCAGTTTTTGTCTTGATATCTAAATCAAGCAGTTGGGTATACACCTTTTGCAAATTTTCCAAGGAATACTTCTTCACAAAAGGTAAGGATTTCTTAACCACGAAAGGATGTAATCCCAATCTCTTGGCTAAGACATTGCTGGATACATTATCCTCCCTATCAAATACGTCCCTCAATTCTAATAATATTCTAAATTGACGCAATATCATAGCAAATACATACTGAGCATCCTTGCCCTGACGATACTGCTCCTGAATCATTTTGAAAACTTTTTTAGTATCTCCTGCAACAATAGCATCCACTAAATTAAATATATTGTTATCTGCCCTCTCTCCTAAAAACAATTGTATATCACTAGTCTGGATTTCTCCTTTTGGCTTGTAACACACAAGCTGGTCAAGTAGCGAACTAAGGCGCCAAATATCAGCACCCACATTCTGTGCTAAATATTCTAGAGCATGGCGGCTAATATCTGCTTCTCTGTCTTTTATTTCCTGACTAATCCACGCAGAAAGCTTGACCCCCACAAGTTCTTCAAATTTCTGACTAAACTTTTCTTTGTCCAAACGATCAAACAACTTTTTGGCCAGCTTAGATCTAAACTTGTCAGTCCCTTCCCAGAATACAAGCACATTAGTGTCTTGTAAAGATTTTTCTTCTATCCTATCTAGCAAATCCTGCTGTAATTCTGGCTGCTTTGAAACCAAAAGATTCTCCAACACCACCATTCTCTTTTCAGCTAGAAAAGGAATGGCCAGTAGTTGCTCCAATACTTTGCCTGGCTCTTCTTTTTCACAATCCAAAACAGATACATTCAATCCATCTGGATCACGATCAGACTTGAATTTCTCAACCATCTTTTTCAATTGTCTCCGGCTCCTGAAAGTGTCTGAGCCGTAAAGAAATATAATCATATATTGGTAGTAATAGAATTGTAATACACAAACATGTATATAACAACCGGTAGAGTGTTGATAATCTGTGACTACTTTGCCCTCTTAATCATAAACTCCACATCTTCATTGGCGTTTGTATATATTATTTTCTTATCAGGATTGGCATTATGGTAAACCCTAAACACTTCATCAGCAAAAGCCTGCCCTATTGAATCCATCCCTGTAAAATCAAGGATTATTTCCTTAAACTCATCTAACCCCGTTAAAATACGCCTAGCTTCTGAACGAGAGATAAGCTCACTACCGAGCTTGTATAGCCTAACTAATATACCTGTCTTGCTAAAATCAAAAGCATCATCAGTGTATTTTTCAAACACATCGTTCATTTTTCTGTCAGAATCTAAATTAATATGAAATTCCACAAAGGTTCCCTCTAGAGGGGAAGAGGACTCTAAAGAAACGTCTTCAATTAAGTTATTAAAACGCAACTTCTTTGTTCCACTTTTGATAATGAAGGAATCTCCGACTTTGGAAGTAAAAAATATACCCTCACCAGAATGATGCTCTGGGTCGGTTGTCTGCTTTCCTTTCATTAACTCCTGTATGGCCTCTAATTCACTGTTAAGGTGTTTTTTTTGAATAAGATTGTTATATATGCCAATACCCATGTCTTGCACCACAAAGCCAATAACATCTTTCTCTATTTCCATCTTTACCTTAATCTTTTCAGACCTGGAATGTTCAATCGCGTTGTTTACCATTTCTAAAAAAGCATATTTAATTATTTTACTAACATTCTCTTGTAAGTTATAAAATATGCCTGTTTCGTCCACTATATTACTTAAAACAGTATTCTCAACAAGATCTTTATTAACAAAAACTCCACTAAAAGCCAATATTCCCTTCTTTTCTTTTTCCAATACTCTAGGGTCAGCCAAGACATATCTGGCCTTGTTTGCCCTACCCAGGGACACTATTCTGCCCTGATCTTGCAACTTTCTTAGAACTTTATGTACATATGCACGTGAAAAACCAGTCTGTTTGACAATTTCAGCTGATTTCACCTTACCGTTTTGTTTAATTTTGGCTAGAATAAGGGATTTTATATCCATATTGGTTGACATAAGGTTGACAACTTTATTATATCACATATCTAAAAAGTTGTCAACCTATACTAAAAACCACCCATGTGGGTGGTTTTCTGCGTTCAGACCTGATTTTTCACCTTAATAAGTTGCGCTATTTCAAATCACCCCATCGTTTACCAATACTTACATGGGTCTCCACTGGAACACGAAGCTTAACCACATTTTCCATGGCCTGCTTTACTAAATTGGAAACCTTTTTTTCAAGACCATTCTTTACCTCTACTACGATTTCATCGTGCACCTGCAAGGTCATCCTTATCTGTTTTTGTTCTGCTGGCTTTAATTTCCTTATCTCATTCCTCACCTGTATCATTGCCATCTTCATCAAATCAGCAGCTGTACCTTGAATTGGCATATTGATTGCCATCCTCTCGCCAGCAGCCCGCAACTGAAAATTAGAAGACCTTAGCTCTGGCACATATCTTCTTCTTCCAAACAAAGTCTCTACATATCCTTCTTTCTTGGCAAACTTTACTGTTTGATCAATGTACTTCTTTACCCCATCAAACTGTTCAAAGTATTTTTCAATAAACTCTTTGGCCTGCCACTTGGTAATCTTTGTGCGCCAGGACAATCCATACGCGCCCATGCCATACAACACTCCGAAGTTAACTTCTTTGGCAGCATAGCGCATCTCCTTAGTCACTTTGTCTAATGGCACCCCATTAATTATAGCGGCAGTAGCTTTGTGAATATCTTCCTTTTTCTTGAAAACCTCCAGCATCTTCTTGTCCTTCGCCAAAGAGGCGACAATGCGCAATTCAATCTGTGAATAATCAGCAGCCACCAGTGTGTGTCCTGGTTCAGCTATAAAAGCCCTTCGTATTTCTTTCCCTATTTCACTACGAATTGGAATATTTTGTAAATTTGGATCTGAGCTGGACAAACGGCCAGTGGTAGTAACAGCCTGGTTAAAATTCGCATGAATTCTTTTAGTCTTTTTGTCCACCAACTTAGGGAGAACATCAACATATGTGTTCTGTAGCTTAGCAAGCTCCCTATGCTCCTCAATCATTGAGATGATTGGATGTATATCTCGTAGTTTTTCTAACTCACTAGCAGAGGTGGAGTATCCTGTCTTCCCCTTCTTTATACCCTCAGTAGGCAAATCAAGCTTGGTAAACAATATTTCTCTTAACTGAACAGAAGAAGCAACATTAAATTCCTGACCAGCCTGTTTCCAAATCTTTTTTACCACCCTATCAATAGCCTGCGCCACTTCTTTGGATAGTTTGTTAAGCATCTTAACATCGACAGCCACTCCATTTAGTTCCATCTCAGCCAATACTGGAATTAAATTCATTTCAACTTTTTCAAATAAACCTTTATCGTCTAAGTCAGCCATTTTTTTCTCCTGTTTTTTCTGGACTTGTTGTATTAGTTCCATCTCCCTTGCCAGTAACTCTGGGTCAGAACCAAACAAACTACCCTGGTCAGAACCACTGGGTAACTCCTCCCCTAATTCACGTAATACAATACTCTTTGAATCATGGGCCTTTGTAGAAGAATTTAGTAGGTACGAAGCAATCATAATATCAAACAACTTGTTTTGAACTTCAACACCCTGAAGACTAACTACCTTGACCAGCTGTTTGAGATTGTGGCCGATTAGCTTGTACTCTTTGTTGGTGAATACTTGTTTGACCAATTTTTTAGATATTTTAGGTTCTACAAAATAACTTTGATCACCCACAACAAAAACCAATCCAAGAAAATCACTAAATGCCTCCTTACCACTCAAAACTTCTTTGCACACAAACACCTTTGTCTTGTCAATCTGTTTAATTAGTCTACCAACACCTTTTTCATTCTCTATGTTGATAAGCTGGTTTGTCTTTTTCTCAATCTTTTGAGCCTCCTTGTTTCCTGGCAGTCGTTTAACCAAAGAATAGAACTCAAACTTTCTAAATAAATCTGTTAACTTTTTCACATCAAACTCATGGACAGCACAATCTTCCAACTTAAATTTCACACCAGGTACATTACAAACTATAGTTGCTAATTCCTGGCTCATCATGGCATCTTTTTCACCCTGTTCTAACTTGGTAACCACCCCTGACTTGAACTGTTCTCTGATCTTTGATTTTTTTGCTTTCAAGTCCTTGTAGATTTCTTTTACTCCACCAATTGAACCAATCAACTGCTTGGCTGTCTTCTCTCCGATTCCCTTTACTCCAGGAATATTGTCAGAAGGATCTCCACGCAAAGCCTTGTAATCAACCACTCTTTCAGGACCAAATCCATATTTCTCTTTCACCTCACCCTCACCATACATCACAATATCACTCATCCCTTTTCTCAAACCAAACACTTTTGTTTTTTTGTCCACTAACTGCAAAATATCCATATCACCAGTAACAACTATATTCTCAATTCCTCCTTTTTCTTTCTCCATCTTCTTTACTAGTGTGCCAATAACATCATCAGCCTCATATCCTTCTTTTGTGTATATGGGAATATCAAAAGCTTCCACCATTTTATGCACCAAAGGAATCTGATTATACAGCTCATCATCTGCCTTCACCCTAGTGGCTTTGTAGTCCTCATATACCTCATCCCTGAAAGTACCTCCGGCAACATCAAAGCTCAAAGCCAAGTATTCTGGCTTTACGTCGTTTAGTACCTTAAGAAGCATGGATGTGAAACCAAACACTGCGTTTACCATTGTCCCATCCCTTGCTGTAAGGGGAGGGAGGGCATGATATGCCCTGTGAATAATGGCATTACCATCAATAATCACGAATTTTTTCTTTGCTTTTTTCATACTTTTTCAGCTTGTATTGTACCACTTATAAGCCAAACAAAAAAGCCCCCTCAAAGGGCAAAATGAAGGCGCAGTATTTCCTACTGCACCGAGGTCTTGAACGGCCATTCGCCGTAATATTTCCTATGAACAATGAGCGCCACTGCAGCCCCTGCAATTATATCCACAATGTAATGCTGCTTGGTAAGCAGGGTACTGATAATAATCAGAACAGCCCAGATAAAGAACCAAAATCCCTTCCTACTACTCATTCTCCACAAAGCCCAAGAAGAAAGAAGGACAAAGGAGGTGTGGAGGCTAGGGAGACAGTTGGTTGGTTCTTCTACTGAACGAAGTAGGTTGTACAACCAATTGGTCGTCTCGTGCGTTCTGGGGAACCACGTAGGAAAAACAATGAAGAAAAAACTATGTATTGTTGCAATCACTGCCAAGGCAGCCACAGCCTTCCCAAAACGGCCTTTCGGTAGAATGACAGTGGCAACTATCAACTGAAGAAAGGCAGAAACATACACCCACGTAGCCATTGGCACAAAAGGAATATTCTCTTCCCCTAATATCAACGGCAGTTCATACGGCCCGTGGAACTGAAAACGATTAGGCAGCCCATAAATAGCTACCCATAACAGCGCCCCTAAAACCACAACCAACCATTTTGGCTGGCTATCAATCCAATCTCCAAGCTTAGCCAGCCATTTCATTTGTGCCCCCATTCCTTGTTTCATATACCTATCTAACCACAAAAAAATACTCATGGCAAGAAAAAACACCCCTACAGGGGTGTTAGTCCAGACCATATTCACTCAAATGAATGAACATGGTCTGATTGCCCTCTGGATAGAAGGCAAAGAAACGAATTGTGGACAGCAGAATTGCTACCACATATACGTTGAAAGAACGGATGATCAGGTGATCACCTATTGCTGGGGCCTATCTTGGCCGACCCAGGCCGGCATTGTTATCAGCAGTTGATCACCACCCCATTCACCACCCAGGGCGAAACATCGAGTCCCCGGCTTGTCGCGTCCCCCGTTGTCTGGGAAGACTCGCCCAAGTAGTGACAGATAAGAGTGTCACCTCGTTGCCCGTCATAGGTTCTCGTCGTCGCGCAGGATTCTCTCGAAGTAGTCGCATTTGCGGCCATGCTTACACCGACCGGGTGCATGATCTGGATGGCCAACTCTTCTCTTGCCGTCACGTTCTCGGTGCCGTCTACGATCATCAGATCCGAAGCCGACAAGGGAAGCTTGAGCTGCGTGGTCACCTCCTTTTGGTTCCTTGGTTTCACGGTAGTCTTCTTTGAGCCGTTCGCCTGGCATGATTGGCCGTCGGTCTCGTCGGAATTGTTGGTGCAGGGAGTGTGAATGTACTCACCGGTGGAATTATAGGACACCTCCTGTTCCGGGCTCTCTTCCGCGGGCTGTTCGTCCTCCACTCTCATCGGTGTTCTCGGAGGTGCTCTCTGGCCTTCGTCGTCGTTCGTCGCCCCGTTCGCCACCTCGTCTCTGGTGTTCATGAACAGTGCGACCATCTTGGTCGAGTCTTCGTCGTTCTCGGTCTTGGAAACCTTGCTCTCGGTCTCGGCCCGGGCTTCGCACTGCGTCGCCACTGTGGCCGTCGCTTCTTCCATTCTGCCTTCGGCTTTACCGTCCTCAGTAGCATCGCCACCGGGAGGTCTGGCCAACGCCACGCCTGCCATCAGGAGCAGCATCACCATCATTAGCAGTATTCTCCGCATATGCACCTCCTCTCTGTGCACGGATTCTCAGTCACCTCTTCCAGCTACTGAATTCTTTCTAACAACTACCGTTACACACATCAGGCAACCATTTTCCTCCGTTTGAGGCCTGATTGATGATCTAACGACCATCACCTGTTTGCTTTCTAGTGTTTGTGACCTTGGGCCACTAACTCTGTCCAACAGACTCGTTGTAATGGGGTTCATCGGATTGATTTGAAAGAGCAGCAACTTTGAGGATCAAAGTGATAATTAGTATACAGGAAAAGAATAGCAAGGTCAAGTATTTTGTGAATATGTGGATAATTCAATAAACAGGGAAAACCTTGAAAAAAATACCTAATTATGATACTATTTGTTTGAATGGTACCGTAGCCAAGTGGTAAGGCGGGGGTCTGCAAAACCCCTATTCACCGGTTCGAATCCGGTCGGTACCTCAATACAAAAACCCTGGTTTTACCAGGGTTTTATGTATATGTTGAGTATTTAGTAAATATTCATTTTAATCCTTTTCACTCCAAACTGTTTGGCCTCTTCATATGTAGGCATCCATACATCGATCCTACCATGTCCATATCGTCTATTCATCCTGTCCCTTACCACAAATATCTTGTTTCCAAAGACTTCGGGAAGGGAAATTTGGGTATCAAAGGTGAGAAAGTTAGCAGCAATACTATCTCCTTCTCCATTTTTTGCATATGCCTTACATAGGTCATACCCATTAGCAGGGATACAAGGAGTAGAGTCTGTTTGTGCTACATCAGAAGAATATGCTGTTACTGTCACCCAAATTACCTGAGAAGGCTCACGATTACCTGCTGTAGGAAATTCTGCGGGGACAAAAATCTCTTCTGCCATAGGGGCAAGTAGAGTAGAAGCAACTTCCTGAGTTTCAGCCGTAGCAATCTGAGGGGTTAGCATAGAGCTGGTCAAACTAACAATCACTACTATACAGATAGTTGTTTCTAGTATTTTTTGATAAATTTTCTTGTCAGCAATTTTCATATTCTGTACGAAATTACGAACTAGGGACAGTCTTTCGCTCTCTATTCCCTAATTCACAGTCTCGTACTCCTGTTCTTTTCCTAATATAATACCCTGAGAATACTTACCCAGGGCATTGAACTTTCTTGATTTTATGTATATAGTATACTATACTTTAGTGCTTTTGTCAAGTGTGATATAATGATATCAGCAACTAAAACTAGTAATTTTGGCTAAAATAAGCGAAATATGGCTCAAAACAGACCTAACCGGAGAACATATGGCTATGCTGACAAGCCCAGACAAAGGACTGTTCGCACATATGGAGAAGAGGGAAAGGGTGTCCACAGAAAAAAACACGGAAAAAGCAGTGAAAATTGGAAGAAATGGGCTATTCTGCCCTTTCTTGTCATCTCATATATACTGAAATTCTTCTTGTTTTTGTGGAAAAAAAGCCCTAGGTTAAAGAAAAAGACCAAACAAGAACTAAAACGCAGACTAGGCTGGATTGTACTAAGTGGTCTGGTATTTTTGTTTTTAGTAAGCACAATAATGGTTGCGTGGGCAAGCAAGGACCTTCCTGACCCAGACAAACTCACAGATCGAAGAGTGGCCCAGAGTACTAAGATATATGACAGAACAGGGGAGCACCTGTTATATGAAATATTTTCCCAGGAAAAGAGAACCTTGGTTGAGCTTGAACAAGTTCCAGAATGTTTAATTAACGGTGTAATTGCTACTGAAGACACTAAATTCTATGAACACAAAGGAATACGCCCACTAAGCATGGTGAGGGCAATAGTGTATGGAGTATTCAGCAGAAAAAGAATTGGTGGTACTTCCACCCTTACCCAACAGCTTGTTAAAAACGCAATCCTTACAAACGAAAGAAAGATAAGCAGAAAGATAAAAGAAATAATTCTTTCAATCCGTTTGGAACAAAAATATACAAAAGAACAAATCTTGAAAATATACTTTAATGAGATACCATACGGATCTACTAACTATGGAGTAGAGTCTGCCTCTCAGGCATACTTTGGCAAGCATGTGTCAGACCTTAGCCTTCCCGAGGCTGCGACCTTAGCCGGACTGCCAAAGGCTCCTACAAGATACTTAAACGACTCTGTTGCCCTCAAAAACCGCAGGGACTTTGTACTGGAAAGAATGTTTGTTGAAGGATACATTAGCAGGGAAGAAGCAGACAATGCACAAGCAGAGCCTGTAGAGCTAAAACAAAATCTTGGAGAAATAACTGCACCACACTTTGTGTTGTATGTAAAAAAGCAATTGGTTGACTTGTACGGAGAACAACTTGTTGAAACAGGTGGGCTGAAGGTGATAACAACATTGGATTGGGAAAAACAACAAGCAGCAGAGCTGGCAATAGAAGAGAACGAGGAAAAACTTGTTGAGGCTGAAGCCAATAATGCTGCTCTAGTCGCACTTGACCCAGCTAGTGGGCAGGTGTTAGCAATGGTTGGTTCTAAAAACTTTTATGATGATGAAATCGATGGTCAGTTTAATGTGGCCACTCTGGGCAAAAGACAGCCAGGCTCATCTTTCAAGCCAATTATATACAGTGCTGCCTTTGAAAAAGGATATACTCCAGATACAGTAATATTTGATGTGAAAACAAACTTTGCAGTATCAGGTGATGATTACCAACCCCTTAACTACGACCTCATAGAGCATGGGCCAGTAAGTCTGCGCCAGGCACTACAAGGCTCTTTGAATATAGCAGCAGTAAAAACACTGTATTTAGTCGGTGCTGAAAAAGGAATTGAGTTTGCAGAAAAGCTTGGATACTCCACACTAAGCCAAGGACAGTTCGGACTATCTCTTGTTTTGGGTGGGGGAGAGGTAAAGCTAATAGATCATGTAAGTGCTTATGCAATCTTTGCAAACCAAGGCACTAGATTCGAACCCATAAGCATACTAAAAGTTGAAGACCCTAACGACGACATATTATTTGAGTGGAAGAAAAAGAAAGGAGAAAAAGTACTAGACGAAAAAATTACTGCTACAATTTCCAACGTTCTAAGTGACGACGAGGCAAGATCATATGCTTTTGGTGCCGGAGGAATACTAACCCTACCTGGAAGGCCTGTGGCAGCTAAAACAGGCACGACAAACGCATACGTGGACGCATGGACAGTTGGGTATACCCCAAGTCTAGTTGCTGGTGTGTGGGCTGGGAACACTGACAACACACCAATGAAGCGCGGATATGGAGGAAGCAAGGTGGCAGCCCCAATATGGAATAAATTCATGCAAGAATCCCTTAAAAACTCCGCACCAGAATCATTTCCAGAGCCTCCACCCAACAGTGCAACTAAGCCTGTGCT
>CAYPPF010000034.1:0-11076 GCA_964412535.1 uncultured Gammaproteobacteria bacterium | reverse complement strand
GTTGGAGCAATTGAACTGTGATGAGTAAAACGACAGCCAAATTTGGCAATTTGGAATACTAGCGGGAGTGTTTGGAAAGATAACAATGGATTGAGCTGGGTTGATCCAAGCAAGCAGGCAGTTTGGGACTATAATATCCAGATTGCTAGAGAAGCAATACATTTGGGGTTTGATGAGATTAATTTTGATTATGTTAGGTTTCCTTCTGATGGAGATATGAAAGCTGTGGCCCTTAATTTTTCTAATGAACAAAAGAATGAGGTGATGGGGAATTTTTTTAGCTATCTGGGTAACAAACTAAAGAGTGAGCCTGCATGGATTTCAGTTGATATGTTTGGTTTTGTAATGGAACGGCATAATGGTATGTCTATTGGCCAGCGCTTGGAAGATGTCGTTGATAGTGTTGATTACGTGTGCCCCATGATGTATCCATCCCACTATCCTTCAGGACATTTAGGGCTTGGAAATCCAGCAGAGCATCCTGGTTTGGTAGTAGAAACAGGTATGGAAAAAGGGATGCCATATTTTGTTGATAAAAGAGCTCAGGCCAGGCCATGGATACAGGCTTTTAATTTAGGGGCAACATATGATGCAGAAAAGATACGAGCGCAGATTGATGCAGTTGAAAAATATTCAGACGGTGGGTGGTTGCTTTGGAATGCTGCTAATAGGTATTCTGAGGCAGGACTAAATCCAGCATAATTATGAATGAGCTATACAAGCCTGGTTATTTAAAAGAACTCTGCCAAGAAAGCGGGTTGGTTCCGTCCAAACGCTATGGGCAGAATTTTTTGATTTCCCCAAGTCCTATTCAAAAGATGATATCAGCAGCTGATATTAATAAAACTGATGTTGTGGTTGAGATAGGTCCTGGTTTTGGAGTACTCACTCTTGCTTTGGCTCCAATCTCTAAAAAAGTTATTTCTTTTGAAATAGAGAGGAAATTGTCTGGTTATTGGGAGGAGAGACTAGAAGAATATGGGAATATTGAAATTGTATGGGGCAATGTTTTGAACAAGTTTGCTGAGCATAGTGTTATGTTTGGAAAGTCGTACAAGGTTATCGCAAATTTGCCATACCAGATAACTGCCCCACTACTCCGTACAGTGTTGTCTGTTAAAAACAAGCCAGAACAAATAGTGGTGATGGTGCAGAAAGAGGTTGCAGAAAGGATATGTGCAAAGCCTGGTAAAATGAGTTTGTTGGCAGTGTCAGTACAATACTATGGTACTACTAAAATAATAGTGAAAGTACCTAAAGGAAATTTTTGGCCCCAGCCAAAAGTTGATTCAGCTGTTATCAAAATAGAGGTTGAGAAGAGAAAAAAAGAGGAAGAAAAGTTTTTCAAAGTGGCGAAAGCTGGATTCAAGAACAAGAGAAAGCAGTTGTGGAGGAATTTGAGCGAAGGTTTGGGTTTGGATAGGGGGTTAGTCAAGGATGTATTGAAAGAAGTGGTTGGTAATGAAAAAATTAGGGCAGAACAGCTTGGAATAGAGGAGTGGGAAGGAATTGCAAGGGGTTTAGAAATTTAAAAAGCATATAGAGGTGAAGTAACTATGGGGTGTTATCCCCATTTTTTGTATATAGGCTGTTTTTTTAGTGATTTTTTTGGTATAATATTTACAGGTAAAATAAAACATGCAACCGCATGGAAAGTGGTAAAGATTTACCAAAACAAGGACTTTCTAAAGAACAGAAGACAGGTTTTGTCTTATTGTTAGTTTTTGGTATCTTGGCTGTAAGCTTGGGTGCACTACAAATGAGGAATAGTATATATAGTCCATTTGTGATTCACTTCAGTAAAACTGAATCTCAAGTAAATAATCTTTTTTCTGACGAGGAGACTAGATTACAAAGCATAGATACAGACAGGGATGGCTTAAATGATTTTGAAGAATTGACCTTTTACGAAACTAGTCCATATCTTCCAGACACTGATTCAGATGGAATTGATGACAAAGAAGAGATTGAAGAGGGGGCCGATCCTCTATGTCCGCTTGGGCAGACATGCGGGGTTTCCGAAGCAGTTACTCCAATAGAACCAAAACCCATAATCTCTCCTCTGTTGGAACAAAATTTTGGCACACTGGGTTTGATGAATCTTTCTGGTGAAACAGCTCAAAAGGATATTAATTCTGCTGACGTGTTAGAGATTTTGAAAGATCCTAATCAAGTAAGGCAATTATTTCTAACTACTGGAGAGATTAGTCAGGCTGAATTATCTGAAATAGATGATGATACATTAATGGCAATGGTAGATGAGTTATTAAAAGAGGAGGGCATGAGCCTTTCTGGTATAGATGCAGCTGCTATTGAATCAGAGGTAGAAGAAACACCCGCTAATTAGTACTATGTGGCATTTTCATAAAACAAAAAAAACTTCCCTAATTGTATTGATTAGTATTTTTGCGTTTGTGCAGTTGTTTGGCTTGTTGTTTTTAGTCAAGCCCGTTAGTGCTACAGGACTTCCTGTTGCTGTAACAGCTGATGTGCCTGGCACCACTAAAGAGGTGAAGCAGACAATCGGTTCCCTTCTCTTGAGTACGGCTCTTGGTGCTTTATTGAATGCTGGCTCGTACTTTCTAAGGAAAATAGCGTATGATTCAGCCATGTATCTTGCTACTGGTGGTAAAGGGCAAGGTTCTCAAATTTTTGGAGATAGTGCAGGAGATTATTTTGCTCAAGTTGGAAGAGACTCACTTGCAGAAGGGATAGGGTCATTGGGTGAGCAGTTTGGCCTTAACCTCTGTCAGCTTCCAGAACTTGATCTACAAGTCAGTTTACAGATCAATTTGCGCAGTATGTATGATGGTACAGGCGGTCCTAAGCCCAACTGTGATTGGCAGTCGTTGAAGAATGGATGGAGTTCTGAATCTTTCAAATCTAAGTATGGCAAGTACGGAGAAATGTTTAGCAGTGATGATGCGCTGATGAAGACTTTTTCTGATTCAATCAAGACAAACAACACAGACTTTGGCATTGCTGTGGGGGCAATGGGAGCGCTTGATAGGAACAAGGCTGCTGCAGAAACAGGGGCTAATACATCAAGGCTAGAGGGTCAGGGCTTTAAGGCAGCGGAAGAATTAATTTCCGGTAAAGTAAAGCAACCAGCGCAAGTAGTTCAAGAAGAATCTCTTGCTATAACAAACAAAGGGCAGTCAGAACTAAATGCATCACAAACAGCAGGTATTTATGGCTCTGGAGCAAAGGCAGCTGTGTTGTCTGCTGTTTCTACTTTTTTAAATACTTTTATTAGCCAGGGGATAAAAACATTGCAGGACAAGATGTACAGTAGCGGGAGTGGAGATGAGGGAGACACTGCATTGAGTTTCGAGTCAGCTGGATTCCAGTCAAATAGAAACAAAGCTAGACAGGTGTTTTCTGAATTTTTAACTATCAAGATCGGCCAACGTAGTCAGTTTCATATAGTGGAGGATTTTGTTACGTGTCCCCCTGCTCCAATCAAGCCAGGATTGAACAATTGTGTCATTGATACAAAGTTCAGGGACGCTTTGAACAGGGCAAAGACAGGAGAGCCAATTACTATTCAAGAGGCTATGAATGAAGGTCTTTTGGAGGCTGGTAGGATTTTAGTGTCTCCTCGTCGGGTGGCTGACAATACTAGTATTGATTGTCGTTTAGACAAATACTGCTACTCTAACATTCAGAAATTGAGAAGGAATAGGATTTTGCCTTTAGGATTTGAAATAGCAGCCCTGATGGCTGATCCAGATAATCCGGAAAACGGATGGACTTTAGGAGACGTTGTCGGTGGGTTTGATGATTGTGATTATATTAAAAACAACAATGGAGAAATTATAGGCATAGAGCAGGATCCAAAATTATACCCATACTGCCGTCTGATTGATCCTAATTGGATATTAAAGGCTCCTGAGGCTCGCTGCGAAGCATTGGTGTATAGTACTAATCTTTTAGACAATACAACGGGCAATCGTGCTCAAGAATGTGTTGACATAAAGACCTGCTTGAAGGAAGAGGAGAGTGGTACTGGTGTTTGCAGGGGTGATATTGTGGAACCTTTTGGTTATTGCTATCGTGAGAAGAATGTTTGGCGCTTAAGTGGTGACAGATGTCCATCACAATTCAATACCTGTACTACTTTTAGTTCTGAGGAAGGGAATGTTTCATACTTAATGCGTACACTAGATTTTGGAGAGTGTAGTTTTGAAAGTATTGGGTGTTTGGCATATAGCACAGAGCAAGTGGATGGAGAGTGGCAGGCGACTGTGGCAATGAGCGAAGACGATGAGTTAGCACACAAGAAAGAGGGCAGGAATCCTTCACTTTACTTTAATGACAAGATTAACAACTATGACTGCTCTCCTGATAAGGATGGCTGTTCTGACTTTTATCTAACTTCTAAGGATGAGGATGGGAAGTTCGTAAAAGACAGTCTTATTCAAATAAAGAAGGCTCCTGGGTATTTAGGATGCTATGACATGGATAAGGACACTCCTGAAGTAGACTGGCCTGAGACAGGTACCCAGTTAAAGACAATGGAATTTGATGAGAGGTGCGAGAACTATGCTCAAGTTTGTGTGCCAGAAGAGATGGAATGTGATTCGTACACCCCAGTGAATAATTTTGATTTTTCACCTATTTCAGGGGCTTTGTCAGTCCCAGGTATTATAGGAGTCAATGGATGTGAGGAAGAGTGTATAGGCTATGATGTGTTTAAGCAGGAATCTACAGAGTTTGCACCTTCTGAATTTCCAAAATATTTCATACCAAGCCAGGCCGAGACCTGCCTGGGGACATACTCTGGCTGCGATGAGTTTACCAATATTGACGAGGTTGCTAAAGGTGGTGAAGGTTTGGAATATTACACAAGTGTGAAATATTGTGAAAAGCCTGCTGAAGACAATGAAGAAGTTTACTATTCTTGGCAAGGCTCTAAAACCGAAGGCTATGTATTGAAAACACACAAACTAAAGCCTATTGATCAGGCTGACTTTGATTATCTTGAATTAATTGAGAATGATCTGGGACTGGTTGACGAAGATGTGGAAGACGTGTATCCAGTTGGCTCTCCAGCTTATGCCAGTGATAAAAAAGATGTACTCAAATTACAGTACGAGGATTGCAATAGTGTTGAGTACAACAATTTGATCAATGGTGTTGGTACTCCTGGGTTAGGGGAAACTGCCAGCTTGGATTGTCGGGCGTTGTATGATAGCGATGGAGAAGTTTTCTACCGACTATTGAAAAAGACTGTAACAGTTTCAGAATCTTGTCATCCTCTGCGAAAGACCGAATCCCATTTATTTGTTGATTCTGATATTAACAGCAAGATTGTTTGTGAAAATAAAAAAGGCTTGTGGACTAGCCAGGATTCTAAGTGTGAGAGATGCTATGCAGGTGGTTTCTATGAAGATGGTCATTGTATATATTGGACCATTACAAGCGAGTCTCAAAGCTGTCCAATGCAATCTAATGGATGCCGTGAATATATTGGTAATGCTGGAAATAATGTAGAAAATATTGTTAGTATTGATTTCGAACCGTTAGGAGATGACCTCAAGCCAGAGAATTGGTTCCCTGAGTCAGAGGTTCAGCTAGCAGCTGAGGCCATACAGGTTGGTTCATATTCAATGCAGGTAAAAGATGACCTAATATATTACAAGTTTGATAAGGGCGAGTTAGTGAGTGGTGGATGGTATGAATTGGTATTCTGGGCCAGAGGAGCCGCACAAAAATTTGATATCTACTTTAGACAGGACAATGAAGATGTCGGGCGTTTTACTTTTGCTCTTGACATGGATTCTGATGCCGCCATTACAGTTGGTAATGAGTGGAGAGAATACAGCTTGGGTCCAATTCAATTTACTGGTCTTGGTAGTGAAGAGGTGGAGCTTGTGTTTGAGGCTAGTGAGGTGGATAATCAGCCAGTGGGTACGTACTTTATCGATAGCCTGCGTGTTCAATGGATGGAAGACCACTATCCTGTAATTAAGGATTCTTGGAAACAGAATGTTGATTATCTAGGTGTTGAAGTTATATCTAATGTTCCAATAACCTGTGATGAGGTTCCTATAGACGCTTTCCCAGGTAAGTATTTGGGGTGTAAGGCATATGAAGAGGAAAGTACTGGAGAAGCTGTGCCTTTGGTAGGCTTTGAAAGCCTGTGTAGGCCAGAAGCAATTGGTTGCAGGGCAATGATTGATACATATAATACCGAAGAAGAGGGGGAGACAGCATATAATGCATGGTGTGAAGGTGTTAATGAGAATAAGAAGTGCGAACTATATGGAGGTGGTGAATTGTTAGGAGAGTGTAAGGTGGCTTCGGGTGCTACTGGATGTTTCATAGAAAAAGTTGTGCTTCCAGGTACAAGCAAGCTGCAAGATAGTGCGATTGTGAAATCAACTGTGATAATTCCAGCTGATACTTCTTTAGATAGTCCAGTCTACCTTACCAATAGGGAGGAGTACAGGTGTACTGGAAAGGATGTTGGCTGTCAGTCAATGGGAGTGGAAATAAAATTATTACCTAATAATGATCTAACGTCTTTTGATCATTCGGATGTAAGCTTTTTGAATAATCCTGAACTATACACTGGAAAGGATGGGATTTTATGTCGTGATGATTTGGTTGGGTGTGAAGAGTTCAAGACTAATGATGCTATATATTATTTTAAAGACCCCAAGCTAACTGGTAGTAGTTTTTGCGAGTACAAAAAAGATGTTAGTGACCAAGGAATTAATAAATTTGGTTGGTTTAAGAAAGAAGTGGGGTATTGCTATGCAGGGACAGGTGAAGAGGCTGTGAAGATAGATGATCCTGTTCAGCTTTGTCGCCAAAATACTGATTGTGGGGAAGGTAATAGCTGTCAAGATATTGGAATTGTACCTTGTTATGAGGACTACCTATTAGCCGGAGGTGAATATGATATTTGGTCTAATGAATCTGAGAATTATGATAATTTGGTAGGTCTTTGTCCTGCTCAATCAAACGGCTGTACTGAGTTGATTGATCCTGCAGATACTTCAAGTATCCACCCTCTTGGACAGCCCTACTACGCTATATATGATGACAGGCTTTTAGAAAGAGTGGACGAATGTGAAGGACAGGTAAGTTTGAAGCAGGGTTGTGTTCTGTTTAACAAGACTGACGACCCTAATCTTTTGTATGATTCTTCTGCCAGTTACAAAAAAAGTGAACTACAAACTCCTAAGTTTGACTTAGTTACTCCTGTGTCTACGGAGAACAATAATACAAACAGACTGCTTAAGGTTATGCGTGACAGAGAGTGTGCTGAGTGGCTTGCTTGCCGCGGTTCTTTGCCTCTCCCAGATACTCAGTCAGAGAGTGCTGAGCGTTTTGGCTGCTATGCCTTACAAGCCTGTGAACAAGGTTCGGCTATGGAGTGTATTAAAGAGCCAGATAACAGTGAATTTACTGAGGACAGGCTTGGTTATGAAAGTTATGTTAACAGGGATGTGTCTTGGCCAAAAGGACGCGAGTTTTCCGGATACTCTTTGTATGAACAATTTCCAATAGCTAATCTAGACTTTCTAGATTTAGATGCTGAAGATATAGATTCACTAGAAGAGGATCAATTGTTTGTTGTGGATGTTGCTGATGGGTTTAATTCGGATTGTGCGGGTGGGAGTATTAAAAACGGAGAAAAGTGTGGTTGGGAAGGGGTCTGTTACAATGGCCAGTGTATTAATTCACCCAATGGCTCTTATCCAGATGAAATTGAAAATTCAGCCACTGTTGCCAAGAATACTTTCTATAAATACCTGTTTTCTAATGAGTGCCGCGGCTATCCAGAAGAGTCTAGTCCGTACCCACATGAAAACATTGTATCAGAGTGGAACAAAGGGCAAGCTCTGACTATTGACCCTCTCTATGCACAAGCGTCTATTTGCCAAGATGGTGAAGACTGTGACTGTAATTATGTTGAGATTCAATACGGTGAACGTGGTTCAGCAGATGAGACTAGATACTATGAGCTGGGTTCCAAGAATCAAGATTTGAAAAAAGGCGGAATATGTCAAAGTGGAGTTAACGAAGGTGATGCTTGCATAACTGACTATGATTGTAACGAGCAGGGGGATGAAACAGGAATTGGTGTATGTGTACGTCAGCAGAAGAAATTTACTAGGATTGGTTGGAATGGGTACTGTCTTGAAAGAGACTATAGTCGACATGTTAATGGCAGGACTGATAATTCTCCAGAAGCTTTTGCTTGTTTGACTTGGTATCCACTAGATTATGTGCCTAATTTATTTGATGTGTACTACAATGACCCTAAGGTTGGCTATCTACCTCCTTCAGAACCAGGTAACCCAGGAAAGTTGTATTGTGCTGAGATGCTTGGTCTCTCAGGATTGAGTTATGATGATGACAATATTCTAGAGTGCGATTTGTCAGGCTTGAGTGATGGATTAATAAATGAAAATTATTGTCAGGACTGGGTTGATAACATTAACAATTCAGGCGCGGTGGTGATTCAAGAAGGTTTTTCAGATCCTGATTTAATAACAGGGTGGGGTTCATGGGGCGAAGATGATCCATTGAATTTCAGGAGAGTACAAGATTTGACGTGGACTTTGATAAATGGCATCCAGCCAAACAATGGTTTGGGTGGTGGTGGTTATCACTATTTAGCTAGAGTTGATGTGGGTGTTGTTCCAGATTATAATAATAAAAATAAAGCCTGGGATTACCAGATATGGGATGCTCCAGGAGGTACTCTGTGGTCTAGTACTCCGTATTCAAAAGATTTCAAGCTTGCACTATGGCAAAAGCAGTCAGCAATCTTAAATGCAATGGTAATGAGTACGCAGGGTAAGGGGCACAAGCCATATGCACCTCTGTTTCCTGATGTGGAGTGGCCAGATGCAGCATCTTCAAATTCATGGCATTTGTCCAGTTTTTCAGATAATACTGACGTTGAAGGTTTTGCAATCAATAATTTTGACAGCGGTATTTTGATTCATCAGCCAAACTTATCTGAGGAGATTCTATACAAAGATATGATTTATGCGGTTTCCTTTGTGCCGCTGTGGTATAGTGAGAGGGGTGTAGATGATGGGACCTTGGATGAGGCTCCTGCCCTAGGCTTTCCAATGACAATCTACTTGGACAAAGACTATCCAAAAGAAGGAACGGCAACAGCAGAGCATGAAATTGATATGTACAAGCACGGAGCACAGAAATGTGAATTTTGCAAATATTGGGTTATGAAAACTGAGCATGAGAGTTCAGGTGGGGACAGTGAAGGGTATCTCTTGCAGTGGTTTACGGCTGACCCAATAAATGGTGGTGGGAGCAGTGAAAATAATGGTTTTGTAGAGTATAGCAACTCTGATTCATACTTGGTTAATCCTTTGCGCGAAGATCATGTTAACTGTGATGATACTCAGGACGCGGACGATCATTTTGTAGCAGTGGAAGTACTTTTCGATGAAGTTAGTGGTAAATTTAATGGGTATAGGTCACGTAACTGCATGCGCTTAGATGGTACTGAATTTGGCTATGCAATGGCAGTTGTATTCACCTTGAGGCCGTTTTGTGCAGAAGCAGTACAAGTGTATGATGATTCTCTCCCTGTTCATGAGAGCACTAACAAAGCATGGACGAACAAGGTGTGGTTTGATTCAGAAGTTCAGGTTCCTAATAATACGATAGATTATATAGAAAAGGATATGGATGCTTTCCCTTTTGGCTCTGCACGGTTCAGTAGTCTATCTCATGTTGGAGCGCCGTATGTTAATTCCATTGACCCCTGGTTCTATGTGTATCCTGATCCGGGAAGTGATGTAGTACATGCTGGTAATCCTTGGATTTGTAGGGAAGTATTTGGAGATGCGGCAGATACAGCAGAGTTTAAGGGGAGTTGTCCTTCGGGAGTGGAATTTTGGCAAAAAGCTAACCTAAATTTTGGTTATCAAAGTGAAGAGGATATTAGTAGTCAAATTGACAAAAAGTTTAATCTACATGAATTGTTTGTCAAAGCGTTTAAGGTTTTCAGTAAGGTTGATACTATAAATAGTGTTATGGAACATCAATGGGGTGAAAAGGTAGCGCCTACAAATACTTGCAATGATGCGTTTTGTGACAAGGCAGAAGACTATGGTAAACCACCAGTAATTTTTGCCCTGAGTGAGGATTGCCAGGACAAGGTTTGCACCAAGGAGATTGGAGAAAAAAATACATTTAGCATTAATCTGGCTGATGGCAAAGAGGCTGCTGATGGGCTGTACAGTAAAGGGTCATTGTTTGCAATAGCGAGATTCTATGCAATGGCAGATCATGATCAGATGCCTATTAAGAAGATTATGGTTGATTGGCGAGAGGATGGAATGGATAGTACAGGCACAGTCTCTGGAGATGTAATTGGCTTTTACAAGAATCACAAACCGTTTTGTAGTGATGATGGTGATGCGGGAGAGTGTGTTTCAAACGGTGTTAGTACGGGGTTAACTTGTGAAACACAAGCAGATTGTTTTGGAAACGGGAGTTGTAAAACCGATATTGGTCCTAAGTTCGGCAACCTGAATGATCGTGCATGTACAGACAATCCAGTGGTGCGCAGCTTTAACTACACTTGCCTTATCACAGCTGAAGACAAGGCGGGATATAATAATGGTCTGGTATCAAATACAAAAGGTGGAGTGCAAGGTAAGCCACACATATACAAGGTAGCTCATGTGGGTAGTAACTTTGGAGTTAGTTGGAGCAACCTATTAGAATTTGTACAACCAGAAGACCAAGATTATGTTTGCGTGTTCAAGCCAAGGGTGCAGATTCTAGATAATTGGGGTTGGTGTTCTGGACATTGTGAAGGCCAAGATCAAGGTTGCTATAATGATGATGACGCAGGCGAGTGTGAGCCAGGAGTTGGGGAAGATGCATGGATAGAGTATGAAGGCATAGTAGTGGTATCTCCTTAGTAAATAAGATAGAAAGTATAACAAAAAACACCATTACTGGTGTTTTTTGTCTTTCTCCCCTGTGCAATACAGAGGAGGGAGGTGGGAAAAAGGGAACGGCAGGCAGGAAGGCCGGCTATTCTATACGTTCGCAGTGGTAGAGATTGCCGTA
>CAYPPF010000033.1:0-11314 GCA_964412535.1 uncultured Gammaproteobacteria bacterium | reverse complement strand
TTTCGACCACGGAGCTTAGCCCCCGTAGTCTAACTTGCCTACTATAAATCTCTGGTATTCGGAGTTTGGTTGAGAGGGGTATCCCGAAGGACCCACCTCTCATCCAGTGCTCTACCCCCAGGGGGAACACAAACAGCTAGCCCTAAAGCTATTTCGAGGAGAACCAGCTATTACTGAGTTCGATTAGCATTTCACCTCCATCCACAACTCATCCCCGCGTGTTGCACGGCGCGTGGGTTCGGCCCTTCCCCCAACTTTCGTTGGGGTTCAGCCTGGTCATGGATAGCTCACTCAGTTTCGGGTCCTGTGCTAGCTACTTAATCGCCCTTTTAAGACTCGGTTTCCCTACGCCTTCGGACCATAGGTCCTTAAGCTTGCAACTAACAGCAGACTCGTAGGCTCATTCTTCAATAGGAACACTGTCACCCATATAGGGCTCCAGCTCATTGTAGGCATACGGTTTCAGGTACTATTTCACCACCCTCTCCGGGTTGCTTTTCACCTTTCCCTCACGGTACTGGTACACTATCGATCACTAAGAGTATTTAGCCTTACCGCATAGTCACGGCAGATTCCGACGGGGTTTCACGTGTCCCGCCGTACTCAGGAACAAAAACAATCTATACAATTATATATTTCACCTACAGGACTATCACCTTCTTTGGTGTTCCTTTCCAGGAATCTTCGATTATATAAGACTGTACAAATCTAGTTGAAACAGGCAACTAACGTCTTTGTCCTACAACCCCCATACTGCAACGGCCTGTCCTTTAAAGGTTACGTCAAAATAAGTCCGAAGACAGATAAATCCATAACCAAACACAGTATAGGTTTGGGCTGTTCCGCTTTCGCTCGCCACTACTCACGGAATCGAACCAGAGACCTTCAATACATGGATCATAAGATCCATGAATGAAAATCTTTGGCTTTTGCTTCTTTCTTTTCCTCTGGCTACTGAGATGTTTCACTTCGCCAGGTCTTCTTCATATACCTATATATTCAGTATATGATATCTGGTCATTACACCAGATGGGTTCCCCCATTCGGAAATCCTCGGGTCAAAGGTTGCTTGGGACCTAACCGAGGCTTATCGCACCCTGCAACGTCCTTCATCGTCTCTTAGTGTCTAGGCATCCACCGTACGCCCTTTAATTGCGTACTACGAAAACACAAAATTGTGCTTTTACTATTTTTTTATGGTTCTTGGTATATTCAATTGTAATGATCTATCCATTACAACCTCACTTCTATACATATATATGTACAGCTTGTGAAATGGTAATAAGGGTAAAAAAAGACCGCTTCCAAGCGGCGGTCCGGCAAATAAAGCCGTGTCCTATGTGCTTGGATAATCTGAGTATGTTTTATTAGATGTAAACATTATATGTTTATCTAAGTTTTATACTACCCAGAGGTCCAAACTTAGTTAGGACGTGGTCCCAAAAGGGAGTTTAGTTGCCTCCACATTTTATCTCAAACAGCATAGTTTGTCAAGTATATGTATGTGGATAGCTTGGGGAGGAATAAAAACACTAAAACATGCCCTCAAACTGACTTACTACAGCCTCAAATTGAGCCTTTTTCCCTTCCTCTACAGGATCGCCTGGAGGAAGGTCAATATCCAAAGGATTTACCAAAGTACCATACTTTTTTATCTGGTAATGAAGATGGGGGCCAGTAGACCAACCAGTAGACCCCACATACCCTATTACCTGCCCCTGCACCACACTAGCACCATATCGTATACCCTTTGCATATGAACTCAAGTGAGCGTACTGAGTTTGGTATGTCTCATTATGACGAACGTCAACATAGTTTCCATAACCTCCATTATATCCTGCATAAGTTACAGTGCCATCACCAACGGCCATTACTGGAGTACCAACAGGAGCAGCATAGTCAATCGCCCGATGTGGAGCTGATCTCTGAGTAACTGGATGAAATCTTGCATATGTATATCCAGAAGATATCCTGTTATACCTCAGAGGTGCTTTCAAAAACTGCTTTACCATAGCCTCCCCATCCTCACTATAGTATGCTGGCTTACCATCCTTGTCTTCAAATAAATACCCATTGTATTTCTTGTCTTCATTAATAAACTTAACAGCCAGGACTCTACCAATGCCAACATACTGTCCATCTCTTTCTCTTTTTTCATACAAAACTTTGAAGCTGTCCCCTGTCCTTACTTCAGTGGCAAAATCTATACTCCAAGCAAGAATGTCTGCCATCTCTATTATCAACTCCTCTTCCAACCCAATGTCTAATCCTGCCAGCCACAATGATTCATTGATTGTATTCCCATCAACATGAGTTGTAATATCATATTCAATAGGAATCTCTTCAGCCACATACTGGCCATCCGCAATCTTTACTCTTATTATCCTCTCTTTGTCAGGCTCGTACTCTAATCTCACACAATCACCTTCTTCATCTTTGTATACTTTCAACTCTTTACCAATCCTCACACTGGTAAAGTCATATGTAGAAGATGAACAAGAAAGAATCTTCATCATGTCCTCATAGCCAATACCTGTCTCTTCCAAGATGGTAGCAAAAGTATCGCCATCCCCAATCTCATGAGTAAAGAGGTCTAGTACTGGCTCTTGTTTTACTTCTTCTACAGGATCGTCATTCGCAATCTCTGCCCTCCTGCATCCTGCGCCCAAAAATACCATGACTACAAGTATGGTAAAAAGAATTGTGGGAACAGATTTTCTATACATAGGCCTACATTGTACACTATAACTAAAAGAGGTGCAAAAAGCACCTCTTTTTAACTTATACAACCCTACTTCTTCAAACGAATTCTCAAACTATTTACTACAACCGACACAGAGCTAAAACTCATGGCTGCAGCCGCGATCATTGGGCTTAACAATCCAATTGCTGCCAAAGGGATGGCAATAGTGTTGTAGAAAAAAGCAAAAAATAGGTTTTGCTTAATAGTCCTAAACGTTCTCTGAGAAAGCTCAATAGCTTCCACTGCTTTAACAGGATCCCCGCTCATAAGAACAACACTTCCTGTTTCAATAGCTACATCAGTCCCACTCCCAACCGCTATTCCAAGATCGGCTTGAGCTAATGCCGGAGCATCATTTATTCCATCCCCCACAAATGCAACGGTTTTCCCCTGTTTTTGAAGCTCCTGCACCTTTTCTGACTTCTGGTCAGGCAAAACTTCGGCAATTATATTGTCAATTCCTAATTGTTTGCCAATCGCCTTAGCTGTTTGCTCGTGGTCTCCGCTAATCATGTATACATCTACTCCCCTCCTTCTCAATCTCTTTATCGCTTCAATCGAACTTTCTCTGATCACGTCAGCCACTGCAATAACACCAACCACCTTGTTATCCATGACAAAATAAATAGGAGTCTTTCCCTCTACCGCATATTGCTCATATGCAACAGAATAAACAGAATTCAATTCCACTCTAAAATCTTCAATTAACTTAACATTCCCAAGATATACAGTTTCGCCATCCACAACACCTTGTACCCCCTTACCCTGGATCGCTTTCACACCCTCCACTGGCCTCAATTCTAATTTTTGCTCCTCAGCATATCTAACAAACGCTCCAGCCAATGCATGCTCGCTACTCTTTTCTAAAGAGCAGGCAAGAGTCATTAATTCACTGGTACTTAAATCATGACTGGTCGTGTTAATATCAGTTATCTCTGTTTCACCTTTTGTAAGGGTACCAGTCTTGTCAAACATTATTGCATCCACCCTGTGTGCTATTTCCAAACTCTGTGATTCTTTTATAAGAATCCCTTTCTCTGCCCCTCTTCCCGAACCAACCATTATAGCGGTGGGTGTGGCAAGTCCCAATGCACAAGGACATGCAATTACAAGAACCGCAACAGCATTAATTAATGCCTGTTCTAATCCTGAACTAAGTCCTACAAACCAAACAAGAAAAGTAACTATTGCAATAGCAATTACTGACGGAACAAATACACCTGACACTTTGTCTGCCAGTCTTTGGATAGGAGCCTTTGAAGCTTGTGCGTCTTCCACCATTTTAATGATCTGAGATAGTACTGTTTCCTCTCCAGTTTTGGTAATCCTAACTCTCAATACTCCATTCATATTAATTGTTGCTCCATACACCAAATCTCCAACCGTCTTTTCTACGGGAATACTCTCGCCAGTAAGCATTGATTCGTCTAGGGCAGACTCTCCCTCTATAATCTCACCATCTAATGGGATCTTTTCCCCTGCCTTTACCAAAACAACATCGCCTTCCACTACACTATCAATATCTACCATCTTTTCACTTGTTCCCTGAACAACTCTAGCCTGCCTTACCCCAAGAGCTAATAATTTCTTAATGGCCATTGATGCCTTTCCCTTACTTTTCTCCTCCAAGTACTTTCCAAGCAAGATCAAAGTGACAATGGTTGCCGCTGTTTCGTAATATACATGCTGACCAGTAAACATGGCGTATACGCTATACAAATACGCAGCTAGAGTTCCTATTGAGATAAGGGTATCCATGTTAGCCCTGAATCTCTTCAGTTGCGAGAACATACCTCTATGAAACTGCCAGCCGATAAAGAAAACGACTATGAATGCCAGGTCATGCATTGCCCACACGCCCCAATCTATCCCCCATAATTCACGACCCGTTTGAAATGACACAAACATGGACAAAAACAGTGGCAGTGAAAACAACAGAGATAATACAAACCTATAATACGCCCTCTTGGTTGGCTGATCAACCCTCTCCCCATCTTCTAGAGCGTCAGAGACAATAGTGTAGTCGCCAGCCTCAGAAATTACTTTCTCAATACCATCCTGATCAATTTTATCCTCATCAAATTCTACCACTGCTTTAGCATTGGCATAATTAACCGACGAAGAATTAACTCCCTCCTCTTTCACAATACTCTTCTCAATATTTACTGCACAGGATGCACAATGCATACCTGCAATTTTTAGTGATACTTTTTTCATACATTATATATTATACACTAGTTAGAGCCACAACCACATCCAGACGTACCGCATGTGCCTCCACACTCCCCACCTCCACTACAAGTAGTGTTAAGGCTATCATCTTGAGATCCTACCAAAGCAATACTCACTCCGCCATCTTGGACAATAAACTTACCTCTAACCATCCCCATCCAGCAGCTAAATCCAATCGTTCCCTCCTTATCAGGAGTAAACCTAATTATATTCTCTCCTGGATATATCTTCTTTCTCACACCTAAACTCGGTATTATAATCTCATTAGTACACCCAGACACCTGTTCACCGTCAATTATCCATTTAACAGGCACCCCTTTCTTTATCTTGAACACATTAGGAGAAAATCCTGAATAATCGACTGTCATCCTTACCACCTGTTCGCCATCAACAGAACTAGATACCTCAGCAGAACTGCCCCCAGTAGGTAAATTAACTGAAAGGCCTGCCAATGCCAAACCAGAAGACAAGGTATAGAAAGCAAAGATAATAACGATAAAACCAATAGCTTTCTTTAACACAACACCTTTACTATGACTGAACTTACTACTAGTTATACCAAGCCCGATCAATACAGGGGCAGTACCCAGTGCAAATAGAAGCATGGTTAATCCACCTGTCCAAAAACTACCAGATGAAACAGCAAACAGCTGCATACTCTGAGTAAATCCACATGGCAGGAAGAATGTGAAACCACCCAACACCATTGGAGCTAGTGCATGCTCTGAATCTTTTAACTTATTCCAAGTATTCATTGCTCTTTTAGGCATCCTTATGCCAACAGTACTCAAAGATGGAAGTACCCCTAGAATGTTCAAACCCATCCAAGCCAGTACAGCTGCAATCAAAACAGTAAACCAACCCATGAACGAACCTGACAAGTTAAACCAACTTCCCAATAGCCCCAAGAGTCCACCTAGTACAAAGAAAGTAATCCACCTACCCAGATGAAACAATAGATGAGGCTTTACATTAGCTTGATAAAAACTTCCTCTAGACTCATATTTAGCAGCAAAAGATATCACCACAGCTCCAACCACTGCCAAACAAGTAGACAACGAAGCTACCACACCCACTAATATAGCCACCCCATATGTTACATTACTGGCGTCAACATCCAGTAGTTTCAATAAACCAATCCATTTGAGGTATCTATATACTATATAGAAGCCAAATACTACTAATATTGAGAAGAACCATTGTTTTTTAGTCGCTTTTGGAGTCGATTCCTTTAGTCTCCCAAAAGAAGCCTCATAACCAAGTTTTTTGATCTTGGCAACCACCTTATTCCAGTTTGGTTCAGTGCTTGAAAATGATATCTCTGCTGTCTTCTTTTTGTGACAGACAGTGATCTCATCAATTTCTTCAACCTTCCCCATTTCATCAGTAATTATAGCCTCACAGGAAACACAAGTCATCCCCCCTATATTAATTGTCTTTTTCTTGTTCATAATTAATTTAGTAATAATAAAAACCACACTAACTTTTCAACCATAAAATAAGTGTGGTTTTTATTAAAGCACTTTTGGATGTAACAGACCTCGTCTGAAAATGAAGACAAAATAATTAAAGCACACGAATCCACCGTACTTGTCTCTTACTCCCCGAGTATAGCCCACAAACTTCCCACTAACTAAAAGAAGCAAAAAACTAACTAACAAACTAAAGGACAAAACAATCACAATATTTTGCAGCCAAGTAATCCCAGAAGACAGCACCATACTGTGATGGCCTGTATCAGTAGCATTTCCCACACCACCTCCATGACAACTTGAGGCAGAATCCATGTCCATTCCACTAAAAAGAGTACCCTGCCAAGCTCCAGCGCAACAGAGACTTAGTGAGAAAATAATTAATCCAACTATTACTAATTTTATATTGTTTTTCCTATTCGAAAACATACTGTGTATATATGATATATTATACACTGCACATAAATAATTAGCAAACAAGAAGTCTATACCACCTATGGCCACCTTATCTAAGATGAAAATAGGAGAGTCCCCAGGCTTTTCTTTAAGAAAAGCCTTGAGAATGGATAATGTGCAAAAGTATACAGAAGGTTCGTCAGTGAATTGATGGACCTCCACCTGAACCACTCACTTTTCCCAGGAGATGATTTGTCTTTAGGTCCAAGTCCTCCTTAAACTTCTTTATCTTTTCCCTCTCTTTGAAGAAATCATCTGCAAGATTGAGAAGTGTGAGAATGGCGGCTGTCATCTCCGGAAGTTTTTGGTCCGGATCAACAGCTTCCCGTTTGCCTTGAATGTAGTCCACCAGAGCAGTTATATGCTCTTCTGAATCACTGGTGTTGATCGGGACTTTCCGAGAAAAAAGCTCAATAACAAAACTCACCATGACAACCCTCTCTGTGTAAACAATGAACTACTTTAAACCACTAGCTCGTGCTAGTGGTTTTCTGTGCCGACGGAGAGACTCGAACTCTCACGGGTTTCCCCACCTGCTCCTAAGGCAGGCGCCTCTACCAATTTGGCCACGTCGGCATATACTTTTTAGCTTGTAAATATTTCCTTGTTAACCTATATTTTTCGCTATTTTTATAAATTAACTTAAACAGTCTTATTGAACTTTCTTTCCCATAAATTAACATAAAAGCCCTCTTTTCTAATCTATAATGACTTTTTATGTCTCCCATCTGGGGACAAATTACCATCAGAAGCTACTAAGCCAATGGCATACGCAAATTTGTCTGACCACTCAATTTTAACCCTCCCTAGTGGTTTCATAAATCCCCCTAATTAATTTAAATAACGCTGAAATTTCTATAAATAATATTAAACCACAAAATAGTGGAAAAAGCAAGAGTAAGCCATAAATATTGACAAAATAGCTAAAATAGTATTTAATAAAATCAAATCACAAACTTGGAGGACTACCATGAAGAAAGACGCATTTCCTGTTATAACGGGAGCAAACTTCCCTCGATTCAAAAGAGAGTTGACGGAACTGTTTGACTCTGTCCAGGTCGGCCCGATCAACAGTATTGCACCGAATGGACTAATCGAGGTAACAAAGCCTCTCGCCACCCCGACCCGGCTGGTAGTAGAGCCTGGAATCTGGGACGTGAGCCCAACTGAACAGAAAGTACCTGGAATCGGCGTGGTCGAAATGACCCCAGTCGGGAGCCGTCACAAACAAGGAGTGCTTGAGGTTACCATTGGTAGGCTAGACAATGCGCTCGGCGCTGTAGATTGGAGAGCCTGTCGTCCGGTGACTGATAGCATACTCCGCAAGCGAGAAGACCGCGGGGAAACCTTCCCCACAGATATCCTGCTCCGCTTCCGCGGGTCCTGCGCCCAGCGCTGCTAAATTTTGTCCTTTTGTGCACGACACGCTCTGCACTTCCCTTCTTTTGCACATCAAAGGTGTGTAAAAGAAAAAGACCGGGCTTACCCGGTCTTTTTTTAGTTTAGTACTTTTTCTTGAAGAGCCCTCTCTTGTTGTCCCCGCCACCTCGTCTGTCATTTCTACCACCTCTGCTATCCTGTCTTGGGGGCCTGTCAACATATCCTTCTGGCTTTGGTAATAGTGCTTTCATTGAAAGATTAACTCTCCCTAGATTATCAATCTCTTTCACTTTTACTTTCACCTTATCACCCATTTTCAAAACATCACCAGGTTTGTCAACTCTTTCCCACTTAATCTCACTTACATGCACCAGGCCGTCTTTGTTGGGGAGAACTTGCACAAAAGCTCCGAAATCCTCTAAGCGAACTACTGTCCCCTCATACTCTTCACCAGCTTTAACTTCCTTGGTAAGCTCCTCCACAATCTTGATAGCCTTTTCCATTGCCTCTCCATCATTTGAAGTAATCATCACTCGTCCATCCTGCTCAATATCTATAGTGACACCGGTCTCTTCAGTAATCTTCTTGATTGTCTTACCACCAGGACCAATTACATCACCAATCTTTTCTGGATCAATGCGTATAGTTTCAATCCTAGGAGCATATGGAGATAGTTCCTTCTTTGGTTCAGAAATTATTTCACCCATATTACCCAGAATCTCTAGCCTAGCTTCCTTGGCCTGGTCAACAGCTTGCTCTACTATATCCCAAGTCAATCCATGAGTCTTAGTATCCATTTGCAAAGCAGTGATTCCGTCAGCTGTTCCCGCAATCTTGAAATCCATTCCACCAGGACCATCTTCTACATCTTGAAGATCAGTCAACACCTTCCAATTACCTTCATCATCTGAAGCAAGGCCCATGGCAATTCCAGCAACTGCTTTCTTGATTGGTACACCAGCTGCCATTAGAGACAAACTAGAGCCACAAGTAGAAGCCATTGAACTAGAACCATTAGATCCCATTATTTCTGATACCACTCTAATGGCGTATGGAAAATCTTCTTCTGCAGGAAGTACTGGCTCCAAAGCTCTTTCAGCTAAAGCACCATGTCCGATTGCCCTTCTGCCCGGCCCTCTCATAGGGCGCACATCGCCGTATGTAAATGGAGCGTCATTATAGTGATGCATGTACCTTTTGGTACCATCCTCTTCCATTGAATCAAGGGTCTGCACATCACCAGGAGCACCCAAAGTTACTATTGATAGCACTTGGGTATCACCACGCATGAATAACCCACTACCATGTACACGAGGCAATGAATCTACTTCTGACAATAGTTCCCTGACTTCAGTCAATTTCCTACTATCTAATCTTTGGTCTTTTTCAAGGATCCTTTTTGTCACCTCTTCAGAAATATATAACTTAATATTCTTTAGTCCAGCACCATGAGCCTCCTCATCAATGCCTTTTTCAGTGAGCATCTTTACAACCTCTTCTTCCATCTTCGTAACCATGTCTTTCCTCTCCTCTTTAGTTACTTTGGGAGTATCAAAGATTATTGAATCAGTATTGTCAGCTACAAATTGCTTGGTGAGCTTCCTTACCTGCTCTTCGACATCATCTTCAACACTTTCCAAATCATCAGCTAATTCTGGCACAGCCTCTTTTTCCTGGCCAATCTCTGACTGGACCTTCTTGATCAAGTCAACCACTGGTTGTAACTGCTCACAACCCCATTTCATGGCTTCGAAAGCCTTGTCTTCTGGGACCTCTTTGGAAGCAGCCTCCACCATAACTAATTTTTCTGGAGTACCCGCTACAACCATGTCCAAAGAACCTTCTCGCGCCTCTTCTGTGGCGGCGTTAAGGATCAAAGATCCGTCCTTAGACATTCCAATCCTAGCTGCAGCAATAGGACCTGTCCATGCTATTGGTGAAATAGCTAAAGCACAACTAGCAGCAATTAGAGAAGTGATTGTAGCATCATTCTCTCCATCAATTGACAGAACCGTTAATACCACCTGCATATCATTTCTCACTCGTTCATCAAAAAGAGGTCTAATAGCTCTGTCTATCAGCCTTCCTGACAAAATAGCGCAATCACTAGGACGCCCTTCTCGCTTAATGAAGCGAGAGCCCTTAATTTTCCCTGCAGCATACAGCTTTTCCTCAAAATCAACCATTAGAGGAAAGTAGTCTATGCCATCTCTTACGTTCTTGCTTTTTACAACAGTTGCAAGAATAACTGTGTCACCATATTGTACTGTGCATGAACCTTGCGCTTGCAAAGCCAACTTGCCAGTTTCAATGGTAAGTGTACGTCCACCCCATTCTGTGGACCAATTCTTTATTTCCATATTTTGTCTCCTGTAGAAGATGATCTAGAAGCGGTAGATCCTCCATTATTAATGGCTGGACCTAGTAGTCTCTAGACCAACTTCAGGTTAGTAAATTAAATTATTAATTATTTACGGGCAGTACGAGTTGTCTGCCTAGTTGTTTTTGGGCGAACAGCTTGCTTTATCCTTCCGTCTGTAATTAGAAACTTTGTCTTGTTTTTGCTCAGGTCAATAAAATTATCAGCCTCTTCGATAAGCTTGCCAGAAGAGGTTTCGCCAAAGGCAAGTACTTCCACTTGCTTTCCAGAACTTTTTTGCAAATACTCTACTAATGGCAGATAATCACCATCTCCAGATACTAGTACCACTGCATCTAGGCTAGGAGCCAGGCGGATGGCATCTACTGCCAGCCCTACATCCCAATCAGCTTTTTTGAAGCCAGTATTGAATATCTGTAGATCTTTTTCCCTAGTCTCAATGCCTAAATTATACAAAGCATCAAAAAATGGCTTCTCTTCCTGAGTTTCAGTCTTTACCACATAGGCAATGGCTCTAATTAATTTCCTGTCAGCAACAGCCTCTTTTACTATATTGCCAAAATTAACCTTTTGTCCAAACAGATTCTTTGCAGAATAGTATAAATTCTGCACATCAATAAACACCCCAACTCGTTGATCAGGGTGTTTCAA
>CAYPPF010000032.1:10202-11530 GCA_964412535.1 uncultured Gammaproteobacteria bacterium | reverse complement strand
TGATATATATGCGAGTTCAATTGGCACGACGCAGTTTACTATTAGTTGTACTGATACTGGGGATAATGCGTATAATTTTTCTTGGAGAGCAGTGTATGTTCTGTAATCATTTTTAATGAGATGATTTGTGTAGGGGGAGGTGCGCTATAGTACATTAGGTGATGACGTGTTTAAGCTGTAAGACTGCTAATAAAAATAAAGACTATACAAAAAACAGCCTAATAATGGCTGTTTTGGTTATTAATTTTAGTACTTTAATTATTGCATTAAATTATCACCATCAGTATATTCCTCAGCTTCACCTACTGTTACGATTCTGTCCCATCTGAAGTTAAGGGACTCGAATGTGGGTTCATCTGGTATATACCTCTTTACTTGTAGTTCTGTGTCAGCTGGATCTGGTTCTAGTCTGTATACCTTTGGATTATCTTCATACTTGATTAGAGTATAGTTTGGATGATGATCAGTATAATCAATTTCTGATCCTAGAGTGTATTTGTCTAGTAGTTCTTCTGCCACATCTTCTATCCAATTCCATGAGTATTTAAGAGAATTAAATACTACTTCTGAAGTTATCCAATATTTCTCTGTACCTAGTAATAGGTAGACCTTTGGATCAGTAACAATCTTGACTAGAGCACCGTACTTAGGGTCGTATTTGGGGCCATATGGCATAAAAGTAAGTGAGTCATCAGGAATAGAAGTTAGTTTGTTTTCATCTGATACTACAACCTTGTCAAAGGAGGAGAAGTATGTAAAAAAAATGTTTGCATTTCTAAATGGACGCTTAGTACACTGGTCAGTGATATAGTAGACAGCTGAGGTTTGGGTGTCTTTGTGTGGCTTGTTTGGAGTAAGAGGGCAATTCTTTGTTTTTTTTGTGATTGGTTCTTCTTGATTAATGTCTGGATCAGTGTCCTTGTTGTCTTTGCTGGTTTGGGAGTTAGTCGGTCCTAAGAATGCACCACTGCAGAATACATCGAAGGAACGTAGGGAGCTCTGTGTATAGTTACCAGCACTATCGTATGATCTTACATACCAATTGTTATTTCCACATACCCACCCACTACTTGCAGTGGCTTGGCTGATGCCACTGTTTACTGATTGGTTGAGGGTTCCGTTGATGAATAAACTGTAGCTGCTGACATCTACAGAACTAGATAAATCCCAGCTAAAGGTTATTTGATTTACACTGCCTGTACTATAGTTATTTACTGGAGATGATAGCGCAAAGCTAGTAGGCCCTTCACTGTCTACTGAAACACTAAATACTTTTGAAGAAAATCCTCCATTATCACCAGACACCGGTTATATGGATGTTACAGAGG
>CAYPPF010000032.1:0-10192 GCA_964412535.1 uncultured Gammaproteobacteria bacterium | reverse complement strand
AAAATCCTCCATTATAAGTAAAAGTCAACTGTCCAATTGAATTAGATTGATATGAGCTTATTTGCGTACCGTTTGAGTTTAATTTGTACCAAGTATTGGCTTGATTGGTTGCTACCGAGTGTGCAACTTCCAAGTTGGCCACCGAGCTTTCAAGCGTCCATTGGCTGATATAGCTGGAACTGACGTCAGAGCTATCGACCGTCAGAGCTAAGGTTCCTCCTGACGGGATTACCTGTAGGCTGGTTGTTGCGGCTGTGCCTAAACCAAAGGTGTAGCTGTTGGGGATTTCAACAGATAAGACGCCCCCACTTGTGGTTACTGAATTACAGTAGGAGTCTTGTAGAATATATAGATCCGAGCTTAGGCCAGTTAGATTCAAATCTGTATTTGCTGAAAAGTTAATATTTGGTGTCGCAGCTTTTGCTGTCGAGAATAGGGATACAGACAGCGCTAAACAACCAAGAATGGTTATAATATGTATTTTTGTTTTTTGGTCAATCATTCAAGAGGTATTTGTGGAATAGATAATTAAAATAAGTACCTATTTTGATATTTTCCTACAAGTAATTATACCATTAAAACAGGCCTATATACAAACAGTAGTAGGTAGAATTGTGGTAGGATCGTGCTATTTCTTTTGGTTGTTGTCTATATAGTGGTTTTTTTGCTATAATATACACATATGAACTTATCTAAAAAATCTAGTCCAGATCCTGTTTTTGAGATGATCCTACAATCATCTAGTGATATGCCTGCTTCTGTGGAAGCTAAGAAGTCTGATTTTGTGTTGCCAGAAGATTGGCACGAGGAACATCAAGAGGGTCAGCTTGCAGTAGATGTTGGTCAAACTGAAACTGAAGTAGTAATTGTTTCTACAATGGCTGGGGCAGTGACAGAAAAAATTGAAGTATATCTGCACAATGACCTATTCACCATACGAGGGGAAAGGGCATGTCCTAGAATAGGCGATGGTGCAGTGGAGTACTTTCATCATGAATGTTTTTGGGGCAAGTTTTCTCGTACTATTGTTTTGCCAGTGGATGTGAAAGCAGATTTAGCAAAGGCAGAGTACAAGAATGGGATCCTTACTGTCAGAGTACCAAAGCAAAAGATGGATACTAAGATTCCTGTCGTTATTGTTGATGATTAGTATGTCAATTGACATGAACAATCTATGGTTGAAGATAAAGACGCCATTTTTATGGCGTCGTGTTTGGTTTGTGGTATTGGTTGTAGTTCTTGTTTTATTGGCTTTAGGTGGTGTTACCTTTGCATATGGGTATTCATATAAAGACAGGGTATTGCCTGGTGTGAAAGTGGGGACTCTACCAATAGGGGGGATGGAGAAGGCGGAGTTAAGAGGATTTTTAGAAAGCATGAATGACAAGTTGGTGAATGAAGGATTAAGGTTTGATTATGAGATTAATGAGAAGCAAGATACATTAGTGATGTATCCAGTGGTTGTGAACGAAGATGATTCTCTTGAGTTAGTCATGATCGATATCGATGGTGAATTGGATTATTTGCTCGGTTACGGTAGGGTAGATAGTTTTGTGTTCCAAGGCTTGGGTGTGTTGCGTTCTCGCTTGCAAACAGATTCTGTTTCTTTACAAACAGTTGTGGTTGATGAAGAGCGTTTACTTTCTACTTTGAAAAGTAGCTTGGCAGAGTATGAGATCCTCCCTAAAGATTCTTCTATAGACCTTCAATCTATTGCTCCACTAAAGTATGATATTACTAGTTCTTCTCCAGGAATAGTTTTTGATTATTCTGAAGTTGTTAGTAATGTATTGGGATCTTGGTCAGTGTTAGAGCCGGTAGAAGTAGAGATTGGGAGATATCATCGTGATCCAGGAGTTGTTGAAGAAAATGTTGAAAGTATATTGGAAAGATTACCGTCTGTATTTGATGATGGTGGTTTGCAGCTTACATACAAAGATCCTCATACTAGGTTTTCATATGACTGGTGGATTAGCCAAGAGCAGATTAAAATATGGCTAGAAGTACAAAAGACTGAAGATGGTGAGTTTGGATTTGGCCTGCGACTAGATGAAGTGGGGGCGTATTTAGAGGTCAAGGTTGCATCAGTGGTTAACGTGCAAGCCAGGAACGCTAAATTTAAGATAGGACAGAATGATAAAGTAATTGAGTTTCAGGGTTCTAGGCCAGGGATAGGGTTAGAAGTTGAAGCAACTACAATAGCTATTAATGAAGCTATCCTTGGGCGCACTTGGCACGATGAAGGAATAACCAAGTCCGTACAACTAGTAGTAGAAAAGGTAGAGCCTAGTGTGAAGACAGGGGATGTAAATGATTTGGGAATTGAAGAAATTTTAGGCATTGGAATTTCAGACTACTCTCGTAGTCCAAGTAATAGGATTAAAAACATACAGAACGCAGTTAACAAGTTGAACGGGGTGTTGATAAAGCCAGGGGAAGAATTTTCTACTTTGGAATATACAAGACCCTTCACTCTTGAGGGCGGGTACCTTCCAGAGCTTGTCATCAAAGGAGACGAAGTAAAGCCAGAGATTGGAGGGGGGTTATGTCAAATAGGTACTACATTATTTAGAATGGCAATGAATTCTGCAATGGAGATTACAAGTAGAAGGAACCATTCTTTAGTTGTATTCCATTATGATGATCCAGTAAATGGAAATCCTGGGACAGATGCCACAGTATATGACCCCGCTCCAGATTTTAGGTTTAAAAATGATACAGACCACTATATCTTGATCCAGACATACATGAATAAGGCAAAAGAAGAATTAGCCTTTACTATTTGGGGTAATAGTGATGGTAGAGAAGGATCATATAGTCGTCCAGTAGTTCATAGATGGATACCATATGAGGAAGAAAAGATAATGGAGACTACAAAATTAGAACCAGGTGAAGAGAAGTGCCAGAATGCTTTTACAGGTGCTGACGCTTCATTTGTGTACACTCGCAAGTTTGTAGATGGAACAAAAGAGGAAATAGTATATGAAAGCCACTATCGTCCTCTGCCAAGAATTTGTTTAGTTGGAGTAGAAGAAGAAACAGAGGAGGGTGAAGAAAGTGATGACTGTGGATTGGAAAAGGACTGCTTGAATGAAGAAGATTTATTAGATAAAGATTAGAATATTTAGGTAAATAAAAACCCGCCTCTATGGGCGGGTTTTTGTTAATTTTTTTCGGAGATACTCTCTCCAAAATGCTGTACCCAAAGGGGTGTGTCGAAGGGAAAGACGAGCCGGAGCCTGTACTGACCTACAACACACCACCCCATGCTTGTCTGGATACAGAGTAATGCTAATTTGACCTGTCAAATAAGCACTTACCCTAGATCTGACACGGTTCGATATAACTGAATATAATACCATACTGTGGGGGGGGTTGTCAAGGTCTAGTTGTGGATATGGGGTAATTTATGATATTTTTCCCTTGTTTTAGCCAAATTTAGTGTTTCTTGTATGAAAAAACGGCTTTTTAGCCGTTTTTTTTGGTATTAACCTGTATTTTATCTAGCTTTTGATCACTTTGTCTGCTATTCCGTATTTTACAGCCTCTTCTGCGCTCATAAAATGGTCTCTATCAGTGTCTTTTTCCACTGTAGACAACTCTTTTCCAGTGTGTTCATTAAGGATATGATTTAACCTGTCTTTTATACTTAAAATCCTTTCAGCATGAATTTTGATATCGCTAGCCTGTCCTTGGGTACCGCCCATTACTTGGTGGATCATTACTTCGCTATTAGGTAGGCAAAAGCGCTTTTTCTTGGCTCCAGCAGCAAGTAGCACTGAGGCCATACTAGCAGCAATACCAATGCAAATAGTAGATACATCAGGCTTTATATACTGCATGGTATCATAAATTGCTAGTCCAGATGTTACTGATCCTCCTGGTGAGTTTATGTATAACTTTATATCCTTGTCTGGACTCTGATTTTCTAGGAATAGCATTTGGGCAATGACCGTATTGGCCACATTGTCGTCAATAGGGCTGCCAAGGAAGATGATCCTGTCTTTAAGGAGTCTAGAGTATATATCATATGCCCTTTCACCATGTGAAGTTTTTTCAATTACTGTTGGGATCAAATGTTGTGATGTTGGTCTAGTCATATGTTTGTTATTATACATTCTTTACGCTGTTTTTTCAAATGCTTGCCAAATTTTTCCAAGTGTTTCGTCTATTGTTCCTTTATAGACAAATCCAGAAGCTTTTTTATGTCCTCCTCCACCCATAGCTTGGGCAATGGCTGACACATCAATATCATCCCCAGTAGTGCGGAGGCTTCCTTTTACTTTATTTCCAGCTATTTCTCTTAGCAGGAATGAGGCCTTGCCTTCATTCATATTGTTTAGGAAGTTGGCAATGCCATCAGTTTCAGACTCACTAGTTTTGCTATCAGTCAGATCTTTTTGAGTGATGTATGTGAATACAATGTCATGGTCTTCGTGTTTGGCTAGTCTAGACAAGGCAGTACCCCATAGTTTAAGGGAGTTTACCGGCTTGTCTTTTAAAAACCAGGCTCTTACTAGATTGAAGTTAGCTCCTTTGTGAATTAGGTCACTAGCTATTTTAAGGGAATTTTCAGTAGTTCCTGGGTTAGAAAAGTTTTCAGTATCAGTAATGATGCCGATAAGGAGGGATACAGCCATGTTTTTGTTGATCCCTATATTATTGTACTTGAAAAATTGGTATAAGATTTCAGTAGTAGAAGAAGCGTGGGTTATCACAAGATTGTGGTGTCCAAAAAAGCTATTAGTAGGATGATGGTCAATGTTAACCACAACAGGATCATGCGACATACTATCTACATGTTTTTGTATTCCAGCATATTCAAGATCACCAGAATCTAGTACAAGGATTAGGTCATGATCAGAATCTTTCCACACTTTACTGTTCTGAGAGAGGTTAACTAGGTGAGGTAGGGAAGATAGTTTAGGGGATGTTTCAGTGGAACAATATGTAGAGTATGGTTTATTAATTATATCTAGGAAGTATGCCATAGCAGAAACAGATCCTAGAGCATCTCCATCTGGATCTTGATGAGGCACTATTAGTACCTTATTAGCCTGTTGTATGGCGTTGTATATGTGTTTTGCTGCTCTATGCGGCATATATTCATTCTTTTTATCAAGCATATCATTATATACTTATTGGCTTTTTCTGTCAACCCCCTCTTTAATTTTTCCTCGAAAAGTTGTATAATATGTACAACTTTTTGTTAATTATGTACCTAAAAAGCATAGAAATGCACGGATTTAAGTCTTTTGCCAAAAAGGCTGTTTTGGATTTTATTCCTTCCTATGAGGGGAGGCACAGCATTACTGCAGTGGTGGGTCCTAATGGATCTGGAAAGAGTAATATTGCTGATGCTGTACGATGGGTAATGGGAGAACAGAGTTTGAAAGCTTTGAGGGGCAAGAAAAGTGCTGACGTAATATTCTCTGGTTCTGAGCATAAGGGACAGATGGGAATGGCTAGTGTGGCCATTACTTTAGATAATAGTGATAACAGGGCTGGTATAGGTTATGAGGAGTTGGTAATTACTCGTAGGTTATATCGTTCTGGAGAGAGTGAGTACTTGATTAATGGTTCTAGTGTCAGACTATTAGACCTACAATTGCTTTTAGCAAAAGCCCAGTTTGGACAAGGTTCATATAGTGTTATCAGCCAGGGAATGATTGATCGTTTGTTGCTCCAGACGCCACAAGAAAGAAAAGAATTTTTTGATGAGGCAGTTGGGATAAAGGAATTCCAAATAAAAAGGCATCAAGCAAGTCTGAAAATGCATAGGACGCAAGAAAATATTGAACAGGCAGAGATGTTGTTGAGTGAAGTGTCTCCTCGCATGCGTAGCCTGTCTAGGCAGGTAAAGAAGCTGGAAAAGAGGAATGATATAGATGTTCAGTTAAGAGAAGTACAAGAACAATACTATGGATCTCTCTTTCACCACAACAATGATAGGTTGCAGGAATTGAAACAGAAGCTAATTGGTATTAACAAAGAATTCAGCCAGGTGAGTGGGCGCTTGACTAGCGTGCAAACAGAGATGGCTGAATTAGCTAAAGAAAAAACTAGCCAGGCTGTTTTTGAACACCTCCAACAAGATCAGCAAAGATTAGTGCGCCAGAAGAATAATTTTGAAAGAGAGCGTGCGGTGTTGCAAGGAAGATTGCAAACCGAATACTCAAAGGTTGGCCAGCAGAATGTTGGCTGGCTGGAAAACAAGATAGAGGTGTTGGAAAATGAGCAGTCTAGGATTGATAGTGAATTATCTGAGGCAGAAGCTTTGTTGGATTTAGTGAGTCGGGAGATTTTAAAAGGCAAACAAGGGGTGGAACAAATAATGAAGGAAAAAGCAGAGTTACGTACTAAAATAGCAGGATTAGAACAGAAAGTAGCTCAATCAAAGAGCGAACAGTCATATTGGCAATATTCTGGATTAAAGGCAGTGCAAGCTGTATTAGAAGAACGCCATCGTCTTGGTACTATATTTGGGACAGTGGCCCAATTAGGTGAAGTGGAAGAAGACTACTGCTTGGCTTTGGATGTTGCTGCGGGTGGCCATTTGTCTTCAGTGGTGGTAGATGGTAATAATACAGCCCAAGGCTGTATTGAGTATTTGCGAGATCAGCAATTGGGAGTGGCTACATTTCTCCCATTAGGCAAAGTAAGGCCAAGGTTGGTGTCCCAGGATATGCAGGAATTAGCAGGGCGTTCTGGAGTAGTTGGTTTGGCAGTTGATTTGGTAAAGTTTGATAAGAAATTTACTGATTTGTTTTCATATGTTTTAGGCAATACTTTGATAGTGGAGAACTTGGATGTTGCTAGAGAGATAGGGATGGGGAGAGTGAGGATGGTTACTTTGGATGGAGATGTTGTAGAAACTAGTGGTAGCATGAAGGGTGGATACAGAGGAAAAGAGAAATCAAGGAGACTAAGTTTTTCCCATGGGGATTCTCCATATCTATTACAGGGTAAGGATGAGGATCAACATTTAGAATTGGAAGAATTGCAGAAGAGACTAATTGAGAAAGAACTTGAGTATGAACAAGCACAGGACAAGTTACGAGAAATTCAATCCCAATCACATATTGCTGGGAGCAAGGCTAGTACATTAGGGATGCAGAAACAGAGTATTAGTCAGGAGTTGTCTGGGTTCAAGCAGGAGTATTCTCTCACTACCATGAGTCCAGAGCAATTTGGAGACAAGATGCAGGAGATAGGGAAGCAGAAGGAATATTTGGACAAGGAAATACAGGAACTTGAGCAGAAGCTGGAAAAAGCAAATAAAAAGATTGAAGAGTTTAATCAGAAACAGGAAGAAAAGAAGCAGCGCATCTTTACTCTTCAGGAAGTCATGCAGTCAGAGCAGTCTGGTTTGAATAAAATTGTTGATGAGCGGAATGAGTGCCAGGTAGAGTTGGCTAAGATTGAGACTAGATTGGAGAATTTAGAAAATGAAGCATACCAAGAAATGCATACCTCTTTGTCTTCAGTGAAAGCCAAGGGCTTTGAGCTATTAGGAGAAGACGAGCTAGAGTCTCTTTTGGAGAATATACAAAAGTTGAAATACCAACTCAGCTTGATTGGTGGGATTGATGAAGAAGTAGTGACCGAGTATCACGAAACAAAGGAAAAGCATGATGGTTTGGTTGGTCAGTTAAATGATCTTAAAAAAGCAATCTTAGATTTAGAAAAGCTTGTTAAGGAGTTAGATGCTATGATGAAAAAGAAGAGGAAAAAAGGCTTTCAAGAGATTAAAAAGGAGTTTACTAGATACTTCAGCTTGTTGTTTGATGGGGGGAAGGCTGACTTGATAGAATTATATGGTGAGAAGATTGATCAGGAACTAGAAGATGAATTAGATGAAGAAGAAGTGAGACCAAGAAAGAAAGAAGAAATTTTATTAGGTATTGATATCAGTGCTTGTCCACCAGGAAAGAAGATACGGAATATTCAAGCTTTATCAGGCGGAGAAAGAACCCTTACTTCTATAGCTTTAATTTGCGCTATTCTATGTATAAACCCCTCTCCTTTTGTTGTACTGGATGAGGTGGAGGCTGCGTTAGATGAGGCAAACACTCAAAGATTTGCAAAGATTTTGCATGAGCTATCACACCAGTCTCAGTTTATAATGATCACTCATAATAGGGTTACCATGCATGCAGCTGATGCTCTGTATGGAGTGACAATGGGAAATGGTGGAGTAAGTCATTTGTTGAGTGTGAAGTTAGATGATGTTGAGAAAATGGATGAGTAGTGTTAAGTTTGTAGGAATAAAAAATCCCTTTCAAGGGATTTTTTAACTTCTAAACATTTATTAGCATAAACATTTAGAGGTAGTGCGATGGGAATCACCGCGGTTGGTACAAAAGATCGGGGCATGTTCTATTCTAGGGTTTCCGCAGTCTCAAATCCAGTTTCGAACTCTTGGGTTTTGAGATTGAAGTGGGTGGTTCCGGAACTGTCCCATGAGTTGTGAGTCCGAGCCTTGTGGGAAATTATCAGTCTCCCCTTCGTGTTGTCGTACTCAATGACGGTTGCCTTTCTACGTTCGTCTTCTCCATTGTATGGGTTTACTACCCATCCTTGGTGAGGGTTCCATGACAGCAGGCCAGCAAAAGCATCTTCGTCGTCTACCGGAAGCAGGGTGTACATGTACAAGAGAGGGAGTTCCACGTCTCCGATTCTGAACCCGGCTGTCTTTTCCAGCACGAATTCGTCTTTCTTGGGGTCGTATTTGTAGATTGAGCCGTCCTCCAGCATGCTGAGAAGATATACATGGTTTTTGATCTGAATGATCTTCTTGACTAGTCCAGATCCGCTCGGGGTGGCATGCCGGATGTTTCCCTTGGGAGTCTTGACGATCTGCAGGGTCTTTCCGTTTTGGTCTTCCTGGAATACGCAGGAGCCATCCTCTCCTACTGTGGGGAATTTCCCCTGTTGAGTGCAGACCAGGAACTTACCCTTTTCGGTCGGGTACTCTGTGGTTTCCTGCCCAAAGGCGGGAGTGTGTATCAATTGAACTACCAAGAGAATCAAAATGATCAATCCGTGTTTCATCAGTTCCTCCGTTACAAACACGTCTAGGAGTACATTATCTATTGTAGATTATGCGCCCCCAGCTATATTCGTAACAAGATTTGGTCATTTCTAGGATGGTATAATATGCCAGATTTACAGGATTTTGTCAAGAGATATTTGACAAAATACAGACTCTGGTATATAATCTATCCACTCTTACTAGACCGTCACGAAGCTTAATAAGAGATAACAAGATAATTATGCTAATGATCCGCTTACAGCGAATTGGCAAAAAGAAGCAGCCAACATACAGGCTGGTCGTGTCAGAAAAGACTAAAGATACCCAAGCGGGAAGCTTGGAGATTTTAGGGCACTATGATCCTCTTTCAAAAGACAAAACTTTGGAATTAAAAGAAGAGAGGATAAAGTATTGGTTATCAGTTGGAGCTCAAGCTTCTAATACTGTCCACAATCTTCTTCTTAAAGCAGGTGTTGTTGAGGGAGAAAAGAAAAAGTCAGTAGTCATCAGTGACAAGAGGAAGGCAAAGAAAGATGGGGGAGAAAAAGAGAGTACAGAAAAGAAAGAAGAGGTTGTAGAGAAAAAAAAGTCTGTTGAAGAGAAGAAAGAAGAGGCTCCGGTAGAAGAAAAGCCTTCTGAAGAGAAGAAAGAAGAAGTGTCAGAACCTAAAGAGGAGCCAGTAAAAGAGGAAAAGGCTGAAGAGCCTAAAGAAGAGAAGAAAGAAGAGGTTGTAGAGGAGAAAAAGGAAGAAAAGAAAGAAGAATAACATCAAGAGCCGTCCTAAGGGGCGGCTTTTATATACAGATTGTCCACATTGACAGAGGTTCTGTTTGGTGGTATAATACTTGCAATCCAGAACTGGTGGATTTAGTTCCGCATTGTCGACAGTTTGGTAAGATAGTACTTTATAAAGTATTAACTCAAATATTGATATGCAAGAAGATCAAGTATTTCTTGAGTTCATCATCAAGGGCATCGTTGGCAAACCTGAGGCTGTAAAAGTCAATCGTGAAGTCGACGAGCGTGGTGTACTGTTAACTCTGGACGTTGATGTTAGTGACATCGGTTATGTCATTGGTCGCCAGGGACAAACAGCTCGCGCTGTCCGTACTCTTTTGCGCATCGTTGGTGCCAAGAATAACGCTCGCGTTAATCTAA
>CAYPPF010000031.1:0-11644 GCA_964412535.1 uncultured Gammaproteobacteria bacterium | reverse complement strand
AAGAAAAGGAAACCCCGGGTGTAGGCGCTAGCCGGAACCCGGGGAGGAGGTCATTGTTGTATGTTGTTTAGCTCTTTAAAGCGTCTTTTAGTCCTTTTCCAGCTTTGAACTTAGGTACTATCACTGGAGGGATCTGAATCTTTTCTTTAGGATTCTGTGGATTTACTCCAATCCTGCCAGCACGCTGTTTAGCGCTGAAAGCGCCAAAGCCAGCAATAGATACTTGTCCACCTGCTGTAAGGGTAGAAGTAACGATTTCCACGAAAGAAGCTACCATCTCTTCTCCTTCTTTCTTTGAAACACCGACTTTGTCGGCAATGGCTTGCGCCAGTTCTGCCTTGTTCATATGTATTTTCCTTTGTATATATAGCCTGTTGGGCTATATATACGATTAGAGAGTAATAAAAAAGCAATGAATTTAGCTTAATTTACACATATATTTTAGCATAATTGTGAAATTGTGTCAATAGAGCCAAATTTGTTATCCACAAGAGTTTTTTTGGCTAATTTAAGGCAAATACAAAACCCTGAATGATCAGGGTTTTGTTTGTATTTTCTCTTTTTATCTAGCGTATTCAATAACTCTGGTTTCTCTGATAACATTTACCTTAATTTCACCAGGGTATTGTAGTTCGTTTTCAATCTTTCTGGCAATGTCTTTGGCTAGGTTGTATGCATTGTAGTCATCTATCTCTTCTGGTTGTACAAATACTCGTACTTCTCGTCCAGCTTGGATAGCATATACCTTTTCAATTCCAGGGAAGTTTTTGGCAGTATTTTCTAGTTCTTCTAGTCTAGCAACATATTGTTCATATGTATCTCGTCTAGCGCCAACTCTGGCACCAGAGATAGCGTCAGCTGCCTTTACAATTTGGGTGAGTAGGAATTCCGGCTTGTCATCATGATGATGCATTGCAGCATCTTGGATGTCATCATCTAATCCAAATTTCTTTAGGATTGTGAAGCCGATTTCAGGATGGCTTCCTTGTGTTTCCTGGTCAACAGCCTTTCCAATATCATGGAAGAATCCAGCTTTCTTAGCTTTAGCTGCATCTACTCCTAGTTCTGCAGCAATTAGGCCAGAAAGGTATGCTACTTCCATTGAATGGTTAAGGATATTCTGTCCATAGCTAGTACGATATTTCAATCTTCCTACGATTGATACTAGTTTGGGGTCAATGCCGGTAATACCCATTTTATATAGGGATTCTTCACCAGCTTTCTTTATATCAATAGCTAATTCTTTTTTAGCTTCGTCAATGAAAGATTCAACTCTAGCTGGTTGGATTCTACCATCTTTGATTAGTTTTTCTAATGCTAGGTAACACACTCTCCTTCTAATAGGGGAGAAGCTTGAAATCAGGAGCATTTCTGGGGTTTCATCAATGATAAGTTCACATCCAGTAAGCTTTTCAATTGTTTTGATGTTCCTGCCGTCTTTTCCAATAATACGACCCTTCATCTCTTCGCTAGGCAAAGGAATGGCAGATGAGGTTGTTTCAGCAGAATGGTCTGTAGCACAACGCTGGATAGAATCCAGTACTATCTCTCGCGCTTTTTCGTCGTACTTCTCACTATTGACCTTTTCCACCTTCATGATCCTTACCATCAGGTCTTCCTTACTTTTTTCCTCCATGACTTGGAAAAGTTCTTCTTTAGCCTCTTCCTTAGTATACCCAGAGATAGTCTGAAGTTTTTCCAGAGCTGTTTCATGAACTGTGTCAATCTTCTTTTTTATTGCCTGGATTTCTTCTACTTTTCCTTGTAGTTTTGTTTTACGGTCTTCAAATTCAAGTAGCTTCTTATCGAACATTGATTCACGTTGTTCTAAGCGTGTTTGAATCTTGCGAAGTTCGCCCCTTCTTTGTTCTTCTTCCTTTTTCCCATCGTCAATGATCTTGATGGCTCTTTCTTTTGCCTTTAACAGCAATGCTTGTTCTTTGTTTTTAGCCTCTGTGATCATTTTTTCAGCCTTGGCCTCTATTGAGTTGGCTTGGGCTTGGGCTAGTTTTTTACGTAAAAAGTATCCCACTGTAATACCAATGGCAATACCTATGCCCATGGCTGAAATAGCCAAAGTAATTAGATCTTGCATATTAAAAATTTCCTGCGTGATGCTGGAATATACTTGTTTACGAAGATGGTTACGAGATAATTCTCGTAGACAAAGAAGAGTTAGTCTTTATAGACTTTCCTGAAGAGAAATTGTGTTTCAGAAGAGTTATATTTTTGAGTAGAGTAACCATGTTTTCTTCCTTATCTCACACCAATGTCTGTTTCGCTACAAATATACAGCCGTTTCATCACAATTAGTGATTTAATTTCGTTTCCAGTATAGCAGAATATATAATTTTTGTCAACCCAGGCGTTTTTTTAAGTATTTACTAGTAATTGTGGATAATTATCAATATCTATCTTTTCTATAGGGGATGTGTTTTTGACAGAAAAATCACCTATTTTAGTTCTTTCTAGTTCATTACAATATGCTCCACATCCTAGTTTTTGGCCAATATCGTGCGCTAAAGAGCGTATGTATGTCCCAGTGGAGCATTTTATCTGTATTTTCAGGATAGGATATTTATATGATAAAAGTTGGATCTCGTGTATTTGTATTTCACTAGGTTCCCGCTCTATCTCTATTCCTTTTCTGGCTAGTTCATATAGCTTTTTTCCTTTTACTTTCTTTGCTGAATACATGGGAGGGATTTGTAGTTGTTTGCCAACAAAGCTAGCAAGTACTTCTTTTATCTCTTCTTCATCTATAGGAGGGTATTCTTTTTTTGTTATTTCTCCTTCAGAATCATATGTATCTGAAACAGCACCTAGCTGTATCTCGGCAATGTATGTCTTGTCAAGAGATTTGAATTCATCTAATCGTTTCGTTGCCTCTCTTCCCACTCCCACTATTAGCAGGCCAGTGGCAAAAGGGTCTAGAGTGCCAGCATGTCCTATTTTCTTCACTCCTGTTTTTTTACGTAAAAAAGCCACCACATCGTGGCTGGTCCATTCTTTTGGTTTGTCTATTAACAGGAAACCTGTTTCCATGTTTCTGTATTAGTATCTTTTGATATGGTACAATAGTTTTGTATGAATAACAAGACGAATAAATCAGGATGGGGTAGAGTGGGGGGACAAAGTGTAGAGATTTGGGATACAGATCCAGTGTTTGCAAATGATTTGGTAAGTTGGAAAGACAGGCTAAAGCTTCTTTTCTATCCAAAGAAATTTTTTTTGTATCCATATATATATAGAGATGCAAAAAGAAAGACAAGAAAGAGGGACCTTACTCAACCATACCGTGTGTTGGATGTTGGGTGTGGTACTGGAGCAAGTGTGATTGATTTGAAAAAAATGCTGGGCAAGAAAGCAGAAGTGGTGGGTGTTGATGTTGTTGGTTTGCAGATTGACTTAGCTAAAGAAAAGATACGTAAGAATGCAATATGGGCAGAGGTTTTGCTGTATGATGGGAATTCTCTTCCTTTTGAAGATAGTTCATTTGATGCTGTATACACCTCTGATGTGTTGGGACATGTAGAAGATGTAGGATTTTGGCTGTCTGAACTAAACAGGGTGCTGAAGAAAGGTGGAGTGTTGGCAATGTTTAGCGAATCAGAATTGGGAAAGCATGCCTGGTTGCGGAAGTATTTGTTGGACAGAGGATTAAACACAGATCCTCATTCTGAATTTCATATTTCTTTGTACTCAAAATCTTCCTTGCAAAAGCTTTTACATGATGCTGGTTTTGATGTGAGAAGAATGATGGGGGCTTTCTGGGCTACATTCTTAGTACACCCAGATGAGATGTGTGAGAAGTTACAATCACAGAAAGGGTTTTTCTTTCTGCGGTTGATTAACAAAATATTATGTTGGCTAAAGAAAAAGATTCATCCATTTTCTACTGCTTTGTGTGAATTATATGGGTTGGTTGAGATGTTGGTGGTGGGGAAGTGGGTGGAAGCTCAAGGATATGTGATTTTGGGGAGAAAAAAACATTAATTTATATAGTTGCAATATTCTTAGTGGTAATATATAATATTACCACTATTATTTTTTATATAACATAATATATGCCATACAATATTCTGCAACAAGAGGATCTTGTGAAACTAAAGCGAGTGGAACCTGAAAGGTTTAAGTACCCTATTGAAGGCGGACAGTATTTGAATCTACAGAACCTTGAGCTATCTGGCTTGGATGGTATTGATACGGGCAAATTAGAAAAGGCCGCGCAGATTATGCGTGGTTTAATGTTCTGTGCTTTGGAAGCCTCTCATTCAGGACACCCAGGAGGCTCTAGCTCTAAGACAGAACAGTTTTTGGGAATGGTGCTTGGTGGGGGCATGGCTTTTGATGCCCTGAATCCAAAGAATCCTGGAAGGGACCGTGTGGTATGGTCAGCAGGCCATTGTTCTCCATGTTTGTATGGAGGACTTTCTCTTTTGTATGAGAGTTTGAGAAAGAGTGGGAAAGAGTTTGACCCTAAAAACATTTCCGCTGTTATGCCAGAAGATTTGGTACGTTTCCGCAAGAGCGATGGTCCTCAAGGTCATATTGAAAACTATACCCCACTTAGTGATATTGCTACAGGTCCTTCAGGACATGGTTTTCCTGCAGCTGGTGGGTTGGCCATTTCCCACAAGTCTAGCGGACTAGATACCAATGTTTGGGTTATGATGGGTGATGCAGAGAGTGAAGAGGGAATGACATATGAAGCTAGGAATGTATTGAATACAGTTGGTGCAGACAACATGATTGTTAGTTTGGACTACAATCACTATGGTATTGATGGTGATATTAATGAAGTGGTTGCTAGTCAGTACATTAATCATTGGATAGCTTTGGGTTGGAATGTGATTGAGATTAGTGGTCATAATGTGCTTGAATGCATATATGCATATCGTTTAGCAGCTAATAAATTTTTTGATAACAACAGTCCCACTGTAGTTATTGCTCACACGATAAAGGGCAGGTACTATGGAAAGAATGAAGACACAGCTGATTCTCATGGTGCTCCAGCTAGTTCTGAGGAGTATGTTGAGATTATGGAAGCTCTTGGATTTGATGTTCCTGGGAAAGAGGGTGGAGTGAAAGAAGATATTGACTTTGTACTGTCAAGTCTAGATGATGAGTTGGCTAACTATATATCTAGTAGATTAGAAGAAGTTGGCAAGAAGATAAAATCAGAAGAAGAGTTGGTCAAGCAAATGGAAGCAGCTCTGTCTGGTAGAGCGCTAACGAACCCTATGGAAATAAAGCGACCGGATGAATTGCCAGATGAACTAAAGTTTGAAGAGGGGACTAACTTAGCTACTAGAAAGGCTACTCAAGCATTTTTTGAATGGCTAATGAAAGAAACAGCATTTTTCTGGGCTGGTACAGGAGACCTAAGTAAGTCTATCCTTACTAGTAAAGCTGAACAAGTGCATGGATTGGTTAATCGTTCCAATCCTCTTGGAAGGGGAATCAGGTTTGGTATTGCTGAACAAAATATGGCAATGATGTCAGCAGCGATGACAGCTGACAGACTTCCGGGTGGTTTTGCACCAGTATCTGTATTTTCCTCATACGGAGTGTTTACATCAATGATGTCTAATTGTGTAAGGTTGATCTTGATTGGTAACCACCTAAATCCCAAATCAAAAGGCTTTTTTGTCATGCTGGCTGCCCATGATGGGCCAGAAACAGGTGAAGACGGGCCAACGCATCAAGGTTTGTACTGGATGAGTATGTTTAATGCATACCCTGGGATAAAGGTATACAAGCCAATGGATGCTAATGAGACTATTGAAATGTTATTCCATGCTATTGAAAAAGGTGAGCCTATCGCACTGTCTGTTGCAAGGCCTGACACTCCAGTGTTCAAAAGAGGGGATGGAGTCCCTCCTGCGAGAGAGGCTGTTAACGGGGCATATGTTTTCAGGAACTATCAAGAGAATGGAGGAAAGAAGGTAGTGCTAGTTATTTCTGGGATGCAAGTTTTGGTAAATACCTTGGAATCATTACCAAATTTGGAAAGCCAAGGACTTGATGTGAAGATTATTGCTGTTACTTCCCCAGAATTATTTGAAGAATTGAGAAAAGAGAATCCAGAAAAAGCTAATAGTATATTTTCTGATGAAGAGAGGGAGAGGACAGTGGCTCTTCATGCTGGATGGAAAGGCTTCCTATACCCATTCCTTCTTCCAAAAGACTATGACAGTCGCTCTATTTCAATTGATAACTACCTAAAGTCCGGCTCAGTAGCAGAGGTATATGAAGAAGCCAAATTGACTCCAGATGATATATCAGAGAGGGTCAAGAAAGCAATAAGTTAACTATATGCAAGAAATACCTAAATTCCTCAAAGACAAAGGTCTTGAGCCTAATGTGGAAATAAATCCAGCTTTGTTGTTGTTGGGTACTGAAACAGCCTTTGATTTTGGCGCTAAAGTGATGGAAGTAGAAAAATCAGGCAAGTTTGATCAGGTATATAAATTTCATATTGGAGATACCGGACCAAAGACTCCAGAACCAATCATTGACATGGGAGTAAGGGCGATGCAAGACAAGCAGACTAAGTATGCTCCATTTGCTGGATATCCTCAGGTAAGGGAAAACATTGCTAAGTACTGGTCAGAGACCAGGGGAGTGGAGATAAAGGCGGAGAACGTAATTTTGCAGCCAGGAGGAAAGCCAGCTATTGAGCTCACCATGCAGACTTTGTTGAAACCAGGAGACAAGGTGGTATTCCAGAATCCAGGATATCCAATATATGAATCCTTGGCTAAATTCTATTCCAATGGGAATCAGATTTCTTGGAAAGCATACAAAGATCCAGAGACCAAGAAGTTGGAGTACAGGGTAGAGGATTTAGAAAAAGTTTTAGAAGAGAATGATAGTGTAAAGCTACTTTGCTTGAATACTCCGCAGAACCCAACAGGGATGATGATTAGCAAAGAGAAGATGGAGCAGATAGCAGAGTTGGTAAAGAAATATAAGTTCTTTGTCATCTTTGATGACATATATGACAGGATAGTGTTTGATGGTAGGGAACATTTTAGTTTTCTTTCCATTCCAGGGATGCTTGATTATACAATCAACCTTAATGGATATTCCAAGAACTATGCTATGACAGGCTGGCGCTTGGGATTCATTATTGCCCCTGAGTGGTTGATAGAGATTTTTGGCAGGCTTGCCATTAACAAGTGGAGTTGTGTATGTAGGGTGAATCAGATAGTGGCAGGAGCTGTATATGGTGACTTAGAAGTTGATGGTTGCAAGTATGAATCAGTAAAAGAAGAGATTGAACCTACTTTGTTAGCAGACTACAAAGAGTATGAGAAAAAAGGACAATTCCTTGTTGATTGCTTGAGATTGTTAGAACCATATGTAGTACCTAATGAAGTAGAGGGTGCTTTCTATGACTTCCCCAACTTTGATGGTATATTGAATCTCAAGTATGTGAAAGAAGATTTGGGGATAAAGAATGACAAGGATTTGAGCGAGTGGTTGTTAGCAGAGAAGGGGGTGGCTGCCTTAGCAGGTAGTGACTTTGGTAGCGGTGGAAGCGGACATATTCGTTTTTCATATGCAGAAGATAGGAACACTCATATTATCCCAGGGCTAAAGCATGTATTGAAGACAATGGTTGAATTGATAGAGAAGTCTGGTGAACAGCCTCCGTTGAAGTTGGAAGAAGTAGATGAGAGAGTGGGGGAGTTGGAAAGGAAGCATTTTACAGAGTAGATTATATACAAAACCACCAGAGTGATCCGGTGGTTTTTATTTATATTGACTTTTTTCTCTTTTTCCCATATAATGGAAAAGCACAAATTTAATATGAATGTTACCGAACTAGCGCGGAAATTAAGAGTCAATACCAAGGACATGCTGGAGATTTTACCCAAGTATGGTTTTGATATTGGAAAGAAGGCTATAAAGGTGGATAACAAGGTTGCAACTCAGATAATGAAGCGATGGAGGCATATTAGGAAGGATTTAGAGGATGAGAAAATAAAAGAACAAGAAGAGAAGAACAAAGAAGAAAAAGAGAAAAGATTAGAAAGCGGAGAGAAAGTCCTTTTACCTGATTTAGTTACTGTAAAAGATTTTGCTAGGCGTTTAGAATTGTCTGTAACTCAAGTGATCACTGAATTGATGCGTAATGGAATTTTGGCTAACCAGAATCAGAATATTGATTTTGATACCGCCGCTATCATGGCTGAAGAACTTGGCTTCACTGCTGAGAAGGAAGAGAGCGTAGAGATTGATGAGGAAGAGGAAGAAAAAAAAGAAAAGGCTTTGGAAGAGGCTTTGGCTTCAAGTACAAATTTACAAAATCGTGCTCCTGTAGTTGTTGTAATGGGACATGTTGATCATGGTAAGACAAAATTACTAGATGCAATACGAGAGGCTAATGTAATTGACACCGAGTCCGGTGGTATTACTCAACATATTGGTGCGTATCAAACAGTATGGGAAGATCCTAAGAAAAAGACTGAGCGCCCTATAACTTTCATAGACACTCCAGGTCATGAGGCTTTTACTGTCATGAGATCTAGAGGAGCTAAGGTAGCTGATATTGCTATTATGATAGTGGCAGCTGATGATGGGGTAAAGCCACAGACTGAAGAAGTGATTGACATTATCAAGGCTGCTAAGCTTCCTTTTGTGGTAGCAATTAACAAAATAGATAGGGAAGGGGCTGATCCACAAAAAGTAAAGACAGAATTGTCTCAAAAGAATATTATGTGTGAAGAGTATGGCGGAGATGTGCCTATGGTGGAGATATCTGCTAAAAAGAAGATGAATATAGACAAACTATTAGATGTTCTTCTTCTAGTGGCTGATATCAATGAAGAGAATATCAAGGCTGACATTAGTTTGCCAGCAGTGGGAACAGTGATTGAATCTCATGTAGATAAGGGGATGGGACCAGTTGCTACAGTATTAGTACAGTCTGGCACTCTTCACAAGGGTGATAGTTTGGCTGTGAATGGTGAGATATATGGAAAGGTCAGAGCTATGAAAGACTATAACGGACAAGAACTATTAGAAGCAGGACCTTCTGTTCCTACTCAAATTATCGGATTTAAGGTAGCTCCTGAAGTGGGGGATATTTTAGATGTTGGACAGGCTGGGAATGCAGCAAAGATAGATGTGAAGCAAAAGAGGTTACAGCAGACTGGCGCTGAAAAGCATACCATTGTTTCCAGGGAAGAGGGTGAAGAAGAGGGTGAAGGTAAAAAGACTCTTAATCTTCTTATTAAAGCGGATGTACTTGGTTCTTTGGAAGCCATTATTGGTTCACTAGAGAAACTAAAGCACGAAGAAGTGGGGGTAAAGATAGTAGGGAAAGGACTTGGTAATATTACTGAAGATGATGTTAACAAAGCAGAGGCAGGAAATGCAACAATGGTTGGTTTTGGTGTAAAGGCCACTCCTAGTGCAGAAGAGACAATGCGAGACAAGGAGATTGAATTTTTGCAATATGATATTATTTACGATATTATTAACTGGGTTATGGCTGAATTAGAAAAGTTGCTCGATGTGGAGAAGACTGTTACTGAATTAGGGCGAGTGAAGATTCTTGCCATCTTTCGTACTGATAAGGGTGCTATGACAGTGGGTGGAAGAGTAACACAGGGCAAGATAGCAAAGGATACAGTCGCGAGAGTGAAAAGAAAAGGAGAGATTCTTGGAAAAGGAAATATTACCCAATGTAAAGTAGGACAACAGGATGTGAATGAAGTACCTGGCGGTACAGAGTGTGGTATGCGATTTGAAGGAAAGGTTGTTATTGAAGAGGATGATGTGCTAGAGGTGTATAGGGAAGATTCTAAAACAAGAAAAATTATTTTTGAATAATTAATTAATAATTATCATATGTCAGAACTCCAACTTGGTGATGACAACTTCGAAGCTGAAGTTATTAATTCAAATGTACCTGTATTGGTAGATTTTTGGGCTCCTTGGTGTGGTCCATGTCAAATGATGGGTCCTCTTTTGGAAGAATTAGCTGGTGAGTATGACGCAACAAAAGCAAAGGTTGGCAAGGTCAATGTTGATGAGAATCAGGTAACAGCTGGTAAGTATAAAGTAATGAGTATTCCTACCTTCCTAGTTTTCAAGGGTGGAGAGGTGGTAGATCAGATGGTTGGTGGGGTGACAAAAGACAAACTAAAAGAAATGCTGGATAAGCATGTGTAAATAACAAAGTCCGCTAAATAGCGGACTCTTGATTTTAATCTAGTATAAATATGTCAAATCCTTTTACCAATGCAATGTCTCAGTTGGATAAAGCAGCTGAAATAATGAAGTTGGATAAGAGTATATATGAAGTGTTGAAACAACCAGACAGAGTTTTAACAACTTCTATTCCTGTGAAGATGGATAGCGGAGAAGTGAGGGTGTTCACTGGATTTCGTTCACAATATAATGATGTTTTAGGGCCATACAAGGGTGGTATTAGATATCATTGGGATGTAAACTTAGATGAAGTGAAAGCTTTGTCCTTTTGGATGATGATAAAATGTGCTGCAGTTAATATCCCTATGGGTGGAGGCAAAGGTGGAGTGATAGTTAATCCTAAAGAACTTTCAGAAGGAGAGTTAGAAAGATTGTCTAGGGGATATATAAGGGGTATATGGCGTAATATTGGTTCGGACAAGGATGTCCCTGCTCCAGATGTATATACTACTCCTCAAATAATGGGCTGGATGAGAGATGAATATGAAAAGTTAGTAGGACACGAAGACCCTGGTGTTATCACTGGAAAACCTTTAGAACAAGGTGGATCAGAGGCTCGTAGCTATTCTACTGCCCAAGGTGGGGTGTATGTAACTCGAGAATTAGCAAAGAAGATGGGACTTAAGCCTGAAGAAACTACAGTAGCTATCCAAGGTTTTGGTAATGCAGGTAGTTATATGGCCAAGATTCTTCATAAGCTTGGATACAAGGTAATTGCGGTAAGTGATTCCAAGGGTGGTGTGCACACCAAAGATTCAATTGATCCTGACAAAGCAGAGGATATTAAAAATAGTGGAGGAATGCTTGGATGCTATTGTCTTGGAACTGTCTGTTCCTTGGAAGAGATGCCTAAAGAAGGTGATTGTCGTTTTGTATCTAATGAAGATTTGTTGGAATTAGATGTTGATATATTGATTCCTGCTGCGCTAGAAAATCAGATTACAAAAGAAAACGCTCACAAGATAAAGGCAAAGGCTATTGTTGAGTTGGCCAATGGTCCCACTACTCCTGAGGCAGATGAGATATTGAAAGAAAAAGGTATTGTCGTTGTCCCAGATGTTCTTGCTAATGCAGGTGGTGTTACTGTGAGCTACTTTGAATGGGATCAGAATGTAAAAGGCGAGCATTGGACTGAAGAGGATGTATTACAAAGGTTAGAAAAGATTATGGTGGATTCTTTTGATGAAATATGGGAGACAAAGGAAAAGTATAATATTGATATGCGTACAGCTGCTTTTGTGAAAGCAATTGAAAGAGTGGCAGAGAAGATGAAAATATAATATATATTGTTTAACAAAAACACTAGACTTTTAGTCTAGTGTTTTTTTACCTCAAAATATTTTCACAAAATATCTTGAGGAATTGGAAGAGGGTCAGCTCATTCCTTGGTGAGATCATGAAAATCGAGTACTATAAT
>CAYPPF010000030.1:0-12343 GCA_964412535.1 uncultured Gammaproteobacteria bacterium | reverse complement strand
AACGCTTTTCTGGACCCATTAATACCTTCTCAATACTCTCTAAAATCTCTCCTTCTTCTACCTGTTTCTTGTCTCTCCTCACAGCTAGGATAGCGGCTTCGTTAAGGAGGTTAGCTAAATCAGCTCCAGAAAATCCTGGAGTACGCTCAGCAACCTTGCGTAGAGAAACATCCTTGGATAATGGCTTACCAGAAGCATGTACTTTAAGGATTTCTTCACGATCAGCAATATCTGGCATATCAATCCTGCGGTCAAACCTACCAGGACGAAGTAGGGCTTTGTCTAATACATCAGGACGATTAGTGGCAGCCACTACAATCACCCCTAGATTAGGGTCAAAACCATCCATTTCCACTAAAATCTGATTCAATGTTTGCTCTCTCTCATCATGCGAACCACCTAATCCGGCCCCACGTTTTCTACCCACTGCGTCGATTTCATCAATAAAGACAATGGCAGGAGCTGCTTTCTTTGCTTTGTTAAACAAGTCCCTTACTCTACTAGCACCAACACCCACAAACATTTCAACAAACTCTGAACCACTAATTGAGAAAAAGGGGACATTAGCTTCACCAGCAACTGCCTGAGCCAAAAGAGTCTTACCTGTGCCAGGTGAGCCCATTAAAAGCAAGCCCTTTGGGATTTTTGCACCCATACTAGTAAACTTCTTAGGATTTTTCAAAAAATCTACCACTTCTAACAGTTCCTCTTTTGCTTCTTTAGCTCCAGCAACATCTTTAAAAGTCTTTTTGTTCTTGTCATCAGGCTTTGACTGTCTAGCTGTGCTTTGTCCAAAGCCCATAGCCTTGTTGTTCATACCCTGCATCTGCCTACTCATGAAAAATATAATAGCAATCACAAGCAAGACTGGAAGTGCAAATGGTAGAAGGAATTTAAACCAATATTCTGCTCCTGATTCTTCCTTAACTTTCACATCAATATTTTGCAGATTAACTGTGTCCACTCCGTAGTTACTCATTAGTTCAGAAAAAGATTGTCCATACTCTTTCTTCACCTCTTGGCCAACTGCCTCTTCATCAAACAGTGTAACCTTCAGTGTATCTCCCTCTACATCAATACCTTTCACCTGCCCATCATTAATCTCCTGCACTAGTTGGCTAATACCAACCATTTCTGGCTGCTCTTGTCCAACAGAGGACAGACTCAAAAGCCCGGCTACTGCTAGCAGGGTGAAGAATATAATGGCAAAATTCTTAATTAAATTTTTCATAATGAATATTGTAGGCTAATTATAGTCGAAAACAAGGATTTTGTCAATAAGGGGAAAGAAAAGAGCGGCTTTTTGCCGCTCTTTTTAACCTTTATTCTTCTTTTGCCTTTTCTGATACCTCTTCGGGCTCTTCAGCCTTTTCCTCTTTTACCGGCTCCTCTTTAGGCTCTTTAGCCTTTTCCTCTTCCTCTACAACCTTTTCTTCAACCTTTTCCTTAAGCGGTTCCATGCCTTCTACTACCATGCGTAGCCCTAAACGATGTTCTGAGGGCTCGATAGAAATAACTTCAAATTCTTCTTTTTGCCCGACCTTGTATTTTTCTTTCAATTCTTCAGAATCTTTAACAACAGTCTTGGCTAATTCAGAAATATGGGCTAACCCATGAATCTCTTCATCTAGTTTGACCATGAGGCCAAAGTCTTCTACCTTGTGGATTTCACCTTCAACCTTCTGTCCCACCTTGTACCTGTCTTTCACAGTCTTCCAAGGATCTTCAACTAGACGTTTGACTGAAAGGTATATTTTAGATCTATTAATATCAATAATCTGGGCCTTTACCTTGTCACCAACTTTGAGAATGTCTTTGGGGTGATCAATACGTTGCCACACAATCTCTGAAATGTGAACTAAACCTTCTAGTCCTTCGCCAAACTTGATGAAAGCTCCGAATGATGTCAAAGCACTTACCTCACCATCAACCACGTTGCCCACCTTGTATGATTCTAGTACTGCTTTTTGTTCATCTTCCCAAACAGCCTTCTCAGAAACGATAAGTTTGTCTTCCTTATCATTGGCATCTAAAACTTTCACTTGCAGTTCCCTGCCTATCAAACCCTTTAGGTGTTCCAGGATCTTATTTTTGTCTCCACCAGGAACACGGGGATAGTTTTCTGGAGTTAGCTGAGAAACAGGCATGAAGCCTACAAGAGCATCAACCTTCACCATTAACCCACCCTTGTTAGCTTGGACTACTTTTGCAACAATGGTTATTCCATCTTTAGCATGAGTGGCCATACGAGACCAGACCAACTGATGGCCGGCTGCTCTAAATGAAAGTTCCATCTCACCATTTTCATTCTCTCTTTCTAGGATAGTGGCTTCCACTTCATCGTCTATCTTTATGTTAGAAAACTCTTGTGATTCACTAAATAACTCTGAACCTCTAATTACACCTGTAATCACGCCGTCAATATCAAGACGAACTTCTCCATTATCAACAGAGATGACCTTTCCTTTTACTAACTCACCCTCTTTGGGTAATTTAGCAAAATAGTTTTTTAAAAGAGCACTAAAACTGCTCTCTTCCTTGATTTCGCTCTTCATAATTTAAGAATAAGATTATCCCTCTGGCGACGAATACCAGACAGGTTCCTGGAAAACCAGGTTAGTTAAAGCTTGTAGATTATATTATATATTGGGATATTTGTCAAGCCCGTCCACACACCTATTATATATATCAACATACCTAGGTAAATTTGGCTAAAATATAGCAAAAAAACTACAGAAATACTCAATTTATACTACTTGCGTTTTTAGGTAAAATCATGTATAATATACCCGTTATTTTTCATCAAAAAACTATGCACATCTCTTGGCTTGGCAATACAGCCATAAAGATACAAACCAAGCCCTTGGCTAAGGATATCAATATTATTATTGATCCATACAAACCTTCACAAGGCAGCTTCCCTAGAAATCTAGCCCCAGATATTGGGCTATATACTAATGGAAATGAAGGATCAATCACGCTGTCTGGCAATCCATTCACTCTTGTTGGGCCTGGTGAATGTGAGACTGGCGGAGTATTAGTAACTTCTGTACAAGGTGAAAAAGAAGAACAGACTATGATAAGGGTAGATAGTGAGCAGCTAAGTGTGGGGCATATGGGTAGAACTGACAAACCACCAACAGACGAACAATTGGCTTCATTGTCTGGAATAGATATCCTGCTAATCCCATACGGAGGAGAGGGTTGCTATGATGCTGGAACAGCAGTAAAGGTAATCAACAGCATTGAACCTCGCATGATAATTCCAATGTGTTTCAAAACCGACAACGAACCAAAGGCAAAGCCTGTTGATGCATTTTTGAAAGAACTTGGATCAAGTAATGGCAAAGCAGAAAAAAAACTTATCATTAAAAAGAAAAATCTACCACAAGAAGAAACTCAAGTGGTAGTACTATCAAAAGAATAGAATTATGCCTGTCAAAAAAACAAAACCAAAGGCTAAAAAGAAACCAACCAAGAAGAAAGTTGTGAAAAAGAAAAAAGCTGTTAAGGCACCTGCCAAGAAGAAAAAAAACAAGAAAATTAAAGAAGATATAAAAAAGGCAGTTGATAAAATACCAGGTCTGATGGTAGAGCAGGTAAAGGTTCCAGAAGAAAAACCTGAACCAGCTCCTGTTGCTCACAAGAAGGTTATACAGCGCCACTACCACCAACCAGGCAAACTTCCCTGGCTGTGGCTGGGGGTCATTATATTCAGTGCTGCAATATTTGGAATCTGGGGCCTTAACATGTATTCCTTTATACAAGATGCATACCAGGAACCAAAAACAACACTTAATCCTTTACAAGAATCTACACTAGAATTTAAAGAAATATTCCAAGAAGAAGAGGAGAATACTGAGAGTATAAAAGAGAGCCTTAGAAACGGTCTAGCTCTATTGTTTTCTGCAATAGCGTCTTCCACTCCTGCCACCACTACTGATAGTATTGTTGTTACCACAACAGAACAAATAACAACTTCAACTAATGATATAGATGTATCATTGTAAATAAACTCAAATATGCCAAAGAAAAAAGTTGTAAAAGCTGTACAAAAAGAACAATTTACTGAAAAAATAGAGCCTATTCAATTAGTGGACGAAATGAAGACCTCATATCTTGATTATGCTATGAGTGTTATTGTTTCTCGTGCACTGCCAGACGTGCGAGATGGCCTTAAACCAGTCCACAGACGCATACTGTACGCTATGTGGAGTATTGGATTAAAGCATAATGCTAAATTCCGCAAATCTGCCCATGTAATAGGTGAGGTGATGGCTAAGTATCACCCTCATGGTGACGCAGCCATATATGATTCAATGGTTCGTATGGCTCAAAACTTCGCCATGCGCACCCCTTTAGTAAGAGGACAGGGTAACTTTGGTTCTTTAGACGGTGATCCACCTGCTGCTATGAGATATTGCGTTAGTGGCGACACTCTGCTATTGACTAATAGGGGAATACTTCCAATCAAAGAAGTGTCTACTGGTAAAGATACGAAAATAAATCTAGAAGTTTTAAACTATCAGGGCAGGAAAAAGAAGGCTGTCAGATTTTTTAATTCAGGCAAACACTCAACGATTGAACTTAAAACTAAAGAAGGATACGGCATAAAAGGAACTAAAAATCATCCACTGCTGGTGTGGCGCTTAAATGAGCTGGGACACTTGGACATAGGTTGGAAATTACTTGAAGACATTAAAATCGGCGACTACCTGATATTGAACAGAAATAAATCGTTGTTTGCAGAAACAAACCTGAATCTAAAAACGTATTGGCCCAAACTCGGCAACAAAAGAAAAAATATTTCGCTGCCAACCGAGATGAACTCAGAACTTGCCTTTCTATTGGGTGCGTTGGTTTCAGAGGGGAGCTACCATCAAAAACAAATCTTATTTAACAATTCGGACATAACTTTTTATAACAAAGTTAAAAAGGCAATCACTAACCAGTTCCCAGAAGTATCTTTGTATGAAAGAAATATCAAGGGTAATTGTAAAGAGCTAAGTTTATACCACCAACAAGCGGTTAGATTCTTAGAAAATATAGGCTTTGATTTAGTGCGCTCTGACAGAAAAAAAATACCATTTAGTGTCCTGAAATCTGACAAAAAAAGTGTAAAATCTTTTCTTCAAGCCTTATTCGAGGGTGACGGTTCTGTCATTTTCAAAACAGACAAGCGCCATGGGGGCAACTCGATTGAATTAGCATACCACTCAAAAAGTACTATACTTATTTCTCAACTTAAGACTCTTTTGTTGAATTTTGGTATTGTAACTACTGCTCCATACCAAGACAAAAGAAATGATTGCTACAAGCTGGTAATATCCGGAGTGGAAAACATTAAACTCTTCAATGAGAAAATAAACTTTTTTTCTCAACGAAAACGCAAGGTTCTTTCAAAGATTAAGGGTGTTAATCCGAACCGTTTAAGCCATTCTGATTACATTCCCCTGCTAAGCAAGTATTTGAGATCACAGTATAGTAGCAGTGCTTTAAAAAAATACAATCTAGACCGCTACAACAGCATTAAAAAACACCGCGACAAACTAGAAAGACTCTTGTCTGTCCCTGATTTGAAAACTATCAACTGGCTATTGAAGAACAACTTTTTCTTTAATGAGGTCAAGGATATAAAAAAATCCACCAAGAAAGAAACCGTTTACTCCATTAAAGTCGATAGTGCCTGCCACTCTTTCGTGGCAAATGGCCTTATCAACCACAACACAGAGGCAAAGCTAGAAGCTGCGGCTGAAGAGATGTTAATTGATATTGAAAAAAATACAGTTGATTTTTCTGCCAACTACGATGGCTCAACAAGAGAGCCAAATGTACTACCTAGCAGATTACCAGGACTGCTACTAAACGGCAGTATGGGTATTGCTGTGGGTATGGCCACTAACATACCTCCACATAACTTAGGAGAACTTTGTGATGGAGTCTCTGCTTTAATTGACAACCCAAAAAGCACAGTGGAAGAACTAACACAATTTATACAAGGTCCTGACTTTCCTACTGGAGGAATTATCTACAACAAAAAAGATATTGCTACTGCATATGCTACTGGAAGAGGTGGGATAGTGGTACGAGCCCAAACAGAGATCCAGGAAAGGAAGGATGGACGGTTCCAAATCATAGTAACAGAAATCCCCTACCAGGTTAACAAATCAAGCTTAGTAGAAAAAATTGCTGGGCTAGTCCACGAAAAAAAACTAGAAGGAATAAGAGACCTACGTGATGAATCTAATAAAGAAGGTGTCAGAATAGTGATTGACCTTAAAAAAGACTCCTATCCTAAAAAAATCCTTAACAGTCTGTTCAAAATGACAGACTTACAAACTACATTCCATGTAAATACTCTGGCTCTGGTAGACAATCTGCAACCACGAGTACTAAACCTAAAAACAATCTTGGAAGAGTATATCAAGCACAGACAGGAAGTAATACGCAGGCGTACTGAATTTGATCTTGCCAAAGCAAAAGAACGAGCTCACATACTCGAGGGTCTTAAAAAAGCTCTAGACAAAATTGACCAAGTAATTAGCACAATCAAGAAATCTAAAGACAAAGATGCTGCCAAAGAAAACCTAATGAAAAAGTTCAAGTTTACTGAACGCCAATCTTTAGCTATCTTGGAAATGAGGCTCCAACAGCTGGCTAATCTAGAAAGAAAGAAGATAGAGGATGAGCTGAAAGAAAAGAAAGCCCTTATCAAGGAACTAGAATTAATCCTTAACAGCTCTAAAAAAATCCTCAATATCATTAAAAAAGATGTCAGAGAACTAAAAGAAAAATACAGCAATGAAAGACGTACTAAAATTATTGCTCATGGTATAAAAGACTTTAGTATTGAAGATCTAATACCGAACGAACCCACCATTATCATGGCCACTAGAGACGGTTATATTAAAAGGCTCCCCCCTTCTACCTTTAAGACACAAAGCAGGGGAGGAAAGGGTATAATTGGACTAACCACTAAAGAAGAAGATGTCGTAGAACAAATGATTACTACCAACACTCATGATAATATCCTCTTTTTCACAACTAGAGGCAGGGTATTCCAGCTTCGTGCATATGATATCCCTGAAACAAAACGTACTAGCAAGGGCCAGGCTATGGTTAACTTCCTCCAGCTTGCTCCTAATGAAAAAGTATCATCAATTCTTTCAATGCAAGATGTAAACAAATACAAATTCCTTGTAATGGTCACCAGCAAGGGTAATGCAAAAAGAACTGCTTTAGAAGATTTCAAGAACGTTAGACGTTCTGGATTAATTGCTCTCAAGCTTAAACCTGAAGACATGCTAGAATGGGTAAGGCCATCTACTGGTAAAGATGAAATCATCATCTCCACAGCAAACGGACAGGCTATCCGATTCAAAGAAAGTGGAGTAAGAGCTATGGGAAGAGCAGCTAGCGGAGTAAGGGGAATAAAGCTAAAAGAAAAAGATGAGGTGGTTGGCATGGACGTTGTCTGTCCCGATTTAGTTAAGAAAAAAATACTAGAACTTCTAGTAGTATCAGAAAACGGCCTAGGGAAAAAGACCAAACTATCAGAATACAAAGTACAAGGTAGAGGTGGTAGTGGAATTAAAACTATGGCTGTAACCAAAAAGACAGGCAAAATAATCAGCATGAAGACAATAAATAGCACTGAAGAACGTGATTTGGTAATGATCTCAGTAAATGGCCAGGTAATACGAACCCCTCTTAAGAGTGTGTCCACTTTAGGTAGGGCAACACAAGGAGTAAGGGTAATGAGATTCAAAGCTGAAGGCGACAAAGTAGCGAGTATAACCCTACTATAAACAGATACTAAAACCACCAGCAATTGCTGGTGGTTTTTTGTTTCACTAAATTATTTGGCTAAACTCTTTAACGCTTCACGTAAAAGCTGCTCGCTGCTTTTCTCTCCTGCCTCTAGTCCTCGTGCCACTGATCTTGCCTCTTCTTTTGAATAACCCATTGACACTAATCCATCAACAACATCTCCAAGCTGCTCCCCTGACTCTTCTTCCCTTATATCCATACTATCTGCAATTTTTGACTTCAACTCAACTACAATCCTTTCGGCGGTTTTTTTACCCACCCCACTCACTTTGGTTAGGTAACCTACGTCTCCTCTAGAAATAGCACCTGAAATCTCTTCTACTGTACCAAGAGATAATAGATGAAGTGCACTTTTAGGGCCAACTCCGCTTACATCCAAGAATTTTATAAACAAATCTCTTTCAGCTAAGTTCCTGAATCCGTATAATTCCATAGCACTCTCTCGTACAGCCAAATACGTGTACAGAGAAACTTCCTCATCTTGCTCTAAAAACAAAGTAGGAGAAACTAATACTTCATATCCAATACCAGCATTAGTCATAACGACCAAAGCTTGGTTATATTTATCAATTATTTTTCCAGAAATATGAGAAATCATAGTACGGGTATAATACCCTTTTCACAACATCTTTTCAAGACCAATGGTAGTTAGTTCAATTCCCGCCAGTCACGCCTCTGTGGGGTTTATTTTTTATACAAAGAATCACCAGTTAGTAACTGGTGATTCTTATTCCTTGTAGTATGCTTTTATTATTTCTCAAACGCTTTAGCCTCTTTTTTCAAATCTCTCAATTGCTTTGATGCACTCTCTAAACGTTTCATCAAATCCTCATGTTTTATGTCAAAAGACTCTTCCACCAGCCCTCCAGAAACGGCCTCCAGAATACCAGCAGGGAGCTTTAAAAGGCCCACCACTATGTATCTTGTTTTTTCCACAACTCGCCCCAGCTGTAATACCACTTTCTCTGCTGATGGCTCATTAGCGGCAAGTTGCTTCATTTCTTCCACAACCTCAAGAGCTTTATCATAATCCTCTGGCAAAGTCTCTCTACCTTTTGGGTCATACTTATCAGACCTGTGGATCTTGCCAGTCTCTGGCCTAACCCCCGCTTTAGCACGCATCATATTTGCCTCTTCCTGGGCCTCTTCAGGGCCTAACTGTTCTTTGTTAGAAGGTGTGGTATCCACTTTGAATCCTGTTGTTTCGGACATAGCTACTTGTTAAATTTATTATATATTAATGTTACCATGAACAATAATAAATTACAAAAACACTGCTTTTCAGCAGTGTTTTTTATTCCTCTTTTACTCTTACTCCCCAATCTGTTCAGCCACCTCTTCTGCAAAGTCGCAACTCTTCTTTTCCAGACCTTCTCCTAATTCATACCTTACAAAACGCCTGACGGTTACCTTTTCTCCAATCTCGGCTGTCTTTTCAGTTAGCAACTGCTCTATTGTCTTGTCCTCGTCCTTTACAAAAGCTTGCTCTAAAAGACAAATCTCGCTATAAAACTTATCTAATTTCCCATCAATTATCTTCTCAATAATATCTTCTGGCTTACCCTCGTTCTTCATTTGTTCACGATATACATCTTTTTCTTTTTCAACCTCTTCAGCAGAAACTTCCTCACGACTTACATATTTAGGACTGATTGCTGCGATATGCATAGCCACATCATGGGCAAATGCCTTGAATTCATCTGTCTTGGCTACAAAATCAGTCTCACAATTTACTTCTACCAACACACCAATCTTTCCTTGGCCATGAATATAGCTGTACACCAATCCTTCGGCAGCTATTTTACCCGCTCTCTTGGCTGCTTTAGTAATTCCCTTTTTACGTAATTCATCAGCTGCTTTTTCCATATCACCACCTGTTTCATCTAAAGCTTTTTTGCAGTCCATCATTCCTGCTCCTGTTTTTGCCCGGAGTTCGGCAATAGTACTGGCTGTAATAGTCATAATTTTGTTATTATTTCTTTTTTTCTACTTCTTGACCTAATGTCTTTTCCTGTTCTGCAACACCTTCCTTAACAGCCTTAGCAACTACTTCCACCATCATTTTAATGGCATTAATAGCATCATCATTTGCAGGAATAACATAGTCAGCAACATCTGGATTGGCATTAGTATCAGCCACCCCGATGATCTTTATCCCTTTCTTCCTAGCTTCAGTTACAGCTGTTTTTTCTCTCTGCAGTGCTGGGACAAACAACACATCCGGAAGATCATCTAAATCAGACAACCCAACTAAACTTTTGTCCATCCTTTCAATCTCTCTAGCAAAGTCCAACTGCTCTTTCTTTGTATACTTCTCTATCTCACCACTATCTCTCTCTTCTTTCATCTTATTGTATTTGGCGATGAGCTTCTTGATCTCTGAAAAGTTGGTGATTAGGCCACCTAACCAGCGATCAACTAAATAAGGCATACCACAATCAAGGGCTGCCTGTTTAAGGATTTCTCTAGCCTGAGGCTTAGTGCTGACAAACAGAATCTTCTTGCCATCTGATGCCATTTTCTTTACCTCGACCAGAACTTTATCCAGTTCCTTCTTAGTTTTGTCCAAATCAATCACATGAACGCCATTACGTTCAGTGAAAATGTATGACTCCATCTTTGGATGGCGCCTTGATACCTGGTGGCCAAAATGCACACCAGCTTGTAGCATCTCTAGGATGCTTGGTGATTTTACCATAGTTTTTCCTTTAACCTCTTTTCCCTTCATCCCCTAAGGGGACAGGAAAAAAACAGGGAAAATGAGGGATAAGTAAGATGAGAATATATTAATATATTATTGATCTCTTGTCAAGTGCTACTATATATATGGCTTGCACTCAAAACACTTACTATAGTATAATATACATGTCTGCGGAGTGGGCTATGCCTCTCACACCTGGGTCGTTGCACGGAATCATCCCATCCAGGGAGGATTACCACACTACTGTTCGCGCCACTTCGGCGCTAAAAACCTCGAACTTCGAGGCCAGATTGCAAGTACGCAAAGCCATGGACAGTAGTCTGTGTAACAAATGGAGGCCTGACCCACCTCCATGAATTTCAAATTACACCACTGCCGGAAGGCAGTGGTTTTGTAATAAAAAACTATGTGATATAATATCAATGTTCGTTAAGTAAGAGTCCTTTTTGTTCCCTACTGGGTTGCTGCACTTTGTCTTCATGACTTTGACCAATGCCCGCGCCTTCCAAAGCGCAAGTCTCCACCCTGTGGAGAGGTAAACACCCCAAAAGATTACCTGGCAGTAGTCAGTGCACAAACTGGCGGACTAACCCACCGCCACGCTTCTTAAGCAACCTACCGCCTTCCAGCGGTAGTTTTAATTGAAAGAACTTGCAAATACTGGTAAAATATATAGTGTTAACATAATCAATTATAATATGTCCTCGAACAAACTAAGCTTCACTAAAATGCGATCAACATTTTTCTTTAGTCTGATTGTTATTTTAGGGATTGCAATCCTATATATCATTCGCCCGTTTGTATACCCAGTTTTCTGGGCTGCAATTATCGCAATACTGTTCTACCCAGTCTATACCAGAATCCACAAACATATAAAATCAGACAGTCTGAGTTCACTAACCACCCTGTTGATCGTGATCATAGTACTGTTCCTCCCACTGACATTACTATCAACACTATTAATAAATGAATCTATTGAACTATATAAGTCAGCCTCTGATGCTAACCTAGTTGGCCAGGTAGAAGGAGTGGGTGATTGGCTCAAAGATACTGCTGCTGGGCCGTATATAGAAGAAGTAAGCACAAACTGGACACGGTATGCTACAAATGCAACCAAATTAGTAAGCGTGTCCCTGTTTAACAATATAAAGAACATCACTCAAAACTCACTTAGATTCTTCTTGATGTTCTTCATCATGCTGTACACCCTTTTCTACTTCCTCAAAGACGGCTCTGATATACTGAAAAGACTAATGCACCTGTCACCTTTAGGGGACAAATATGAAAAGATGCTCTATCAAAAATTTACTTCCACTGCTAGAGCCACTCTAAAAGGCACTCTCATCATTGGTGGTATCCAAGGTATATTAGGTGGTATCCTTTTCTGGATTACCGGAGTACAAGGGGCTCTAATTTGGGGAGTAGTAATGATTGTTTTGTCCATCATACCTGCAGTAGGGTCATTTATTGTCTGGCTTCCAGTTGGTATTATTATGCTTGTAATGGGAAGTGTATGGCAGGGATTAGCCATAATAATAGTGGGTGCTACACTAATCGGCAATATTGATAATTTTTTACGCCCTCCTTTAGTGGGTAAAGATATACAAATGCATCCATTACTAGTACTATTCTCCACACTTGGTGGAATAATCCTATTCGGTATTTCTGGATTTATCATCGGGCCAGTGATCGCCGCACTATTTACTGCAGTTGTGGGCATATATGATCATCACTACAAAAACGAACTGCAAAACAACTAATGACCTCCTCCCCGGGTTCCGGCTAGCGCCTACACCCGGGGTTTCCTTTTCT
>CAYPPF010000029.1:0-12471 GCA_964412535.1 uncultured Gammaproteobacteria bacterium | reverse complement strand
TTTCTACTACTGTCTCTTCTGATTCTCTAACTTCTTCTGTTCTGCGTTCTGGGACTGGTAGGTCTTCTAGAGCCTCTTCCTCTTTTTCCAAAACCTCTTCCTCTCTCCTGTCCTGTTCTCTACTATCTACCTGATCCTCCACCACATCTGGCACCATTCGCTTGATCGCCTCAAAATCTGTATCTATACTCACTCTTTTAACACACCGAGTATCCGAGATGTGATAGTAATGGGCTTTGCTGCCTTGGGCACCTATTACTTTCTCAGAATTGTTCCAACCACCGATAACATCTTCAACCAGCCAGATAAAATTGTCTGGATAACCTATGCATACAGTTCCTTTGGGTCGACGAAAACAATTCTTGCTATAGCTAGCCTGCTCAATAAAGCCAGTCGGACAATTACCTGAACTTACAGTATCTGCAGTAAATTCTGATTCTGGAAACACCTCTACTCGCTCAGAAACTTCTCTTACACGCCTTACAGACTCTTTCAAATCAGAATCAATCCGCCTTTCCACTTCTTGGAGTAGTCTCTTGTCTCCATCCTCGTCATTAGTTATGTTTCTCAAAACCTCTCTAGCTACTTCATCTCGTCTTTCTCCTGCCTGCTTTATTCTATGTTCAATACGACCAACTAACCTATCCTTTGACTCTTCCACCGCTCGATCCACTGCAGGACGAGAATCAGCCTCCCTTACACGCTCTATTACCTTGATATAGTTAGTTTCGTCACCTCCTGTGCGCTCAAGATAGCTAGCTAGTAATTCGGTATTTTCTTCGACAAAAGATTCAACTTGATTCCCTAATCTGCTATCCAATCTGGATTTCATATCAGAAACTGCCTTCTTGGCCACCAAAGGTACTTCGTCTTCACTAAAAGCTTCTAATATCTCTAAATTACGCAATGAACGCATTGGACTCCTATTAGCATTCATGGCTGCTGTTAGCTGAGATTCTACTTGTCTAGGATCTGCTATTCTGACCATACTCTCCTTAATATCTGATACTGCCTGTCTACGAACTTCCCTTACCCGCACCACCTCACTTACTGATGATTTCCTTTCCATCTTACCTAGTATAACTTGTTCTTTTATCCTAATACGCATATTTGTGGCGGCCAACCTCCTGCCTTCATCTGGTCTTTCTTTTTCCAGTGTAGCAATCAGCTCCTGAGCTTTTTCAACATCCTCAGCATATCTCTCCAAATGCTGGAAAGCTCTCTTCTCTTTGCCCCTATCTACCAATCTATTTGCTTCCAATAGTTTTTCAGAAGCATGCTTCATTTTAAGTTTTGCTTTCTTTTTAGGGTCGAAAGTTACCATATACTGGATATTCTTGCCTAAAGTTTTAAAGCCATACCAAAAGCTACCCGGCAAAACTTTAGGGTTTAGTGCCTTATTAGTTTTTGAAGACTTATCCTTATCTGGTTCGCCATCTGGATCCCGAATTCCATCGCCTAATATCTTGTCACCCAAGTCGCCACTTTCATCTTCGTCTTCATCTAGCCCAGCAACCTCTTCGGCAACCTCTTCAGCCCCCTCTTCTTCTTCATCTTCTACTAAATCTTCTGCTATCTCTCCATCACTTACAGGCTCTTGTTCTGCCCAGTTATTATCATAGTTAGATTCAAATACAGAAAAGTTAGGATTAACAGTAATCCTTATATAGTCCCAACTAACTGCTGTCTGTGTTAGCCACTGCTCTAATTCCAGTATGTTTTCAGAACTCACAAAGAAAGCACTAACAGGCATAAATGCGTTAGGATAAGTATATGTGTACACTGGACCAACCTTGTTGCAATTCCAAGAAAATAGGGTGTTACATTTGTATTTAGCGATTTTGATCTCAACTGTTTCTGGAGCGATAACGGACTGTCCTGCATTACCCACCAAAAAGGCAAGCTTTTCATATGTTAAAAGAGTGAAATCTATGGTCAAATCTGGAAAATCATCATTTAAACATCCAGGTCCATCCTCACACAAATTAGAATCTATGCCACAAAACTCAGTTTGATTGCTGCCCATCACCTGAGGCTCACAATTTTCATCTATATATACATAATCAGCATAATACCCACCATCCGACTCGAAACACTCCAATTGATCTGTGTATTTAGGATAGCACTTATATTCACCATCTTCTGCATAACTCATAGAGGTAGTCGGAGAAACCCAATACGGACTTGTGCTAGTAGTAGAGACGCATTCCCCTGTTGCCTGATTACATGAACTAGCTTCTTTACCACAATACTCAACTACCTGATAGTATGTTGGTTCTGGAAAATCTAAATTACAACTTTCATCCATCTTCCCAGACCACCATCCATCATTATGATTAAAACACATGGGTTCACCAGCTAAGTTGGGGTTACAAGTACAAGCACCATCTATACAATCTCCCACAAAAGGATATGGACACTCCCTAGAGAGAGTATACAATCCTTCTGGCCAATTCTCTAAATTACACACCTGCTCCATTAAGCCCTTTTTTGAATACCAACAATTATCTATCTTAGTGGTACTACTAACTAATTGATCCCCGTAATAGTAGTTAACTGTAGCATCTGACTTCAAGAGTAGATTCTCACCACCATCTCCTTCTGTGCATTCCTGTGTTAATCCTGATGATGGCACGCAAGTGCCAGCAGAACATACATCTCCTTCTGGACATACAAAAACACTCTTTCCAACAACAGAGTCTGCCTCACAATAATAATCTGTTGCCAGTGTTACCAGGCCTTCATCATTGTAGTACTTTCCACCATCATAATACCCTTGGCAACCATCTTTGTATTCTTCGCTATATTCTTCTTCACCCTCTTCATACTTCCAAACAACATCAACCACTCCTGACTCCTCAAAATTGTCTAAGCCATCACTGTCTATACAACTTTTATAATCAATAATCGCTGCGTTTGCCACTACAGGTAATGCCCATAAAACCAGTACAGCGGCAAAAACCCAAAGTAGACTCCTTCTTTTAAAACTCAACATATTTTTATGTTAATAAATAACACCTCCATTATATCATATAACCCTTAATTGTTCAAATATAGTGAAAACTTAAAAACAGCCCCTTTTGCATATAATACCATTAATGGTATTATATATACTATAATATTATTAAAACTATGCGAAAATACCTTTTCATCATTGGGACAGAGTGTAAGTGGGAAGAAGAAGAATTGAAAAAAGCTGCTAAAAAGAAAAATCTTTCTGCCCAAATTCTAAAAGTAAAAGACATCAACATCCAACTAAATACTTCTGAGGGTATTCTTTTTTATCAAGGAAAAAACATTACTAAAAAATTCAAAGAAAGTTATGTTATCTTTCGCCGAACACGAGGAAAGCCAGACAAGATGATAAGCCTGGCCCTTTTGGCGCAACACTGGCAAGTTCCTTTCACTGATTCAGTAATCAGTATAATGGGCAATCTTAATAAGATGATCTCAATGTCAGCCATCAATACAAAAAGAATTAAACAAGTGCCCACTGCATTTTTAGGCAAGAAAGAACAATTTGATCCTAAAAAAAATAATTTTCCACTCCCCCTACTTACCAAACCGACACAAGGACGACATGGAGAAGGAATAAAAATCTTTAAAACAACCAGAAGCTTAAACAAATTCCTAAAACAAAACAATTCAGAAATCTTACTTCAGCCATTTTTAAATATTGAAGAAGAGTATAGAATCTTCGTTGTAGGAAATAAATCTTTAGGTGCAACTAAAAAAATTCCTGCCAAGGGCTCAAAAATAGCTAACTACGCAGCTGGTGCTCAATTTTTGCCAACCAAGATTGATCCAGCAATCGAAAAAGAGGCAATAAAAATTTGCCAACAACAAGAGATTGAAATTGGTGGAGTTGATTTGGCAAAAACTAAAAATAAATTTCATCTTCTGGAAATCAACCGCTGTCCTGAATTTAAGGCTTTTTCAAAAGCCAAAAAAATAGATGTAGCAGAAAAAATTATTAAACTTATACTAACAAAATGAAACCTTTTTTCATCACACTCCCTCATTTTTCCACTAAAGTCCCCCCTGAACTAAAAGGTCGGCTTAATCCCAAGGCAAACTTAAGCCCAATTAATGAACCTGGTATAGAAAAAATCTTTGACTGGCCAGAAATCCACAGAGTGCTTGCCTCAACCCAACAGTGTTTTCCTAATCTAAACCGACAAAGAAACAATCTCGACCCAAATAACAACCACCCCTATCCAGACAACCGCTCTCTTTTCCCATTATTTGATTTTGAGGGTTGTCCACTATATTCACCTAAAAAAGAACCGACAAAAGATGAAAAAGAGTTAATGTTAAAAAAATATTATGATCCATTTTTTTCTGAAATAGATCAACTTATTAAAAGTAATAAATTTTCTTTTTTTATTGATGTTCATTCAATGAATAATGAAACAACAAGCTATGACAACCCCTTGAAACGGCCTGAAATTTGCCTAGGAAATCGCGGCAATGAAAAAGCTGAAAAACGCCCAGAACGCCCAGGAACAACCTTTAAACCAGAACAACTTAGAAGACTACAAAAAGAACTACAAGAACAAGGATATGATTGTCATGCTAACAACCCTTTTTCTGGAGGATATATTATACAAAAATACGGACCATCCTTTCCATGCCTTCAAATAGAAATCAACAAAAAACTATTCATGACAGCCGACGACGGGGAACTAATCCCAGAAAAAATTAAAAAGTTAGACCAAAATCTTTTCAAATCTATTAAAACCATTCTTTCTTGATATGAAAAAAAACCATCCTATTCTTGTTGTTATCCCCCACTCTTCAATTTTTGTCCCTCCAAATCTGAGACAAGCATTACTTGTTTCAAATCTTGACATTAAAAAACATGCTGATTTAGCAACTGACAAAATCTTTGATATCCCTCAAACCTATACAGCAAAAGCAAAAATATCTCGCCTTGTCATTGATCCCAATCGAGCGCCTGATGATATTGAAATGGAATATCGCCTAGGCCATCAAGGCGTGGTAGTGAGTGTGACAGAGGAGGGAAAACCAATTTACAAAAATCCACCAACAATAGAAACAATTTCTAAGCGTGTAGAAAAATACCATGATAAATTTCATGAAGAAATAAATAAACTTATCCCTAAGGTAAAATTTTTGATTGACGGACATTCAATGAAGAGTGTTGGTCCCGCCATGAAAATAGATGCAGGTAAAAAACGAGTAGACATAATCCTAGGTAACCGCGAATACACCACCTGCAGTCGAGAGATGACATTGAAATTTAAACATTTCTTTGAAAAAAGAAACCTAAAAGTAAGTATTAACAAACCCTATAAGGGTAAATACATTCTTGGCTGTCACTGCTCCAGAAAAGGTTTGCCCGGAATCCAAATTGAAATCAACAGGAAACTTTACATGAATGAAAAAACCCTTCAAGTTTCAAACAAAAAAGTTAAAACTCTCAATACAATGATGTGCGAGCTAGTCGAGTGGCTGGCTAGTGAATTGTAAAAAGCAGGCCGAGGTAACAAACGCCGAACATACAATTTGTCTTGAACTGCTCCACGCTTTGGATAGAATACGAACGTTCTTTTGCAAAAATCCGTAGGATTTTTGCTCCCCACCCAGCGTTTCCATTAAGACAAAAATTTTCTATACATTTTTTAAATTTTTCGCCCCCTGAATTTTTTCAAATAAGGAATTGAAAATTTTTGTAGGAAACGCCTCCACCCTGATCCACCTGCGGTGGATATGCAGGCAGACAAAAATTCCTTCCCCCAGACCCCCTTCCTTTTTGCCTGCCTGCTTAGGTGGTTGAAAATTTTAATTGACCACCTCATATCATCATTATCTTGCATAATAAACACCATTAATGATATAATTTGTCTATATAAATTATGAATACTTATCGAAAAATTTCTATCTTACTAGCAGGCATTGCTGTCTTAATTGGCGGTTTGTTTTTAGCTAACAAAAGTTATGAATTTAAAAAGAATAGTATCTCCACAACAGGGGAGGTCATTGAAATTATTAGAACAAAAGACAGTGATAGTCAATACATGTATCATCCATTAATTAAATTTACCACATTAGAGGGCAAAGAAGTTGAAGCTGGGACAGGTATGAATGCCGACAGGCCCTATCATCAAGTTGGAGAAAAGGTTTCATTGCGATATTTAATAAGTTTTCCAGAAAGGGTAGAACTAGACAATTGGATATCATTTTGGCTTTTTCCAACAATTCTTTTCATTTTTGGCTTAGGATTAACCATGTTGGGTGTATATGAAATTAAAAAAAGTAATAGTCCAGTAAAGACAACTTATCCTGATCAGAATAATCATCAAAATAAAAATAATTACTAATCTAAAACTATGAAAAAAACATATCTCATTTTAGGAGTGTTCCTGGTTTTGTTTGTCTTGGGAGCTGGTTGCTCTAAACAAAAACCAACAACATCTACGCCAGAGACAGAAAAAGAAAAAACAGTACAAGAAGATCTTAAGCCAGAGACAGAAAAAGCCGAGCCTGTTGCTAAACCAAAAGCACAACCAGTGGTTAAAAAAGAAGTTAAAACTGAACCTGTTGTAGAATTAAAAAAAGTAACTTGTACATTAGGAGATATGGAATGTTTTGAAAAAGGTCTAAAAAACTGTAATCTAACTACCTCACCTTTCAGTTTTATTGGTCCAGTATTTTTAATCACAACTTTTGATGAAGGAGACAATTGTAGAATTAGACAAGATGCTGGCACAGGATGGGATGAAGAAGATTACAAAATGTTTAATGGTACATATTTTGATTGTACTCTTAGCAAAGCTAAGTTGAAAGATAATTCTGCTAATGTATATATGGAAATATGGACTGGAAAAGATTATATGAAAAATAACTGTGTAGGATCTTACATTACCGCGATGGATGAATTTTTGGCACAATAAATTTTTAAAGCCAGAGGGCTCTGGACCTAATACTGGCATAAGATGATAAAAAAAATTGTTTTGACTGTGGTACTCGATAATTATCCTAGTCAGAATACACATAGACAAAAAACAGTTTGAAAAGCCCTGAAATCTAAAAAACATTAAAAGCCGTACAAAGTACGGCTTTTTTACTAATGTCATCGTAGAGATGCCAGCCGAGGCACGCAGTGCCGAGGCTTGTAATCGGCAAGTGGCTTTTAATACTGATTGGCTCCCCGACCAGGAGTCGAACCTGGAACCCTTGCGTTAACAGCGCAGCGTTCTACCAGTTGAACTATCGGGGAATATTAATGAAAAAATCCGCCTTTTTGGCGGATCTTAGTTTGGATAATAACAAACTGGCCGCCGTTAGGAGCTCATATTATTGTTATTATTTACCAAACTATGTTTCATATGACTATATAATACCATAATTTAGGGGGAATGTCAATAAAAACTTGACAAAATGGCTAAAATATGCTAATATGTCTAGTTGAATTTCCTTTCAAAAAAGCAGGTAATTACCTTTTTTCTTGAACGGAAATGGAGGAAAAAACCATGAAGACAGCTATAGTAGTAATCTTTCTCATATTAGCAGCCCTTATGGGCTATGGCATTTTCCGTCTTGGCTGGGCACTAGTCAAACGGGCTCCCAGTATCACTGTCAAACTGGCTATTGGCCTGGGGGTTTTCTGCCTTTTGGCCCATTGCTGTGGTAGTTGTTAGGCTCTTTCGGTCCCTAGGCAGGTTTTTCTAACCTGCCACCCGATTACCACTCTAATTTAGATTGGAGTAGTTGAGGAAAAAACACCCTATTGGGTGTTTTTTATTTTCCAATCCTCTATGTTTTTTTCACTATGAAACAATACAAACTTGTATAGAAAATCATGTATGATGTCTACTTCGCTCTCTTTCAGTTCCAAGCTGTTTACAAACTCCCAATCACCACTCATTACAGCTTTCAGGTAATCTTTTAGGTTGCTATCGAAATCAACTATTGTTTCAGATATCTTCTTCTTTTCCTCTGCACAATTAGAACACAACACTCCCCCTCCAGCAAAATAGAAGTGGGGTGTTTCCTGGGCACCACACAATACACAAGCTTGTGTTTCCGGCACAAGACCCAAACAAGGAAGTATGGAGGCAATGTATGAATCAAGTAATATATTCTTGCAATCATCTGATTGGTTAATAAATTCTAACCAATTTTGGGTGATAGAAAATAATTGTTTGTCTTCTTCTCCAACTTCTATCATTCTATTTAAAAAATACACTGCATAGCTACTAATCAAACTTTTTGTAAGGTCATTGCGAATATTAGAAAAATAGTTGATAGGATGTACCTTGGTCAAATGGTCTATCTCTTTCCCTTGGGCAATATCAATATCTACCAAAGAAAACGGCTCTAAATGAGCCGCGTTTTTGCTTGTTATCTTTTTTATCCCGCGAGCTAATAAGTCTACCTTACCTTTTTCCAGTGTGTACAGTGACACTATCTGATCACTCTCCCTAAAGTTCCTGCGAGACAGCACTATTGCCTGCATATTTATCTAGATATGTTTGTAAAATAATCATGGCTGCTTTCTCATCCCTACTTGTTTCTCCTCCCATGCTGTCAGCCTGTTTTGAGGTTAGTCTTTCGTCAACCAGCTCAATAGGTGTATTGATTTTTTGTTCCAATTCTTTTATAAACTTTTTCACTTCTTCAGTCCCTCTATTCTCTCCCCCTTCCAAGCCAATCGGCAAGCCTAATACTATCTTGTCTATAGCTTCTTTGTTAATAACACCAACTAACTCTTCTATTGAACCTACTATACCAAAAGGGAGAACAACATCAACATCTGACTGAGCTTTTGCCAAGCCAATTCTTTTTTTACCATAATCTACCCCTAGTATCTTCATAGTCTAGTTATTCATTAGAAGGATAGAACCAAACTTCGTAATATATAGATGTGGGAGTGGTACCAGCTCCTCTTAGTATCTTAAGGTCCCATTCATTACAATTGTTTTCAAAATACTCTTTTTCCCACTCCACTATAAAACCATCTGTTGCAAGTAATTGTAACTTGTTAGTCCCTATCCCAGTCTCTCCAGCTCCAACCATATACCACTGAGACCAAAACTTCAGTACACGCTCCTCATCATTGTCCCATTCAGCCTTGACTATGAACTTACCACGACCATCAACACAGCTGCCTGCTAAAGGCAGTGTAACCTCGTACTCTTCCTCTGTCCCATTGCCTTTTACAAGCAACTGACCATCACTTGTAGGGTATTTGTACTGGTTAGCATCTTTTTTCCATGACCACCCAACCTGGTCAACAAAAGGATCAGCCTGTTTATATAAACCAATCCCAATAACTCTTTTCTTTATATACTTCTTTTTTAGATCTTTGAGGTAAAAAATTGTTAAGTAATCTTTATATTTCTTTTTTCGATCTGGACTAAAAACCATTTCAATCTCACAAGTTCTTTCTGCTGCCAAAAGTCCAGTACAAGTAGTGCTTTCTTTGTTAATTGAAAAACCACTATAATTCTCTTTGATGCTAAATTTTATACTCTTGTCTCTTGAATTATTCCTCAAAACAAATACCCTACTTACCTCTTTTCCCATTTCAACAGAGCCAAAATTAAACCTAGTATTTTCTAAAAATTGGAGTCCCTGCTGTTCTTGTCTCCTCATCATCATGCCTGCAGCTGCCACAGCGATGATGCCCAAGGCCAGTACTGTAGTTAAAATCTTTGCCTTAGTATTTATTTTTGTTGATGTTTTTGTTGTTAGAACCATACTAAAAAATATTAATATTTTTAATTATTTTCATTTGGTCTGCGAGTGACAACCAACGGACCATCTTCTGTTACCACCACTGTATGCTCAAAATGAGCACAAAGACTCTTATCTTTGGTAGAAATGCTCCATCCATCACTAGCTGTTTCCAAATGATAGTCTCCTGTGGTTATCATGGGCTCAATTGCTATCACCACTCCTGGCTCTAATTTCCACTCCTCTAAAGTCTTGTCATAGAAATTGGGTACCCTAGGCTTCTCATGTACGTCATGCCCTACTCCATGACCTACCAAGTCTCTTACCACGCCATATCCTTGAGATTCTACCCAATCTTGCACAGTTTTACCAATATCAGTAATATTATTCCCTCTCTTTACAGCCTCTATTCCTAATTCCAATGATTTTTGTGTCACACTCAATAGTTGTTTTACTTCTTCAGAAACCTCTCCAACAGCAAGGGTAATAGCAGTATCAGTAAAATATCCATTTCCTTTTTTCCCTTTTCCACACCCTACTGGCCATTGCATGCCAATGTCTATACTAAAAATGTCTCCTGATTTAAGGGTCTTCTCTTTTGTGGCAATACCATGCACTAGCTCTTCATTAACACTGGCACAAATAGTAGATGGAAAAGCAGGATCATCCTTTCTTCCCTTGTACCCCTTAAAGGCAGGTCTTCCACCGGCCTCTTTTATCAATCTTTCTGCCTCTTGATCAACTCCCCAAGCATTCACACCAGGAACAACCATTTTACTGATCTTTTCTAAGATTTCACCCAATATCTTGCCCCCTTCTTTTATCTTTTCAATCTCTTCTTTTGTTTTTATGTACGCCATAATTATTATTCCAACACTTGTCCAATTTCTTCATCCACTTCTGTTATACTCTTTTCCCCATCAACTTTTACCAATACACCTAGATTTTGGTAGTATTCCAAGATTGGCTGTATTGCTTGATTACCTTGTTCAGCAATCCTTTTTTCAGCAGTTTCTGGATTATCATCTGTCCTCACTATCAACTCTCCCTCACATTCTGGACAATCTTTCTTTTCCTCATTTTCTGGAGAGTATGGAAGGATATATCCACAAGAAGGACAAATCTTTCTCTTTGTTAATCGCTTGAAGCTTGTCTCATCTGACAACCCCACCTCTATTACCAACATCTCATCTTCTAATCCCTTTTCCTTGAAAAACTCTTGGTACTTCTTTGCTTGTTCCAGATTACGGATAGCTCCGTCTAACAAAACTGTCTTTCCATCATCTAACTTCTTTTCAATTTCTTGAAAAGCTAGCTTGTATATTAATTCATCAGGTACTAGCTTACCTGCTTTCATATCTACAAGCATTTGCTTGTCAGTTGGATCAGCACCAGGATCAGCTTCCAAGGCACGCAAAAGATCACCCGTTGAAATATGGGCCATACTATATCTTTCTACTAGTTTTCTAGCCTGAGTTCCTTTTCCACTCCCAGGCACTCCCATCAAGATAATAACTTTTTTCATAATTATGAACTAAAGTAGTCTGTAAATACTCTCATAAGACCATTACGATCTGTTTGGCTAATTGTATGTTGATTTACCATCTTAGTCAAGAGTTCATAGATTTGAGCCAATGAAATCTTTCCATCACCCCTTCTCCTAGCAGAAACAGCCTGTTCTACCAGACCTTCTTCACCCTGATCAAGGCTTTGCACCTTCACCCTAGACACTAATTCCTTTATTTTCTCACTAGAGAGGTATTTCTCCTTTTGAGAATATTTTGTGGTTGTACCGAATAAACTACCGAAAAAAGACATATATTTTGGGTTAATTTTGCCTTATCTTAGCCAAATTATTATACCACACCCACCCTCACATTGACAAGAGGGTAAAAATGTGGTATAGTATATAGTCATATATGTGAAAAATAGGGCAATTTTACCCAAGATTGCGAGTAACACAGCTTGTATCCTTGGATAAAATTGAAAGGGGGATCCAATGACGGTCTTTGCAATCAAAACAAGGTATCACGTCGAAAGCATGGTGCACTGCCTGATCGAACTGCTCTGCACTGTTGCAGGCTTCACAGCATGGTCCATATGGCTCCTGCTTACCTGGACAGTTGCGACAGCTGGAATGCTGGCATGGATCGCTTGCGCATGCTGTGGCATTGCTGCCGCAGTAATGCTGTTCAAGCTTCTCAGCTGGACATGCATCCTCATCATGTGCGGGACAATGGTCATCTCCCCGGTTCTGGTCTTTGCAGACAGAATTGGCTGGTTATGGGCCTCTGGAATCACCTTTGTGGGTATTGCAGGGGTAAACATAGTCATAGGAGGAGATGACGGAACCTGGATAACAGGCTTTGCAATCGTAGCCTGCGTTCTCTGGGTCGTGGGACTACTCCTGCGCGACATGTACACTTTTATGGACAAAAAACTCTAGGGAGGAAAGCCATGAAGAAGGTAAAAGTACTGATACTTACCGCATTGTTCACGTTCGGGCCGCTCTGCGCACTCTGGGCGTATTTGTGCACACTCGCACCCAAGGCAGTGAAAAGCCTGGTCAGTGCTACCGGCATGGAAACCACGACCATGAAGTGGTTCCTCGCGATCCACATGGTGGTCCTCATCACAGCTGGAACGGTTTTGCTCGGCATGCTTCTCATCAGATACAGAGAAGTATTTGCCAAGTGGACTCTGTGTCTTATATCAGCGACACTCTTACTGGCGATCTACGCCACACTTGTACTGGCAGGACTGGGAATC
>CAYPPF010000028.1:0-13924 GCA_964412535.1 uncultured Gammaproteobacteria bacterium | reverse complement strand
AAGGTATATTCTGAAAAATTCAGAAGCAAAGAAGGTGATTATCTTCAGTAGAGACGAATTGAAGCAGCATCGTCTTAGTGGAGAGCTGGCAGATGATCGTTTGAGGTTTTTTATAGGAGATGTCAGGGACTTGAAGCGTCTACATCGTGCTTTTAACGGAGTGGACATTGTTGTACATGCTGCCGCGCTAAAGCAAGTTCCAATTTTGGAGTATAATCCATTCGAGGCTGTTAAGACTAATATTATAGGCAGTCAGAATGTGATTGATGCAGCAATTGATCAGGGAGTTGAAAAGGTTTTGCTAGTTTCAACTGACAAAGCAGCTCAGCCAGTTAATCTATATGGCTCGACCAAACTATGTGCTGAAAAACTTTTTGTGAGTGGTAATTCATATACTGGCGGAAAGACTAAGTTCAGTTGTGTTAGGTATGGTAATGTGGTGGGTAGCAGGGGGAGTATTGTAGAAACATTGTTGGGTAGTAAGAACAAAGGAGAGAGAAAAGTATATCTGACTGATGATAGAATGACTAGATTTTGGATTACTTTGAGACAGTCTTTTGGCCTTGTCTTGTTTGCTCTAAAGAATATGGAGGGTGGGGAGATTTTTGTGCCAAAGGTTCCTAGTATGAAGGTAATTGACTTGTTTAAGGCACTGGTACCTGATGCAGAGATAGAAATAGTAGGTATACGTCCTGGTGAGAAGATTCATGAAGTATTATTGACTAAACAAGAAAGCAGGCATGCCATAGAATTAAAAGATTACTTTGTGATTTTCCCAGAGTTTATCGGTGAAGAAGTTTACGCCAAGTACTTTTCTAAGGGTAAGAAATTACCTGATGGGTTTAAGATGGCGAGTGATGATAATGAAAATTGGTTAAGTGCAGAACAGTTTAATGAAATTGTTAATAAGCTATGATACCGTATGGTCATCAAAATTTAGGGGATGATGATATAGAGGGTGTGTTGAAAGTTTTGAAATCTGATTGGCTTACGCAAGGTCCAAAAGTTTTGGAATTCGAAAAAAAGTTAGCAGATTATTGTGGAAGCAAATATGCGGTTGTTGTAAGTCATGGAACAGCCGGTCTTCAACTTGCCTATTTAGCTGCTGGTTTAGGAAGCGGAGATGAGGTGGTGACAACACCAAATAGTTTTGTTGCTACTACCAACATGATGATGGCAGTTGGTGCCAAGCCTATTTTTTGTGATATTAGGGCAGATACATGGAATATTGATGAAGATGCGATAGAGGATCATATCACAAGTAAAACAAAAGCAATTGTACCAGTACATTTTGCTGGCCAGCCTTGCGAAATGGAAAAGATACATTCTCTAGCTCAAAAATATAATCTAGTTGTCATTGAAGATGCTTGTCATGCTTTAGGGGCTAAGCACAGAGATAAGATGGTTGGTGCTCTTTCAGATATGACAGTCTTTAGTTTCCATCCTGTTAAATCAATAACTACTGCTGAAGGCGGTGCTGTGTTAACGGATAATAAGGAATATTACGACAAACTTGTTTCTTTGCGTAATCATGGAATATCCAAAGATGAGCAAGGAAAGAATGTGATGAATACCCTTGGTTATAACTTCAGGATGAATGATGTGCAGGCAGCCCTGGGCATTAATCAGTTGGATAAACTTGATGGATTTGTTGAGAAAAGGCACCAAGTTGTTGAATGGTATAAAGAGGAATTGGGTGATAGAAAGGACATAATTTTACCAACAAGCCTTCCTCATAATCATTCCAGCTGGCACTTATATGTTATCCGAGTTGTGGAGTCGAAGTTGAGAGACAGTCTTTTGGCCCATCTTAAAGAGAATGAAATTGGAGCTAATTTTCACTATCCAGCTATTTACTCTCATCCATATTATAGAGAGAGTGGGTATGATGAGATTAGTTTGAGAAATGAAGACGAGTATGATGATTCATGTATTACTTTGCCATGCCATACTCATCTTGAAAAAGAGGATATAAAATATATAGCTCGGGTTATAGATGAATTTTTTAATAAATATGTATAAGGAAGATTCTCAAAAAATAGTTGTGATAATTGAAGCTAGGATGACGTCCTCACGTCTACCTGGTAAGGTTTTGATGCCATTGGCTGGCAAGCCATCTCTTGAGAGGCAAATTGAGCGTCTAAAGCGCAGCAAATTTGTTGATGAGGTATTAGTTGCCACCACGGTTAATTCAGCAGACGATCCAATAGAAGAGTTAACTAGAGAAGTCGGTGCATCTTGCTATCGAGGTAGTGAATTGGATGTACTAGGTAGAGTAGTTGATGCCGCAAAATCAGTAAATGCTGATATTATAGTGGAAATAACAGGGGATTGTCCTTTGGCTGATTGGCGGATGGTGGACAAGGGTATTGAGGAATTTTTTGAAAACAAAGTTGATTATGCATCTAATGCTTTAGTACCTTTTCTTCCTGATGGATTCGGGATACAGATTTATCCAACTAAAGTTTTGGTTGAAGTTGAAAAATTAACTAAAGATCCTATTGACCGTGCACATGTCACTTCATATATTTACAACCATCCAAAAAAGTACAGATTATATAATTGGTTGGATGGAATAAATTGTCATGGTCCTGATCTTAGGGTGACTCTAGATGAAGAGGACGACTACCAGTTGTTGGATTTGATTTTTACTAAGCTTCTTCCAGTAGATGAGGATTTTTCAGCTACAGCAGTCGTAGATTTATTGAGAAACAATCCTGAATTGAAAAAAATAAATGAGCATATTAAGGCAAAGGAATTACATGAAGGATAAGAAATACAAAGCAGTAATAATAGGGGCTGGTAATATAGCGGCACAAGTTGATGCCCCAGAAGACGAGTTTGTATTGACACATGCTCATGCTTTTAATATTCATTCCCAAGTAGAACTTTTGGGTTTTTATGACATGGATAGTAAAAAGGCGGACGAATCGGCTTCTAAGTGGTCAACAAAAGCCTTTGCAAGTTTTGATGAAGCCATGGAAGGTTCTCCTGATATTGTGAGTGTCTGTACTAATAATGAAAGTCATTTTAATGTCCTTCTTGATATATGTAATCATCCGAACAAGCCAAAGTTGATTATTTGTGAAAAGCCAGCTACTTTGAATTCAAAAGATACTTTAGAGATTATCAACATATCAAAAGAGAAGGGAATATCTATTTTAGTAAACCATGTTCGTAGGTTTGATCCTTTTGTGCAGTCATTGGCCAAAAAGTTAGACTCAGGAGAATATGGCAAGGTGCTAAGTTCATCCGCTATATACACAAAGGGTATATTGCACAATGGTACTCATGTGATTGATCTGGCTAGACTATTTCTAGGGGAGGCTAGCGAGAGCGAGGTCTTGTGTAGTGTTGATGATTACAACAATGATTTTTCTGACAAGACAATTGGGGCTTTTATTGAGTTTGATAAGTGTGGACAGTTTCACTTAATGGCAGGTGATGAGAGAAAGTATAGCTGCCTTCAGTTTGAGATGTTTTGTGAGAAAGCTCGATTGAGTTTTACTGATCTCGGCTCTAAGTTTTTGTTACAGCCAGTGATAGACGATCCTGTTTTTAAGGGCTACAAGATTTTGGGTCCAACAACTGAAAAAAATATTAATTTTGATAAATCTATGTTATACGTTGTTGATAATGCTGTTAATTTTCTTGATTCAGGGCAGGAATTGTTTTGTGATATAAATGATACATACAAAACGCAACAGCTTTGCGAGACACTATTAAAAAAGTCCAAATAATATGAATATGTTGGCAATAAACGGTGGGGAGCCAGTAAGGAAGAAACTATTCCCTGCATATAGAGTAATAGGAGAAGAAGAAAAGAAAGAAGTTTCAAGAGTTCTTGATTCTGGTATTTTGTCAAAATATTTAGGGTGTTGGGATCCTGATTTTTATGGTGGAAAAGAAGTGCAGTCTCTTGAAAAAGAGTGGGCAGAGCATTTTGGGGTAAAGCATGCTATTGCAGTGAATTCATGTACTTCTGGGTTAATATGCGCGATTGGAGCTGCGGGCATTAGTCCAGGAGACGAGGTGATTGTCACACCCCATACTATGGTTGCCTCTGTCACTTGCCCCATATTCTATGGTGGTGTTCCAGTCTTTGCTGATATAGAAGAAGAGTATCTTTGTTTGGATCCGAAGTCAGTGGAGTCAAAAATTACAGAAAGAACTAAGGCAATAGTGGTTGTTGATATTTATGGACAACCATATGATGTTGAGGCTATAAATAGTATAGCTGAAAGACATAATTTAATTGTGATAGAAGACTGTGCCCAAGCACCTGGTGCAAAGTACAAAGAAAAATTTGCAGGTACTTTGGGTGATATCGGAGTGTATTCCTTAAACTACCACAAGCATATTCACACTGGTGAGGGTGGCATGATAGTAACAGATGATGATGTCTTGGCTGATAGAGTAAGGTTGATTAGAAATCATGCGGAAGCTGTGGTGGGAGACAAGGAAGTTGATAGTTTGGTAAATATGGTTGGGTTTAATTTCAGACTTACCGAAGTGCAGGCCGCAATTGGGCGAGTTCAATTGCGGAAGCTTGACGGGTTGTTGGAGGAGAGAGTTAAGAATTGTAATTATTTGGCAGAAAGACTATCTCAAATTCCTGGTATTTATGTTCCTGCGGTCAGAGAGGATGCCACTCATGTATATTATGCTCATGTACTTTTCTATAAAGAAGAAGAGCTTGGTGTGTCAGGTCAGAAGTTTATTGATGCTGTTATAGCTGAATTGCCGCCAACTGAATTAAGGGAGACAGAAGGGGTCAGACTGTCCTTCGGTGGTATAAAGCCATTATATATGCTTCCAATTTTTCAGAAAAAGATTGCAATTGGGAATAAGGGATTTCCTTTTTCAAGTGAATATTACAATGGCGATCTAAATTATGATAAGGGAACTTGTCCAGTTGCAGAGAAGGTAAGTGAAGAGATGATTGTTCATGAATTAATGAGGCCTCCAATGACAAAAGAGGATTTAGATGATGTTGTGAAAGCTTTTGAAAAAGTCTATAAACACAAAGACGAGCTAAAGGACTAATTTTATATGGCAAAAAAGCATAAAATTATAGTTGCAGCAAACGATGGCGGGGGAGCTGAAATAGTTTCTTCTTATGTAAGGAAGTTTTGTGGTAAGTATGATTTTGTTTGTTACGCCACTGGTCCTGCAGAAAAGATTTTTGTTAGAAAGAAAATAGCTTTAAAAAACATTAAGTGCGAAGATGATTCAGTGGAGAGAGCTGTATTGAAGAATGGAGAAGCTTCCTTGCTACTATGTGGGAGTAGTGTCCCAAGTTTGCTTGAATTGAAGTTTATTACTGCTGCAAAAAAGCGTGGCATTAAAACTGCAACCTTTTTGGATCATTGGGCCAATTACAGGGAACGCTTTGGCTATCCTAAAAAAGGATGGAAAGACAGTCTTCCAGACGAATTGTGGGTTGGAGACAGGTATGCAAAAAAGAAAGCTGGTAAACTTTTTACAATACCAGTTAAGCAGGTAAAAAATCCATACTTTGAAGATATGGTTGGGGAATACAAGAAGCTAGGGAGAGGAAAGAAGCCAAGCAAGGGAATCTTGTTTATTAGCGCTCCGTTGACAGGTACTGGAAAAGGAAAGAAATATGTATCGAGTGATAGTTATAACTCAACAATTTCAGAATACGATATTTTAAAAAATATATTTATAACAGTATCTAAGAATGGTTCTAAGAAATATGATAGCGTAATTGTACGATTCCATCCTTCTGAAGATGTTAGTAAGTACGACGATTTAATAAAACAACATGGAAAAGGATTAAAGATTATAAAGTCTAGAGGAAGACTGCCGGAAGATATATCAAAGTCTTCAGTTGTGGTGGGGATTGAGAGTTCTGCATTAGTTGTAGCTCATTTGTGCAGGAAAAAGGTGGCCAGCATTATTCCAGGCAAGAAAGACAAGCCAACGATTCCATTTAAAATGAGGAGGATCAGAACAGTTGAGAATTTATCAAATTTTATATATAATAGCAGCCATATTTAGATTAATATGAATAAAGAAATAAAAATATTAATAATTGGTTTTGGCTCTATTGGCCAGAGGCACTATCGCAATTTACAAAAATTGGGTCTTAAAGAAGTGTATGTCTATGATGTTGACAAAAAACAGACTGATAAGCCAGGAGTTAAGTCAGTTTCAAGCTTAACAGAAAAGGTTTTAAAGGATTTTGATGTATCTTTTGTCTGTAATCCTAGTAGTTTGCATATTAAAACAGCCATGCTTTGTGCTAGGGTAGGATGCCACTTGTTTATTGAGAAGCCTTTATCTCATAATCTTAGAGGAATAAAGGAGTTGGAAGCTGTTTGCAGGCGAAAGAAATTGATAACTATGGTGGCTTGCAATATGAGATTTCATTCTGGTTTGAAGTTTATCAAAAAATATATAGATGGTGGAAAGTTGGGAAGTATATATAATATAGCGCTGGAAACTGGATATTACTTACCATACTGGCGTCCTAATCAAGATTACACCAAAGGCTATGCAGCCAAGAAATCCAGTGGGGGTGGGATAATACTTGATGGTGGTATTCATAATTTTGATTTAATGTTCTGGCTTAATGATTTTACTGGCGTTGAAAGAACAGAGATTGTTCATAACAAGGCAAGTGATTTGAAAATTGAGACTGAGGATAATTTTCTTTCCATCTTGAAATTTAAAAACAAGGTTCTTGGTTTGGTAAAGGGGGACTATTTACAGCAGTCATATTCTTGGACATGTAAGGTGGTAGGATCAAAGGGTAATCTAAGATGGGATTTTGTGAGTAATACTGTCTATATAGATACTAAAAAGGGAAGTCGAAAGTTGCTACAAAAGACAAAATATGATGCTAACGAAATGTATGTTGAGCAGTTAAGATATTTTCTATCTTGTATTAATCAAAGAAAGCAGACTTTTAATAGTGTTAAGATATCTGCCGAAGTGTTAAAGCACTGCCTTAAGAGGTAACTATGAGTCAAGAGAATTTGTGTATAATCCAAGCTAGATATAGTTCCACAAGATTTCCTGGGAAGGTGATGTTGTTTTTGCAAGACAAGACAGTCTTAGAGCATATAGTAAAGAGGGTTCAAGATGCAGAAAAGATTGACAAGGTGATTGTGGCGACAGGTGAAGGTACTGAAAATGACAAGATAGGAGATTTGTGTGGTGAACTTGGTGTTGATTGTTTTCGTGGGGATGAAGATGATGTTTTGGATAGGTATTACCAGGCAGGAAAAAAGTATAACTATACAAATATTGTAAGAATAACAGGGGATTGTCCTCTAATAGACCCAGAAGTAATAGATCAGGTAGTTAAGTTGTTTGAGCAAGGTGGCTTGGATTATGCTACGAATGTCATTCCTCCCACCTACCCAGATGGATTGGATACGGAGATTTTTTCTTTTAGTGCTCTAGAAAAGGCATGGAAAGAGGCTGATCTAAAGTCCAATCGTGAACATGTCACTGTATATATGTGGCAGAATCCTGAGTTGTTCAAACAAAAACATCTCAATAATGAAATTGACTTGTCAGCCAAGCGCTGGACACTAGATAACCCTGAAGACTACGAGGTTATTAAGCATGTTTATGACACCTTATACCCACAAAATCCTCATTTTAGGATGAAAGATGTATTAGAGTTTTTTTCTAAGAATCCAGATGTGGAAGAAATAAATTCAGAAATAAAAAGAAATGAGGGTCTAGATAAATCGTTTAAAGAAGATAACAACAATTAATATGCAGTTTAAGGAATCAAATAGAATTTTAAAACAGGCTGTGGAGGTAATCCCTAATGGCAGTCAGACCCTAAGCAAGGGATACAAGATGTTTTTGCTTGGGAAGTTTCCGTTATTTGCATCTAAGGCCAAAGGTTGTCATATTTGGGATGTTGACGGTAATAAATATATTGACTATACATGTGCTCTTGCTCCAATAATCATTGGATATAATATTGATGAGATAAATAAGAGTATTATTAAACAGTTGCAGCAGGGAATAGTGTTTTCTTTGCCACATAAAATTGAGTTGGAATTAACTAAAAAGTTAATTTCAGTAATACCTTGTGCAGAAATGGTAAGGTATGTGAAAAATGGAGCTGATGCTACTTCTGCAGCTGTGCGTATAGCTAGAGCATATACTGGCAAGGATGTGATTTTGAGAGGTGGATACCATGGTGGACAAGATTGGTATTTAGCTAGTCAGCCACCACAGGATTTGGGGGTTCCTAAATCAATGAAGAAGTTAATTGACGTGTTTGAATATAATAGTTTGAAGAGTTTAGAGGAGAAAATAAAGAAGCATAAGGGCAATGTGGCTGCCATTATAATGGAGCCAGTGCCAATGGACACTCCTAAGCCAGGATATTTAAAGAAGGTAAAAGAGATTGCAAAAAAGAATAATATAGTATTGATATTTGATGAAATAGTTACTGGATTTAGGATGTCTTTGGGTGGGGCACAGGAATACTATAAAGTTACTCCTGACTTGGCTTGTTTTGGCAAGGCAATGGCCAATGGTATGCCTATTTCTTGTGTTGTTGGAAAGGAGAAGATCATGGAGAAGACGGAGGATGTATTTGTTTCCACTACCTTTGGTGGCGAGTGTTTGTCAATGGCAGCTTCCTTGGCTGTTATCAAGTACTTAAAAAAGCATAATGTTATTAAACATACTTGGAAGGTGGGAACAATGTTGTACGATGGAATTAATGATCTGATTAAAAAATATAACATTAGTGCTCATATTATTGGCCAGAAGTTTAAGTTTAAGGTTATATTTACTAACAAGGATGGTTCAGAGTCTACTATAAAGAAGTTGTTTTTCTTGCAACAGGCTGTATTTGCCGGTGTGTTCTTCGGGGTGGTAATTGCATTTAGTTATAGCCACAAGAAAAATCATATAGAATATAGTTTGAAAGTAGTGGAAAAGATATTTAAGCAGATGTCAGAATTGGATGATGATGAAAAGAAGATAAAGAAATTACTACAGGGTGAAATGCCAACTAATAAATTTTTTAGAGATCAAAGATGAAGACAGCAATTTTTCAACCTACATATCTACCCTGGCTAGGGTATTTCAAGGCCATAATGTGGTCAGACTGTTTTGTGTTTCTTGATGATGTGCAGTTTGAAAAATCTTCTTGGCAGAACAGGAACAGGATAAAGTCTTCACAAGGGGATTTGATGCTCACTGTGCCAGTAGTCAGGAATTTTCCTCAGTTGATAAAGAATGTGGAGATAAACTATGCACAGAACTGGGTGAAAAAGCATTTGCAATCAATACAGAATAATTATCAAAAAGCAGAGTTTTTTGAAGAGTTTTTCCCTGTGTTAGAAGAGGTATATAAACAGGCACCGGAAAAGATTATGGATTTAAATGTAACCATAACTAAGAAGATATGTGAATGGTTGGAAATTGATGCAAACTTTCGTTTTTCTTCAGAATTTGGTGTAGAAGATTTACAAAAGAATGAAAAACTTGTCACAATGCTAGAAAAAATTGGAACTGATGAATATATATATGCTCAGGGGGCTAAAGAATATATGAAAGAGGCCTGGGGTGAGTATGGTTCTAAGGGAATTAAATTAACTCCTTTGAGCTTTGAACATCCTGTTTACTCCCAGTTGTATAATGATTTTGTGTCTCATTTATCAATTATAGATGTTATTTTTAACTGCGGTAGAGTGGGTACTAAAGAAATGTTAGAAAATATTAAACTATTATCTAATTAATAAATATATGGATAAAGAAATTTTATACAAGGATGATAAATATGAGGTGAAATTGGATGAAGAACATGGTTATTACCATATCTTTCCAGTTCCTACAAAAGAGGAATTAACAGAATACTATGCCAATGAGTTCTATAGCAAGGACTATAACAAGCAAATAAACGACAGTTCGCAGGAGATGCAAGAAGAGGAGATGGATTTTATCACCATGCAGTATTGTGATATTGTGGAGATATTAGAGAAAGAAGCAGCTGGGAAAAAGCTCATTGACATAGGGTGTGGATTCGGAAATTTCCTTAAATACTCTCAAAATCGTGGTTATGAATGTATGGGACTTGATCCTGCTCAAAATGCAGTGGAAATAGCTGAAAAAGAAGGAGTTAATGTGGTAAGGGCAGATATAGAAGATTTTACTGGGCTGTTAAAGGAAAAGTATGATTCCGCTGTAATGTTAAATGTATTGGAACATTTACGACAACCGTGCAAAGTCTTAGAAGATGTTAGAGATAATGTTTTGAAAGATGGTGGAGTTTTGGTAGTAAGGGTCCCTAATGAGTTCAATAAGCTACAAACTATTGTTAATGAAGAATATGATTTAAAGAAATGGTGGGTGGCAGCTCCTCAGCATATAAACTACTTTACAGTAGAACATCTGCAAGGATTGCTTGAGAAGTCTGGGTTTGAAGTTTTCTTGAAAGAATCCACCTTTCCTTTAGAGATGTTTATAATGTTTGGTGAACAGTATGTAGGTGATTCTGTGGTTGGAAAGTCTATTCACAACAAGAGGGTATTGTTTGAGCAGACTCTGAAGAAGTATGACAATAGCTATAAGCGTAAAATGTATCAGATGTTTGCTGAAATGGGTCTTGGAAGGGAGATCACTATCTACGCTCGTAAAAAATAAATTATTAATAATTAACATATATTTATATGGAATTTATAAAGACTGAGAAGTATTTAGAAGGAAATTTTACTAAGCCCATCAAGTTTGATGAGCTCAAGATTTTAGATAAAGTCAGGGTTAGTCAAAAATTGGAGGTTATACAAGAGGAGGATAATTTGGCACTACTGAAAAAGTATGGGGATATGTCATTGAAGCTTATTCCAATTAGGAGGATGTCTGAAAGAGATTGGTCAGAAAGAAAAGATTTTCCAAACCGTGTATTGTTAGAGCTTACCTCTAATTGTAATCTAAACTGTCGCATGTGCCCCCGACATGATTTGAAAAGGCCTTTTATGGATTTTGATAAGGATTTGTACAAAAGAGTACTAGACGAATTGAGCGAGAAAGGTGTGGAAGGAGTATGGTTGTTTCACTTGGGTGAACCAATTGTTCATCCTGATTGGAAAGAGATAGTGACTTATGCTGGCGAAAAAGAGAATATTGACTTTATTTGGTTTAGTACTAATGGTGTTGCCTTTGAAGAAGATTGTATAGATTTTATCTTGGATTCGAACATTACCTTTCTAAATTATTCTCTTCATGGTACCAATGCTGAAACTTTCGGTTTTGTTTCACCAAAGGAGCTATATCCCAAGGTGAGAGGACATTTAGATTCATTACTTGGAAAGAAAAAGAAATTAGGTAAAGGACCTATTCTACATATCCAAATGATTGATCAAGAAGGTACTCATGGTAATATAGACGAGTTTTTGGAGACTTTCTATGATACAGGAGAGATTGTTAGTATAAATACTTTGGAATATGCCAATTTGCCTAATAATCAGTACGGACTGGAAAGGGAAAGACCGGACAAGGTAAAGAAATGTAATAGGATATCACGAGATATACAGCCTTGTGATGCTACATACAACAGTGAAATATTGTTAGGAAGTGTGAAAGAGAAGTCAGTTTATGAGATTTGGAATGGGGGCGTAAGAAAAAATATGCTTGATCTGAATGAAAAGGGTGAGTTATATAAGATTGACCATTGTAGCAAGTGTACTGATTACGATTTATAACTAATGTATAAATTATGAAGACATTAAATGGCAAAAGAGTATTGATTTTCCAGCAACGAGGGTGGGCTATAAAGATAGGGCATCCAGTTGCAAAGGAACTGCAAGAGGGTGGTTGTAAGCTAGCTGCCTTGACTTTTAAATCTGAAACTCATGACTTTGTTCTAAATCAGAAGGATGTTAAGTATGATTTGGTTATAAATAATGACGAGATCATGGGTAACCCAAAAGAATATCTTGATGGAGATGAGTATTCACTAGAAGAAATATGTGATGATTTGGGAATAGACTCAATTTGGCCAATAGTAATGTCTCTAAGGAATCATATTTGTTCGTATAGGGATAAATATTACTATGGTTTCAAGCAGAATGTACCAGATGACGAAATTATAGATTACATAATGGCAGCATATAAGTATATAAAGCTTTTCTTTGATGAGTTTGATCCAGAGGTTATTATTTCTCCCAATTTTGTAGCTCTACCACACATTATGTTTAATCTCTTTGCTATGAAGAGGGGGGTTGAAATGACGGTCGTAACAGATTGTAAAGTTGCTGGTGTTTACATATTTTCTAGAAGTTTTAGAGATGATAGGGGAAGGTTCCTCGACAGAGTAGATGCTCTTAACAAAGGAACAGTTGAAAGTGGAAATATAGACAAAGCTAAGAAGTATATCGAAGAGTTCAGAGATGAGTTTAAGAAACCAGATTATGCATCTGATGAAAAGATTTCTACAGTAACAAGGATTAAGAAAGAAATAGCCCCGTACTATAATGTGTTTAGGTGGTTTATTAGATGGTGTCTTAGACAGCCTAATAGCATGTTGGAAAGCACTGGAATTACCTTGGACTGTCGCACTCCTAAGTTTATTCTGCGTGATCACTTTGCCGGAAAGAGATATAAGAGGGTGGTGAAAAAATTTGATTACTATCCTTTTGAACAGGTGAGAAAGTTTGTTTACCTTCCTTTGCAATTTCAACCAGAAGAGTCTATTGACGTAGCGGCACCTTTTTCTTCTAATCAAATAGAGACTGCGCGGCAAATTGCCATGTCATTGCCAGGTGACCATACCTTAGTAGTAAAGGAGCATCCGGGTATGATAGGTCTGCGTCCTCCTTCTTATTTAGAAAAGATTGCCAGAACTCCAAATATTAAATTAGTTGACCACAGGATACCTAATCAAGAAATATTAGAGAGAGTAGATTTAGTGGTGAGTCCGAATAGCACAACAATAGCGGAGGCTGCGTTTTTCAGTAAACCGGCAATTCAGTTGGGTAATTTAGGAACTACTCTGAAGTTTCCGAATGTATCAAGGCATACTGATATGCAGACTTTGTCTAAAAAAATTAAAGAGATGCTGGCAACTAACTTGAAAACTGAGGAATATGAAAGGAAATTAGAGAATTATGTGGCCGCAGTCTATGATGTTGGTTTTGAGCTTAATTATACGAAATTGTGGAATGGTGATCCTTCTGACTTTGTTAAGTTTATAAAGGCATTGAAAGAGGAATTAGTAGATGCCGTTTCAAGTAGTTAATTTATCAGCTATGAAATTATCTAAAGAATTTGTAGAATCACTTTGTTGTCCACTGCGTTCTTGCAGAGGTGACCTGGCTGAACAGTCAGATAGTGATATTTTGTTGTGTGAGAATTGTAATATAGAATATCCAATAGTAGATGGTATACCGATTTTGTTCCCTAACAATGATCATTCTATTGATATTCATAACAGGCATTGGGATTTAGAGCATAATGCTGCGAGCTATGCAGAGAAATATGATAGCTATATCAAGAAGCAGGGTTCTCCATGGGGCCAATATACACATGTTTCTGAATTGAAGGCTCTTGAGAAAATAACTAGAGAGATAGATTTTACAAGTAAGACTATTATCGACTGTGGATGTGGTAATGGAAGATTTCTTTCCAATTATCCAGAGGCAGAAAGAAAGATAGGTATAGATACCTCTCTTCTTTTGCTTCAAGCCACTAAAAAGAGAGAGCCGGACTTTTGGCTTGTATGCTGCCAGCTAGAGGATATGCCGTTTAAAGATTGTATTGCTGATTTTTCGGTTAGTATAAGGGTGTTCCAGCATCTGAAAGCTCCAGAACATGCATATGCTGAAATGGTACGGGTTACAAAACCAACTGGACACATAGCCTTGGAATTATACAATAAATTGAATCTTAAGGAATTGTACAAGAGGTTTAGAATGCTTCC
>CAYPPF010000027.1:0-14134 GCA_964412535.1 uncultured Gammaproteobacteria bacterium | reverse complement strand
TTGATAATACCAGCAATAGCAGCCTCTATTTTAACAACCCTTATATTACTAGGAGGGCTGATACTTCTGATAATACCTGGCATTATTTTCAGTATATGGTTTGCTTTTGTAATATATCGTATTGCTTTGGAAGAGGACAAGGCGATTGAATCACTGCACCACAGCAAAGAACTGGTAAAAGGCCGTTGGTGGGCTGTACTGTGGCGCCTAGTTGCTCCTGCTGTTGTTTTTGCAATAGTAATGGGCATTATACAGGGGATTATAGGCTACCCCCTAGACCTCCTACTCAAAGCAACAGTGGGTACAAATCTTTTCATCTTGACTCTCTCGTTTATAAGCCTAATTACAACAGCTATTGCCCTACTGATTACCCCACTTACCACCACCGCCCCCACAATACTATATCTAGACCTCAAAAAGAAGCCTGTAAACTCTTCTAATCCAGTGCCTTCTGCATCTGTACCGAAAGAGCCTCCTAAAAAATAATTACAAACGAAAACCAGACCCTCATATGAGGGTCTTTTCATTTAAAGAATTAGATGGTAAAATAGGGAAGAACAATAAAGATCATATGACTGAAAAAACAACAAAATACGTGCCTGTCATTGGGATGGAAGTACATATAGAACTCAAAACTAAAAGTAAAATGTTTTGCAGTTGCGAAAATAATCCTGATGACAAAAAACCCAACACCAATATATGTGAAATATGCCTAGGCCATCCCGGCACTCTACCAGTACCCAACAAGACTGCCATTGAGTGGACTGTTAAAATAGGACAAGCTTTGGGGTGCAAGATGAGAAACCTTTCTAAATTCGACAGAAAGCACTACTTTTACCCCGATCTGCCAAAGGCATACCAAATCTCACAGTATGATGAACCAATATGTGAACAAGGAAGTATTAACTTAGATTTCCCTTTAGCTGACAATATACGTGATAGTGCTGAAATAGGGATTACCAGGGTGCACTTAGAAGAAGATACTGCAAAATTGACCCATGATGCAAAAGGAAATACTTTAGTTGATTTTAACCGAGCTGGCACGCCATTAGTAGAAATTGTAACAGATCCTGACTTTCTCTCTTCATTAGAAGCTAAAGTGTACTGCCAGGAATTGAGGACTCTATTCCGCTATCTCGGAATAAGTGATGCAAACATGGAAAAAGGACATATGCGGTGTGAAGCAAATGTATCTGTCCAAGAAGAGGGCAAATTCCAGATTATAAATAATCAGATAGAGCCTGTTGGGAACAGCAAGTTAAATAACAAAGTAGAGTTAAAGAACCTAAACTCTTTCAAAGCAGTAGAAAAGTCTATTGAATACGAAATTCAAAGACAGACTGATATTCTAGAAAAAGAAGGTTCTTGGAAACAAGAAACCAGAGGCTGGGATCAAGACAAACAAATCACAGTACTACAAAGAATCAAGGAAAGCGCAGCTGACTATCGCTATTTCCCTGAACCAGACATTCCACCTTTTCACCCTGTTGCAGTGATTGGCAAAATATCTTTACCAGAACTTCCCCAAGCTAAAAGGCATAGATTTCATGAAGAGTACGGCTTTTCATATGCTGATGCACAATTGTTAAGCAGTGACAAAGACTGGGGGAACTATACTGACTCAGTAATGAGCGAGTTAGTTGACTGGCTATACAATCTACCAGAGATAAAGGGGGAAAGTGATGAAATCAAAGAAGGTAAGAAAGATAAAATTGCCCGTTTAGCAGGAGGCTGGATGACTAGCAGGCTAATGGGTATAATGGCTGAGAAAAGAATGGCCGTTGCTGACTTGAAACTCTCTCCTGAAAACTTTGCAGAACTAGTGGCTCTTGTCTACGCCCAGCGAATCAACTCAACAAACGCACAGAAAATTCTTTCAGAAATGCTGGATTCTAGCACTGACAAAGATCCAACTCATATAATGGAAGAAAAAGGGTATGGCCAAGTAAGTGATGAAAAACAAATTAAGCTGGTTATTGAGGAGGTTCTTAAAAGCAATCCCAAACAAGTGGCTGAATTCAAATCTGGCAAAGACACGGTATTAAAGTTCCTAATAGGAATGGTAATGAAGGCCACAGAAGGAAGTGCTGATCCGCAAGTAGTTGAAAAGATACTTAAAGAACAACTTTAGATCCAAAAAAAGAGGCTTGAGCCTCTTTTTTTGATTGAATTATTTCACATCTTTCAAACTATTAATCACCTTCTTGAAATCATTCCTGTCATCAATAGATATCTTTCCTGCACGCCAATCCCGATCAACCTTTCTCTTCATTTTCTTTCTCACTAGACGACCAAACCCTGTACCCCGCCGTACCTTTTTAGCGTGCTCGCCCACCATATCAAGAAAGTACTTCCTATCTTTTGAACTTAAATTCTTGAAAGTAGCTCTCTGCTGCCGGGAGTGACTAAAAAATTTACGAGTTAAACCATACGCCCCCTTTGTCTTGAAACCACCACCTGTCTTCACTCCAGGTATTCTGAATGGTGATACTTTTTCCGGCTTTGCTCCTACCCCAACGTCAGCACCAACCTTTTCAACCTCTTTTCTCTCTTTAATCATCTTTCTTATATTCTGATACCTTAGTCTATCAAGGGTTTTATCCCTTTCAACATCATCATATATTGAACGCATACCTCCCTTGCTACGTGCCAAGGATTCAGTTGAATTCTCTTCCCTGCCGATACGGCCGACTGATGTAGTTGGGCCTTCTCTGTCGTCATCGCTCCTAATTCTCTGAGAGACTGAAACTTTTGCACCTTCCCTATCTTTCTTTTGCTGTAATTTGCCAACTGAAAAACTCTGGGCTCTAGAAACTCCGCCTGGAGAAGGCTTATTAGAAGATGTGGGTAAAATAGGTGGGAGATTATTAGACATGTGTTTAAATTATTTAACAAACTCTTTTACTAATTTTTCCGCCTGCTTGTAGTCCTTGCACCATTTTATACTCTTATCCCGCTTAAACCAAGTTAGCTGACGTTTTGCATACCTTCTGGTATCCCGCTTTAATAATTCAATAGAATGATCTAAATCATGCTTTCCTTCAAAGTAGCCCTTAAACTGGCGATAACCGATTCCACTCATACTGGGAAGGCTCCAACCATACTTCTGCTTTAGTAAATCTTCCACTTCCTTTAGCAAACCGAGCTTCATCATTGCATCTACCCGATCACTAATCCTTTTGTACAGCTCCTCTCTGGACACCTCAATTCCAATTTGCAAAAAATCAAATAAAGAGGGTCCTTTTTTCTTCTGTTCTGAAAATGGAGTTCCACTTAAAATACTAACCTCTAGTGCACGTATCATTCTTCTCTTATTCTTAGAATCAACCGTGGTGGATGCATCATAATCTAAAGTTTCTAATAATTTCATCAGCTCTGTACAACTCTTTTCTTCCAAGCTCCTACGCAACTTTCTATTAGGGGCAACTTTAGGAATCTGTAAATTACTAATTAGGGAAAGAATGTATAAGCCAGTACCCCCGACCACTAAAGGCAGTTTTCCACTGTCAGAAATAGTCTTGATTTGCCTTACTGCTTTTGCCTTAAACTCTGCCACAGTAAACTGCTTCCCTGGATCCAAAAAATCCACTAAATGATGCGGTACATCCTGTACATAATACGTCTTGTGTAATCCAGCCCTTTTCCACTCACCTAATTCCTTAGCTGTCCCTATATCCATTTTCTTATACATTTGACGAGAATCTGCAGAAATTACCTCCCCGTTAAGCTTTTTAGCTAAACGCAGACTCCAATTTGTCTTTCCACAGGCTGTGGACCCCAACAGAACTACTACCTTTGCTAGTTTGTTTTTCATATCGTTTGTATTATACCACACGACCCCACAAAATCCATTCCTCTGCCTTGTACACCTCTACTGACACAATAGTACCAACCAAAGAGCTATCACCTTTGAATCTTGCCAGCTTCATCTCACTAGAATGACCATCACACCAACCATTGTCACATTTTTCCACCAACACAGAAACTCTTTGTTCAACAAAGACCTGATTTTTCCTTAAGGTGGTTTTTTCCATTAAATTCTGCAAAACTTGCCACCTCCTCTTTTTCTCCTCCACTGGTACATCATCTGCAAAAGCCTTATCTGCTGCTGTGCCAGAACGTGAAGAGTATTTGGCAGTATATGATATGTCAAAATCACAATCTTTGTATAAATCAACAGTATCTTGAAACTGTTTCTCTGTTTCGCCACAAAAACCCACGATAAGGTCGGTACCACTGGCAATACCAGGCTTTTTGTTTTTTATCTTCTTAACAAGATCAATAAAAAAACTTCGATCATGACCACGATTCATCTTTTTCAAAATCTCGTCATTACCAGATTGAACTGGTAGATGCAAAAAATTTATCTGTTTTGGCAAATTCATTGCATCCAAAACCTCCTCATCCACATATACAGGATGGGAAGCTGTCCAATGAACTCTCTCAATTCCTTTAATCTGGTTAACCTCCCATAAAAGCTTGGCAAAGTCATTTACCTTGTACGGATTAGCAAAGGAAAAGCATTCTGAATCAGGAGCTTTGTAATGATTGACTATTTGACCTAACAGAGTAATTTCCAAACAACCATTACCAGCCAATTCTTTCACTTCATCTAGTATACTACCAACGGAACGGTTACCCCCCGTACCACGGGCATGAGGAACCACGCAATATGTACAAAAATGATCACAGCCTGTCTGGATTGTAATAAAAGCTTGAAATTTACTCTGATAATTTGGCCGTAAATTCAAATAATTATCCTCAATACTTTCCATTCCTCCCAACTCAGGATTAAGGCCAGATAGCCACTGTGGCAAATTAATCATCTGTGCTGTTGGAAAGAACAAATCCACCTCTCCGAACTTCTTCTCCAGTGCACCACTTTTGTCTCTGCCTGGCATACACCCTGTTATGCATATTATGAGATTTGGATTCTTCTCTTTCAATTTAATAAAATTCCTTGCCTGCCCAAATACCCTATTCTCAGCAGACTCCCTTACAGAACAGCTATTCAGCAGGATAACACTGGCTTTGACTGGGTCATCCGTACTTTCCAGACCCATACCACACAAAATAAACTCTAATCGCTCAGAGTCGTTCTTGTTCATTTGGCAACCAAATGTAACTATATGATAGTATTGCTTCATAGCTAGATAGAATTGTATGCTTTTCTGACAAAAAAATCAACCCATAAAAACGAAGAGCGCAACAGATTGTTGCGCTTAAGAACCGTCTCCCTGAACTGTATACTTCAGATACAGCTTTCCAATTTCCTCCTTGTTTTTCGTGTCATGACCAACAACAGCTATCTCAGCCAGCCTCACATTCATAGACTTCCTTACCTCTCCGTCGAAAGAACATATCCGAGAAACGGAGAAGGTCTCTTCCAGTCGCATCATCATGGTGTGATAGCTGGACCTTTCCTTGACTTCGCGTGGAGCAAAAATTAGCTCCAGCTTTCCTTTTCCCTCGTCAAATGACTCGAGAGTGAAGTACTTGTAGACCAGATTTGCCTGTTCCCCCAAGTCAACGAACACCGTTACCTCACCATTATGTCCAACAGACACAGAACGGGAGGGGTGCAAAGGTGTCTGCTGGGGGGAAAGCACGATTAGCTTCCCCATTTTATCCTCCCTTGGATTATTACTATAAATAGTCTGATATACTAATTTAGCAGAAAAACTCACAGATGTCAAGGTAAAAACTTGACATTATTGTACAAAATGTTATACTTTATGTATTATTAGCTAAATTTAGGCTAAATCTTAATAAATTTAAAGGTAAAAGTATGCCAGAAACAGGCTCGGGCGCTGCCCTTAAACAACCTGAAGGAGAGGGCAAAGACTACGGCGAATTAATCGCCAAAAAGAGGCTTGAAAAAGAAGAAAAGGACCCTGTCTTAGTTAAATTAGAAGAATGGAAAAAGAAAAGCCCAGAAGAACAAGAAGCTTATAGGACAAAAGTAAAAGAAGACCAAAAACTAGAGCAGGAAGAAGAACAGGCCAAAGACAAAGAAGTGGTAGAAGGCTATGAGGATAGCCCTCGCAGAGCTTTCCACGAGAGCGGTGAAAAAGGCTCTAAACTAAAAACAACTCCTGCAGAAGACTTCACCCTAGCTGGTGCACTTGAAAAAAATACTGAAAGTGTGAAACGCCCAACTATGATGAAAGAGGCTGCAGCTATGGATCGAGGTGAGGGTGATGCGTATGAAGCAAAACTCACTGCAAAAAGCGATAGTGAAAAAACTGCCCTTAAAAGAGCTGTCAAAGAAGAAGAAATAGCTACAGCTGGAGAAGCCATGGAAGGAAAGGCTTTGGCACGAGAACAGTTGGTCAACAAAAAGCACGAACTAATTGAAGCTTTTCAAAATATTGGTGATATAAAAGTTGGTATGTTTAGAAAAGCAAAAGCAAGATTAAAATTTACTGGCGAAGGCGTGCGAGAGGGAATCTTTCTACAGAAAGCTGACGTAATACGACTTAAGATGCGTGGCTGGACAGAAAAATTAGTTGAAAAAGGACAGCAAACAGAAGCCAGTATGATCGAAGATACAATGAACACACTAGATGAATACGAAGACATGCTAGTAAAATATGAAAAAGACCTAGCTGACCAAGGAATTTAAATCTAGATAAGCAAAAACCGCCCTTTTGGGCGGTTTTTTAATCCTTGTATATTTACTTTCTCTCTTTGATTTCTTCAAGAACTTGTTTTTTGAACTCCTCTTTTTCCATTTTTATCTGGTCTTCTTGTCCACGCACTCTAATGGTCCACTCCTCACCTGATAACTCCTTGTCGCCAACCACTACAATGTATGGAACTTTTTCTCCCACTGCCTTCCGCACCTTGTTTCCTACTGTCTCGTCTGCAGAATCAATTTCTACCCTAATACCTGATTCTTTTAATTCTTGTTTTAATTTTTGTACTTCATCAACATGCTTGGCTGAAACAGGTACTAGCTGTATCTGCACTGGAGAGAACCAAACTGGGAAAGCACCAGCGTAGTGTTCGATGATAATGGCCATAAACCTTTCTAAGGAACCCCCAACAGCTATATGAACCATTACAGGTCTGATCTTCTCGCCTTTTTGGTCAGTATATTCCAGTTTAAAGCGTTCTGGCTGGTTAAAGTCAAGCTGAATAGTTGCAAGTTGCCATTCCCTACCAAGCGAGTCATTACCAATGAAATCAAGCTTAGGACCATAAAAGGCTGCCTCACCCTCTCCAACAAAATATTCCTGCTTCTCTTTCTTTAGAAACTTTTTCAAATCAGCCTCTGCCTGATTCCAAATTTCATCTGAACCAAGATACTTAGTTGAATCGTGAGGATCACGAATTGACAACCTAACACTCAATTCCATTCCGAACGGCTTATAGAACTTTTGGATGATATTATATGCACCCCTAACCTCTTCTTGTATCTGGTCTGGTCTGACAAAAAGATGACTGTCATCAATGCTAATAGAACGCACTCTTGATAGTCCGTGTAGCTCCCCTGTCTGTTCATCCCTGTATTGTTTAGTTATCTCAGCCAAACGAACAGGCAGATCTCTGTAGCTCCTAGGTTTACAAGCATATAGCTGGGCGTGATGCGGACAATTCATAGGCTTGAGAATAAACTCCTCTGATTTACCTTTCACATAAAAAATATCTTCTTTGAATTTCTCATAATGCCCTGAAGTCTTGTACAGGTCCACTTTAGCAAGGTGGGGAATATCTACTTGTTCATATCCTTCTACCTGCTTTAGATCATTTAGAAACCTACTAATCTCGTCACGGACAATAGTACCACGAGGAGTGAATAAAGGAAGTCCAGCCCCAACTAATTCAGAGAAACAGAATAAATCTAATTCTTGTCCCAACTTCCTATGATCTCTCTTCTGAGCTTCTTCAAGCATGTACAAATGGCTATCTAACTCTTCTTGATTTGCAAAACAGATCCCATAGACGCGAGATAACATTGGATTTTGATCATCTCCCCGCCAATATGCGCCAGCTAGCTTAACAAGTTTAAATACTCCAATATCTTTTGTTGACTTTACATGAGGTCCTCGGCAAAGATCCACAAATTCACCAGTCTTGTACAAAGAAACATTAGCATCTGAACCACCCACATCTTGCAGCTCTTCTTCACTCATTTTAGTGGTACCCCTTTCTTTCAAATCATTGAGTAATGATACTTTATAATCCTGGTTTTGCCCAGTAAAAAACTCGATCGCGTCATCCAGACTCATTTCCTTGAATTCAAAGTCTAGACCTTTGTTAATCAATTCTAATGCCTTTTTTTCAATCTTTTCCATATCCTCCTCATTGATACTCTTCCCAAAATCGATGTCATAGTAAAAACCACCCTCAACTACAGGACCAACTCCAAACTTGGCACATGGATAAAGGACCTGTGCTGCTGCGGCCACCACATGGGCACACGAGTGACGCATAATTTCCAATTTTTCTTTTTCCATATATTTAGATTATATCTATTTATGAGTTTTTTGAAAACTCAAATACATAATTTTAATTAAAAACCCCGATGTATAACCTCAGCTATTTTAGCTAAAACCATACATCGGGGTCCTGATCATTTCAAGACGGTTCCACCCGAAAGTTTAACTCTTGGTCGTTTGTAGCGCTTTGAAAGTGGTACCATACGGCTTTCTCCTGAAAAAGGCTTTCAGCCAAGGCCTTTTCTCTCTAACAGGGTAATTTCCGCAGGGCTAGCTTTCATGCAACCGCGCGTATAATCTAGTTTAGATTATTGGAAATCTCTTGTCAATAGCTAGCTTCTATTCCACCTTTTTCACTACAATATTCACGTGCTCTGCTACGTGGGGCACTGTGTGCATCCATGCTGGACTAAATTTTATTTCCACCCCATGAACATGGTCTAGAGACAGTAAATATCTCCTAATTTCATCTTTTGTCTTACCAAAAAAGATTAATTTGTCCAATTGCCTGCTTTCTGGATTTAACTCAACCAAACCATTACAGAAAACCTTCAACACGGCAATATTTTCTTCCAAATCATAGTCTTCTAGTGTTACTGATGGAGAAATATTGTCAGTAGACACTAGTTCAACGTCACTAATTACACGCTTACCCAGCCCTTTGGCTGCTGCCTCGCTCGCCTCTTTCAAGTCAAAGAAGACACCTAGTATTGTAGCTTTTGCAGTAAGGATAAATTCCTCACCTTCATCACCAATCTCTTTGTCAGTATCAATAACATATTGGATTATCTCATAGACAGAACCCTTGCCTGGATATGCCTCAGCCAACTCAGCTTGGCCAGCATCTTTGACAGCTTGCAAGATCTCTTTTTCAGCTTTAGTGATATCATCACTTGTAACTACACCTACTTTTGCTACACCACCTTTCATGACTGTCTCGCTAGTGGCATATACCACCTTCTGCTTGACCTCATTCAATCCAGGAATAGTAAACTTACTAGGACCTATGTCACTACCAGCCCCACCCTCGTCTGCATATACTTCAGCCTCTACACTACCTTTAGCAGGCACTAGTACTTTTTCCTTCAATCTAAACATGATGCCTTCTGGGGTTAACAAACGAGTGGTGGCAACCAGAGGCTGGTCAAAATTTGTTTCATTATGAATCGTTGCAACTCCAGTAGCAATACCTGGCTTGTCTTTTGTTTTTGCAGGGTTAAACTCTTTTGACAACTCAACAATGGTGGTGGTCAAAATCCCTGTTGACTGACCCTCCCCACCTATCTTTATGCTGGTACTGACATCTACTGGCTCTGGACGTGTAATTACTGTAATAGTCGCTCGTTTTGATGACATAAATGTAATTACACCCAACAGCACAATAGTCAAAAGAAGAAAAGAAAGAGCAACTACTTTATAGAATCTGACAGGCTGATTTGACATAGCAGTATTCTGCTTTTTTCTTAAAGTCATATGCAGTAATTATTAACAGAGAAGCAATAAATAACGTATTTTACCTATTGCAGCTTATATGTTCCTTCTATTATTTGACTTACCCCTTCTTCCTCTTGTTTAATTCTCTTTTTCATTTCTTCGCTTTTGTAAGCAGAGTCAATGATTTCTTTCCATTCTTCAGGATTGTGTTCTATAAGGACATCTTCAGCCGAGACTAATTCAACTTCAATCTTACCAAACTCTTCCTTCAATTCTTTATTACAATCAATCATTGATTGAATCCTGAGAATATGGTACCTATTTGAAATTATTATAACATTTTCAAATCTACTTTCCCTAATAATCTTATTTAACTCTTTTAGCTGCTGAAAAGTGTTACCAGAATTAGTTTCTACTTCAATTCTGTCCTCTGACACTCCAAGATCTACTAATTCTGACTTAATTACGCTGGAAACTGGCACCATATCTTTAACATCTTCATAGTGTCCTGTTCCCCCTAATGACAGAATTGATCTTCCAGGTGCATTTTTATGTAAATAACTAGCAGCCACCACCCGCAATCTATCTCCCGTTACCCCAAAATCATCTCCTTCATCTAAATTCGTGGTTCGCCACTTACTATTTTCGTCTTTTTTCAAACTTCCACCCATTACTACCACAACTGACTTTTCACTCATATATTTACCAAATTCTGGATGGTATGTTGCCTTGCTTACATCCTGCTTTACCGGCTTCAATGTTCCCCCTTCTATCTTGCCAATTAACTCTCCAGCTACTTCGCTTGCTAAAACAGCCAATTTCTCCATCATTGTATTCTTATTGTCACCCTTTTCAATATGAATTCTTTTCTGTATTAATATGTCTCCAGCATCAATCTCCTTTACAAGGAAATGCGCTGTTACACCTGTTTCTCTCTCCCCATTATATAGCGCCCAATCAATAGGAGTGGGGCCTCTATATTCTGGCAACAAGGAAGGGTGTATATTCACAGATAGCGGAACTGAGGAAATAATTCTTTCTGGGATAATCCTGTGAAAACTTGCCACTAAAAGCAAATCGGGTTTCCAGTCTTCAATTATCTTTGCTACGTCATCCCAGCCAAACTCATCAAGCACTTCCGCTCCTTTTCCCCTAGCATATTCCTGTATATCCTCTTCTTTATAGAATGGGAATGGCTTAATCTTTTCTCGAGTCAATAAATACTTGACCTCACAATCTTTTTCTAACAAAACATCCAACACTTTATTTCCAAATCCAGTTAGAGTGAGAAGTAAAACACGCATATAGCTAATTCTGAACTAAATCCATACTTAAAGGAGTCCCTCTCTTAATATCAGAACTGGCTGACTTGCCAAGAATATCATCAAAGTGTTTTGGCTCTAGCCCAGCTCCGGGTCTTATGGATCGAATATTATCTTTAGTAAACTTCTCGCCTTCTTTTACATCAGCCACCACAAACAAGGACTTCCTAAAAGTGGCTGCTTCTGACTCATCTTTGTTAATTCCATAAAAAGGCTTGCCCATGGCTGCTTCTGCATCTCTCACTGACCGCACCATTTGTTTTAGCTCCTCTACCTCTAGGGAGAAAGCTGCATCTGGACCCCCGTCTGATCTGGATATAGTCACATGCTTTTCAATAATAGAGGCTCCTGTTGCCACAGCAGCAATATCCATAGTGTCACTTAAGGTGTGATCAGATAATCCGGAAATAACTTTGAATTTCTCAGCTATGTCAGGTATGGTTTTCAAATTCATCTCTTCTGGCTTAGCTGGATATGAACTTACACAATGCAATATAGCAACTTGAGGAGTACCATTTTTCTTCAAAGTATCAATAGCTAGCTCCACATCTTCAACTGAAGCTACACCACGTGATATTATTACTGGTTTTTTTGTCTTCCCAATCCTTTTCAAAAGAGGCACATCTCCCACTTCCAAGGAAGCAACCTTGTATAGTTCAACATTCATCTCTTCTAAAAAATCAACCGCTGTTTCATCAAAAGGTGTAGAAAAAAGAACTAAGCCCCTTGACTCAGCATATTCTTTTAACTTTGGCTGCCAATCCCAGGGGGTGTATGCTTTCTGGTACAGCTCATACAAAGTCTGGCCCGCCCACAAGTCATTTTCCTTTATCTTGAAACAATCCTCTTTAGAGTCAATAGTAATAGTGTCAGCTGTATATGTCTGCAGTTTGATCGCATCCACTCCTGCCTCAACAGCTGCATCAATAATCTTCAGCGCTCTATCGTATGACTGATTATGATTCCCTGACATATCCGCTATTAAAAACACAGGGGATCCAGGTCCGATTGTTCGTTCTCCTCCAGGTGTTTTAATCACAATATTTTCCATATTTTTTATCATTTCAAATAACTTGCCTTTTTCTAAGAAACAACAAACAAAATACTGTACATATTTTGTTTGTAATTTCCCCCTTATTCTGTCACCCTAAATACCTCTTCTAAAGAAGTAACACCTTCCAAAGATTTGATAACACCGTCCTGCACCATGGTCACCATGCCATTGGCAATTGCTGCTTGTTCAATTTCATGTTCAGAAACCTTGTTGGACAAAACCATTTTTTCAATCTCTGGAGTCATGCGCAGAATCTCATATATTCCCACTCTTCCTTTATATCCAATACCCCCACATTCATCGCATCCACTACCCTTATAGAAAAGCAGTTCTTTCCCCTCGGTTTCCCCCTTTTCCTTGTCTGGCATGCCTTGGATTATCCCGTCTACAAGCTTCTTCTCCCTATCTGTTAATTCTACCTTTTGTTTACATTTTTCGCAAATCCGACGTACCAACCTCTGTCCCATTATAGCATTCAAGGCCGGAGCCAAAAGAAACGGTTTTACCCCCATTGAAAGGAAACGTGGGATAGCACCAGCCGCATTATTAGTATGAATAGTGGAAAATAGTAAGTGACCGGTAAGGGAGGCTTGGATAGCAACATCTGCTGTCTCTAAATCTCTTATTTCTCCCACCATCACTATATCAGGATCTTGACGTAAAAGCGAACGAAGTCCTCCAGCAAAGGTATATTCCTTGCTACGATCTATCTGGCTTTGATTAATTCCTTCCATCTTGTACTCCACTGGATCTTCCAACGTAATTATCTTTACACCTGGCTTATTCAAAATCTCCAAAATTGCATACAAGGTAGTGGTCTTACCAGATCCAGTAGGACCGGTGGTAATAATCATGCCATTGGGTCGCTCCATCTCTTGCTTTAATTTTTCATATGCATCGCCATACAGTCCTAATTTATCAAAGTCCAAACCTTTACGCGACTGATCTAACAAACGCATAACTACACTCTCGCCATATACTGTAGGGATGGTGGAAACACGAACATCAATGCTAGTATCAGATAATTTTATTGTAAACCGACCGTCCTGAGGCTTGTCTGTTATATTTATCTTCAATGAAGCTAAAAGCTTAATCCTAGAAATCAACTGCTTAAAAATATCCTTAGAAAGAGTTGCTGCATCATGCAGTACTCCATCTAAACGAAGCCTTGCTACTATCTTTTCCTCTTCTGCCTCTACATGCACGTCAGAGGCTTCCATTTTGAGCCCCACTCCCAACAATAGCGTTACTAGGTCAGTAGTAGATTTTTTATCCAATAAAGCTTGGAAAGATTCAAAATTTGTTACATCTGCCTGTACTTTTTCTAAATCCTTTTCATCAATATTTACATCTTTTGTAACTGCCTCTACCACTGGCAGAGTATCATATAGTTTTAACACCCTTTTGAGACTATTTTCTGAAATAATATACAAACTACCATGAGCATGCTTTCTCTCTTCCACCTGATGCAACAATTCCGTTACCTCCTCACCAGGTTTCACCACGCCCAGACGAACCTCATCAGGAGTAGCATAGAAACAAACTGCTTTTAGCTTTCTAGCCTCTTCTTTTGATACTTGCTTCAGAGCTTCTTGCGTAATGGGAAACTTTTCTAGATCAATATGAGGCATTTTCAAATTACCAGCCAGCCGTGTGGCTTCTGTTTCTTTCTCTTTTATCTTCACTTGGGACATTTTCTTCTCAAATTTTTCTTCCACCTCTGGAGTAGCCACATTCAAATTAGATGATTGTACCTCATCTTTCTTTTCTTCTCCATTGTCAACCAAATCATTGATTGAAGGTAGGTCAGACATATTTATTTCTTTTTATGCGAAAGTATTCCCAGCACCCTGCTCCCTATTCCCTTGTGGTGCATTTTC
>CAYPPF010000026.1:0-14262 GCA_964412535.1 uncultured Gammaproteobacteria bacterium | reverse complement strand
ATTGCCCTTTATGATCCTTCAGCTAAGACAACACTTTTCATATTCCTAAATACCAAGTGGGTGACCGCAATCCTGATCCACGGACCAGAATGATATGAGTCTCCCATTGCGGAACTATTGTCGAATATGATAATGCGTTGTCCTGCTTTAAGGATCAGTTATAGTATATGAATTGAGAAACGAATTGTCAAATGTGGACAAACCACACCTGCGTTTAATAATACATATTAAAAGCAGGTGTGGTGGGCAGCTTTTTACACTACCCACGAGGAACATCAGGAATTGTTGATTCGCGGCTTAACAGCCGCCACAGAGAGCAAGGTACATAACCAAGCCGCACTGTTCATCGCTGACATCGGGAAAATCTCCCCCTTTGGGATACTCATCTGGCTGTAAAGGCCTGACAGAGCTCGCACAGGACCTGAGAACGACATTGTCAACATCCACTTCTTCTCCACTCTTTTTCTCTACTGCTTTTTTCTGTGTACTACTCATGTTAATACCCCCAATATATTTTTCAACCCTGACAAAAAGGACAACTCCACCTAAAAGAAACAATATGCTTCCCTTAGGTAGACTGGCAGGGAGAAAAACTTCTCTCCCTGCCATAGAATTTTATCGAATGATCACTCCTTGGTTTGTTGCTACGGCTTGACCCGGAAACCGCCCATCTCAGTCGCGAATACCCAGGCAATGACGTCGCCGACCTCGAACTTGGAGTGCACGTTCGAGTCCAGGGTGAATGCCGCGGATCCACGGTCTTCCTGAGAGGACTTGGCCTCGTTGATCTTGCTCATCCGCGCAATCCAGAGCTGCATGTTCCCAGTGCGCAGGTCAACCCAACCCTTCTCTGCCCAGTGGTCAATGGAATCTGCATCCACCGGGAAAAGAGTCTGATTGCCCTGCTTCTGCGGGATGTTGAGGTTGGGTCCACGCAAAAGCACGTTGTCCGACTTCAGCACAGGCACTCCGACGCTGGTTGCCTGGCTCAAGATGTACTGCCCGTCCTGAGTTTCCAGGAACTCCAGAACAGCTTCACGGAGAGTGGCGGCGTCGAACTTCGAGATGTCCTTCAGATTGTTGACGCCTGCGCCCTGGATCAGAGACATTTCGAAGAGAAGCTTGGAAAGCTCGGGTGGTCCCAGAATGCCGAGGGCAATACTATGGTCACCGTTCCTCTCTTCCATCTTTGCAGCTCTGATAAGCGCTCTCTGGCGAAGCATGCCCGCCTTGTACGTCGAATCCATGACTGCCGAGTCGCACGCAGCGATCATGTCAGAGCCGGTGTTGTACCCACCCATCTCTCTGCTGATGACCTCGGCGATCTCTTCGGGTGTAATCATCTCCATCTGACCCATGGCCGTGATGGCCGCGAACTCGCCTCTGGTGAAGACCCCGTTCTCTCCAGTGTCCACTACCGTGGTGAGGAGCTCTCCGAGATTTTCGAAGTCACCCTCCTGGATCGGCTGCTGGGTTTCCAACAGCTTGAGGTCTTCGAGAGAACACTCAGCATTGCTGTAGAGGTAGCGGGGTTTCCCACCCTTCTGCACTGCTTTGTACTGCACCCACTTGTAGCCGATCATGGCCGCAGGCTTGATCTCCTTGATGATAGGAGTATCGGGAGTCCTGGCAGCCAGGAACAACAGACCCGTGTGGGCAAACGCAACCGCGGTCTTGGCCATGAGCGTGGGCGAAGGCTTGTCCTCTCCGTGAGTGTACGGAATGTTGAGGCCTAAGCCGCCAGTGCCGGTGGTCCCCACCTTGATGTAGATTCCTGTTCCGACTTCCTTGCAAGCCTGCAGAAGCAGATTGACGTGACGGATGAGCTGAGGAGTCGACTGTGAAATTACCAGACCTTCCATGTCCTGCTGGAGGTCCTCGGTAAGTCCTTTGCCAACTCCAATGCCCTGCTGCACCTTGTGCGCGCCGTTGAACACGTTCTGGTAGCTGATTGCCGTCGCTGTGTTGACGCAGTCAATGATCGCAGCAGGTGCAAAGTCTCTGATGACCTTCACCAGGTAACTACCTGCCAGCGCTTCCGTGAACGAACCATAGGTCGCGTTGAAGATCATGGCACGAGCCTGTTTCATCTGCCCCAGTTCTGCGGGGTCTACGAATGCCAGCTCTGCCGGCACAAACATGTTTCCTCCCACCGGGAGGAATTGGATCGCCGGAAACTCAACTGCGAGCTCCTGGCATACTTCTTCGGCCTCTGACAAGACCAGATGACCCACCGCCATTTCCGTTGGCGAGAACTCCTGAGCCAGTTGTCGACAGACTTGTTTGCCTGTCAGTCCTGCACCCCCTAACACTAAAATCTTGTCCCATCCCATCTTCTTCATCGTACTACCTCCAAATGGTTTACTACAATAGGGGCAAAAAACAGGCCGATTACCCCTTACAATTATAGTTTCGGCCTGAATCTATACGCCCAGCTTATGAGTGTATAAATTCAGATCAAAACTCCTTCCTAAACTATTACAAAATTAGCCACTTGTCAACCCCCCCTAGACAAGATACTTTTTAATTATTTCCAAGGCCTTTCTAAGCTTGTCATCAGGCATACTATATGCAATACGAAAATGTGTATTTTGCTCAGAAAATACCTCTCCTGCAACTATCAACAGGTTGTCTTTTACTAAACTAGTCACTAAAGCAGCTGCATCATCATTAGGGGCAGGCAAAAAAGCATAAAAAGCACCCTGCACACCTGGATATTCTCCTAATATTTCTTTTACAATACTTTTCTTTTCAGTGTACTTAGATAGTATAGATTTGTAATCCAAATCTAATGAAGCTGCTAAAGCTACCTGTGCTAGTCTTGGAGCGCATACATAGAAAATCTGCTGTACTTTCATCATCTGTTCAACCACTTCCTTGGAAGCGTGCAAGTATCCCACTCTCCATCCCGCTAAAGCAGCTGATTTAGAAGGACCCATCAGAGTAATAGTCTGTGGATATATACTTCCAATGCTGAAATGATCCCCTTCATATACAAATTCCTCATACACTTCATCAGAAATTATAGTAAGGTCATACTTTTCAGCGAACTTAGCTAATTTAGTAATCTCATCTTTTGTATACACCCTTCCTGTTGGATTGTTAGGACTGTTGAACAGCACTGCCTTTGTACGAGGGGTAACCAATTCTTCCATCTTCTCAATAGGCAGGTCCCAATTAGGATATGTGGAAACAAATATTGGCTTAGCTCCTAAAAAAGTTGATATCTGCTTGTATAACACGAAATATGGATCAAAGATCATTATTTCGTCACCAGGATCAAGTACTGTAGCTAGTGACAGGAGCAGACCTCCAGTAGCCCCACTAGTGATGATAATTTCGTCTTCTTTAGCCTGTATGTTATTTTTCTCCACCAACTTCTCCACAATCTTCTTTCTTACCTTCAAATCACCTGCATTAACTGAATAACCACTACTTCCTGATTCAATTGATTCAACAACTGCCTGCTTTACAGAATCTGATACAGGAAAGTCAGACATGCCCAAACTCAAATCAAGGGGGTCTTGCATATCCTGGGCAAGGTTAAACATCCGGCGAAGACCAGAATTATCAACTGAATTTACTCTGTGTGACAGTGGTTTCATAATCTATTTAATCAATGATGGCTTTGCTAAAAAGCAAACACCTGTTCTGTCTGACACCAAACTTTGCCAGTGCTCTAAATGCTCTTGGCTGTGTATTGGTATATACAAAGGCTTTTCTTTTCCAACAACATCTAATTCCTTTTTCAGCCAATTCCACATAACTGGATCTGGCCATGCAAAAGGATCCTTCTCAAGGATTCCTTGCTCCAAATATGAAGTCATGAAGCCATCCACATCATCCCTGCCAAAACCAAACATAAGCTGAGTAAGGTCATTAAAACCTAAGTTTATAAAATCAGACTCTTTATCTAATTCTGGCAATAATAGCACTGCTCTTGGCGTTTCCAGAGTAAAACCAATATCTGGAACCTTTACACCCATTTCTGCTGCCAACTCACTCACCATCTTCTTTCCTCTTTTCAATTCATCTAGATCACTTACAAAAGGAATTGCCAACTTGAGATTAATACAATCTCGAAATGACTTATGTGCAAAAAGGATAGCTTTTATTTGCTGCACATAAATATCTGGATATGTGAATAACAGCCTACACCCCCTGTTACCTAGTTGGACATTCTTTTCTTGTAAGGACGGTTCATTAGGATATAGTTCTGACAAAGAACTATCCAATAATCGAATAACAACATCTCCTGAACCTAAGCTGGTAAATATATCTATATAGTCATCTCTCTGACCTACATAAAATCTACTCAAAGCCCCATCATGATCAGTGCGCAAGAATTCAAGCAAACCATCTTTCACTAGAAAGTTATTGTTTACCAATTCTTCACTTCTAATAACTATTCCCCTACATTTGTCTCTTACACTCTCCATTTGTACAACATTATTTACAAAACAAAGTATATTACTCTCGTCTTTCAGGATATTTTCACTGCTATCAAACTCCAACTCAACCATTTCCCCTAAATTATATGATGTATTATTGATAACAACCACACTATCTTTAACAGACAAGCTCTGATCAACCAAGCAGGGAACTCCTGCACTGTCAATCTGCAACTTTGCAGGAGAAGTGCCGCCCACTCCCTTTACTACTAAGCCTGCTAATTCTGACAAATATTCACAATCTGACAAAGAGAAATCTTCAGTAACTAAAATCTGAGGCTGATCACTGCCTTTTCTAACACTGTCTTTAGTTGTTAATCTGCCACAGATTTTTGCTACTGACATATTTTACTATTTTGATAAAGACTAGGACTATTCAACTGAAGTATGTTGGGTCTGGACTTGGTAAACCAAGTGCCAGACCCAACAAACGAGTGTACGTCTAGAAAACTACTGGGAACGCATGCATGCCTGGGCTGCAAGCAGTTGCATTGAGCGAATCTGCGGAATGGTGCAGATAATCCCTGCCTTCTGACCCTTGATGGTCTTTTGGAACCACTCCACTGAAGTTTCGTCAACGACCATCTCGATCGGAATGTTCGAATTGGCGCTTCGGGCCCTTTCAATGGACATAGCAACCAGTTCACCCACCCCTCTTTGGTCAAAGAAGGACGCCGGATCCCGTGCCCAGGTCCCCTGCTTCAGGTACCCTTCCAGGAAGCTAGTATCATCCCTGGAATAGCACCACACAGCTTGAGTCAAATCGCTGGTGCCAATCACCAGGAAGTCGCTCAATTCTGCGATCTCTCCAGCCAAAAGGCAGGCGCGAGGGGTCTCGATCATGGCTCCGATCTGGTACTGGCTTCTGTCAAGCATGTTGCCGATCTTTTCATTGACCATGTCAGAGACTTGCTTCATCTCCCGCGGACCCACTACCAGAGGGACCAGGATCTGTAGCTTGTCAATCGGCGATTCCTTCATAGCCTGAGCCATGGCCTTTACCTGCAGGCGGTATATCTCAGGCCGGTTGATCCCCAGCCGGCATCCCCGATGCCCGAGCATGGGATTGCCTTCTGAGAAAGCCTCTGCACGTCTGCGAAGTTGATTCACAGGCACTCGCATCTTGACTGCCAGACGCTCGAAATCATCGTCTGCCTTAGGCAAGAACTCATGCAAGGGCGGATCCAACAGTCGGACCATTACCCAACCCGAAGACCCTATTTCGGAGAACACCTTTGAATAGTCCTCCACTTGCATTGCTGCGATCTCCCGCAGGATTGAGAGGTATTTCTCATCATCCTTGTCAGCGAGAATCGCTTCGCGGAACATGTCAGCACGCTCTCCGAGGAAGGTGTACTCCGTGGGGAGCACTACGTTCACGTCGTGCTTTGCAGCAATCTTGGCCTGTTCACCAGAACCGCAGAACACTCTGATGCTGAGGTCACGAATCTCCTCTGACCATTGCAACAAAGTAGTAAGTTCCGGAGGTTCTTTGGTTGGTTGTTCAATGGGGAGTTCCCCCTTGTACACCAACCCTGTGCTGCCGTCGACAGTGATCCAGTCGCCCTCGAAGAAGCGCTCATCGTTGATGAGGCAGGATGCGCCGCCATTGATCTGCACAGCAGCACAACCAACAACCGAAGGCTTCCCAATGTTGCGAGTAACAATGGCCGCATGGGATGAAACTCCACCTCGGCCAGTGAGAACTCCTTGGGCAGCCACGATTCCGGGCATGTCGTCGGGAGAAGTCTCTTCTGACACAAGCACCACTGAACCAGCCTTGGCCATCTCCACTGCCTTAGCAGAGGAAAGGGCCACTTTCCCAGCAACTGCGCCGGGAGAAGAAGCCAAACCTTTGGCCAAGGAAGTATGCTCATCCGGATCGGCGAGCTTGCTGACGAAGAAGTTGCTGAGCTGCGCAGGAGCAACCCTGTTCAGGGCTTCTCCCACTTCGATCCTCCCGTCTGTTGCCAGTTTGACAGCCAGTTTGACAGAGGCACCAGGAGTGAGCTGGGCCTTCATTGCCTGAAGGATCCACAACTTACCATCTTCCACTGTGTACTCGCAGTCAACCGGGTGATCCCAAATCTTGAACAGATGGCTGACTATTCCTTGCAACTGGTCGTAGATACCGGGCATCTGCTTTCCGAGATCTGTGATCGGGCCAGGAGTGCGGGTACCAAGTACCACTGCTTCTCCCTGGTCATCCGATAGCCATTCTCCATTGAGCATCTGCTCACCGGTTTCCAGATTGTGACTGAACGCCACACCAGCACCAGAAGTGTCACCCCTGTTGCCGAATACCATGAACTGGATAGTTGCCGGCGTGCCAGCGTAGTCATCCATACCATGGAGTCTGCGGTACTCTTTTGCTCTCTCGTTGTTCCAGCTCAGGAAGATCTGGAGGAGAGATGTCCTCAGCTGTTGCCAAGGTTCGTACTCACCACCAAGCTCTTCTCTCAGAGAATTCCACATTCCCGACAACTTGGACAGTTCGATCCTACTGGACATGTCGTCGACAACCTCTTGGGTCATTCCCACGTTGAGCACGGTGTCCATTTGTCCGGGCATGAATACGTGTGCCCCTGAACGCACTGCCAACAGCATGGGACTGGGAAGACATCCGAAAGTATGACCTGTCTGCTCTTCGAGCCACTTGACGCCTGACACAACACTGTCGAACAACTCATCCGGAAGCTGGCCTGTTTCCAGCACCTTTCTTCCTTCAGTCACCGGAATGGTGAATCCAGGCGGAACCGGGAAACCCAGGTCAGTCATTTCTGCCAACCCAGCACCCTTTCCTCCCAGGATGTTGTTCATGCTTGCGTCTCCCTCTACAACCGTCTTACTAAAACGATAGATCTTCATCAACTACCTCCGTATAGTTTTCTAGGTTTGAAAGTCCACATCTCGAAATTTACGAGACAGGTAAATCGACTATATTAATCAAATTATCTGTATCGTTAACTGCCATATATATAGCATATAATTGATAAAAAAACAAGGGCCTCCAGCTAGGAGGTCCTTTTAGCTAATTTATCAATTAAATAGCTTTAACAAAGACACCCAGCCTGGCTCTTGCTGAAAAAGAAGAAATAAAAGTGTCTTTGTAGGTTTTTTGCCATATTTATGCTATTTCTATTGTTTTTATACAATATCCTATTTCACTTGCTTTAGTCAAGAATTGTGTGGATAACCTTATGAGCGTTCGTCTTCCATGTATAGGTGCATGTATTCAGTCTTGTCATAGTCGAAAACCTCATTTTCATCAAAGAATCTCTCTACTTCTGCCTTGGCCGTCTCCACACTATCAGAACAATGTACTACATTACACATGCCCATAGCTAGATCACCTCTAATAGTACCACCATCTGCTTCACCAGCATCAGTCATGCCAGCAATTAGACGTACTGCGTTAACAGCACCTCTACCTTCTGCACAAACTACTACTACTGGACTTGACTTCATATATCCTTCTAATTCTTGATAGAATGGTTTATCAACATGATGAGCATAGTGGTCTTTTAGCTTGACCTCGTCCAAAGTCATCATCTTCAATCCAACAATCTTCAAACCTTTTTGTTCCAAGCGTTTTACCACCTCGCCAACCAAACCTCTTTGCACTCCGTCTGGCTTTGTGATAAGGAGAGTTTTCTCATGAACACCATCAAATTTCATACTTTTTTCATTAAGATTAATTTGGCAATATTATATACCAAAAAAACAAGTTTGTCAAGCTTATTACAAATCGTCAATACTCCTAAGAAAGGACGGAGGCTGTGATCCATCTTCTGGCTCATACACAATATCATCTATATCATCACTGAGATCATTGAACACCGTACTACCACCAATAGTATTCATATCAACTAGACTAGCCTCAATCTCCTCTAAAAACATACTGGGGCCCTGCAAATAGCTGGCCATACCACCTATTAAAGGATATGAGATGTATAAGTACTTTTTAGCCCTAGTAATTGCAACATAGAACAATCTTCTCTCCTCTTCCAAACCATCTGTCTCCTTTAGTGCCCGTTCATTAGGAAAATGCCCTGCTGACAAATTAATCACAAAAACAGCCTGCCATTCCAGGCCTTTGGCCTGGTGAATAGTGGAAAGTACCAACTTTTCTTCGTCGTCACTCCCACTACTCAAAGCTGCGGCATAGCCTTCTTGTAGGGTAGCTTCAGCTAAAAACTGACTAAGGTCCTTGTTCTTTTCTGCAAACAGAGCTAGTTGTTCCAAATCTTGTAGTCTTTCTTTGTAATCAGGATATTCATTTTCCAAATATTCAGAATATTTGGAATCTATTACCGCACGAATCAAATTAGAAGGTATCCTTTCTTCTTTTTGCATTTTCTTCCATACTTGCAAAAAATCACTCCATCCCATCTGTCCCCTAGCTGAAAGCAACGAACCCAAACTCTCTAATTCCCCCATATCTTTTATTGAACCCAGACTGTTAACCACCTTTTCAATACCAACGGGGCCAATACCCACCTGCATATTTAGTACCCTACTCCATGCTACATAGTCATCTAGATTATTCAAAATACGCAAATATGCCAGTGTATCTTTGATATGCGCTCTCTCAAAAAACCGTACACCACCTCTATAGTCATATGGAATGTTCCGCTTTACCAACTCCATTTCCAATGCCTGGGAATGATATGCTGCTCTAAATAGCACTGCCATTTTTTCTAACTCAACCCCTTCGTCCCTTAATTCAGAAATTCTGTCTACCACAAACCTGGCTTCCTCCTGCTGATTCCCAAAAGAATGAATTTCCGGCTTAGTAAATTGCTCAAGAATACTACGGAGTTCTTTCTCATATTGATTCATGTTATTAGCAATCACGCTATTAGCCACCTTCAAAATATCTGGAGTGGATCGATAGTTTGTTTCCAATCGAAAAACCTTTGCATTAGAATATTCTTTTTCAAAAGCTAAAATATTCTGTATGTCAGCTGCACGAAAAGAATATATGCTTTGTGCATCATCCCCCACCACCAACAAATTCTTATGCTTAGAAGCCAAAAGATTGATAATGGATGCTTGAATCTTGTTAGTATCCTGATACTCATCCACTAAAATATATTTGAAATGATCAGCAGCTTTTTTCTTCACTTTTTCTGACTTCAAAAGAAGTAGATACCAATTAACTAACAAATCATCAAAATCCATTACATTAGATTCCTGTTTTCTTTTTTGATAGTCTTCAGCAATTCTTTTGATAACATCAGCTATTCCTAAAAACTGAGGATTTTTTAGTTTTAAGACATCTTCAATGGTGGTCTCAGCATTGCGAGCATAGCTCATAATGGACTGTAGTACTTTAGGAGAAGGGAACCTTCTTTCCTTTCGATCAATCCCCTCCTGCTTCAAACACAGCTTTATAACATCCAGGCTATCACCACTATCCAAAATACTAAAATTGTTCTTGTACCCAACCAAGGTAGCATATTTTTTCAATATCCTGTATCCAACATGGTGAAAAGTACCTGACCAAGGCAGCCTCACTTCCCCACCAGTCAATTCCTGCACCCTATCAATCATTTCCTTAGCAGCCTTGTTAGTGAAAGTCATCAAAAGAATTTTCTCAGGGTCCATCCCTTTACTTATCAAATACGCCACCCTGTATGTTATCACCCTGGTTTTACCTGATCCTGCCCCAGCCAATACTAAACAAGGGCCATCACCTTTGACCACTACTTTGAGCTGTTCTTTGTTAAGTTGTTGTTCAAAATCAATAGACATACTGCCATATCATTCTATCAAATGAGGAGAATAATGAAAGATGGGGATAACCTAATAGATAGTTGACTTTTCCCCCTAAATATAGTAGACTTTCACAATGACACAAAAACAGGGAGGTAGTCATGATAGAAAAAGTTCTGCACCTTACAGACAAACTTGTTGCACTGAAAACCCTTTCCTTGGACAAGGGAGCATGCAGTGCTGCACTGGAGTACATCCTTACCAGATGGAACGGACACCACCAATGGTATGAATGCGGAGACGGACACGATAGTCTGCTCTTGCACACTCAGGACAGCAAGGAGATAGATCTCCTATTCATCACCCACATCGATGTGGTACCCGGACCAGAACACATGTTCACCACCAGCATGAGCAAGGACAGGGAATGGCTCCTCGGTCGCGGTACTGCTGACATGAAGGCATACATTGCCGCAGTGTTCCACCTCATGGAAAAGTGGAAGGAAGAGGGCAGAAACATCAACGCGGCAATGCTGATCACCTCAGACGAGGAAATCGGCAGTCCCCACTGCGCTGATCACGTGCTGGGAGAAATGCTCAACAGCGGATTCCAGATCAGGTACGCCATTGTCCCAGATGGTGGTGGAGATATCCACTATCCTGTGATGGAGCAGAAGGCTTGCATGCAGATTCAAATCGTTACCCAAGGAAAGACTGCTCATGCCTCTCGCCCTCATCAAGGCAGGAACGCCGCAGAAATACTCCTGGAAGTCATCGAGAATGTCACCAACAGGCTTGATGATGAGCTTGACAACGGACCCAACGTAAGTGGTGAGTGGGGCACGACATTCTGCTTGACCAAGTTGAACGCTGGAAACCAAGGCAACCAGATTCCTGATCAAGCTTCTGCCTTGTTCGACATTCGGATGGGCGCTCCCGCAAGAATCGTAGATGAACGTAGCAAGAAAGAAGCTATCCAGAAAATCAAGGAACATATCCTGGAAATCTTTCTGGACAGCTGTGAAGGTCACTACACTTCCTCCCAAGTGGTGGCCAAGGCCGAATCTTTCTTCGCCGACCCCAAAGAGGAAATGACTGTCTTGCTTGCGAGCGTCATCCAAAACACCAGTGATTTTGTTACATGGAGGAAAGAAACTGGATCAAGTGATGCCCGCTTCCTAAGCCAACACAACATTCCAGGCATTGTGTGGCAGTCCAAAATCAAGGACATCCACGGCGACCACGAAAGAATACACATCCCTGGCCTGAAGGACTGGATGGAAATCGTGGACAATTTCGCTGCCAAGTTGGCCTAGAACAACGCCCTTTATATCAAAAAGCGAGTCACCCGACTCGCTGTTGTCTTTATATACCCCTTATTCCACTACCAGCACTACTTTTTCCCCATTTTCCACATCACCGCCATTCCAGTCATGAATTGCATTTAACAAATCGTCATACAAATAACTGAAGTTTTTTCCAAACTGAGTGCCAGGGTCATTGGTAATAAACTTTTCATCTGTATATCCTCGTATAATCAAAGCATGATACTCCGGACCTCCATTCCTAAAATTTGGGTTAGGAAGATCTTTCCCATATGCCACCACTAATACTGGCTGTCCACTATCAACATATCTTTTTATCCTTTCAATCGTAGGTTTAGATACTATTGAAACATTTTTGTGTAAATAATATTCAACCAACTTTTTGACCTTTAACATTTCAATACTAGTCCCCCATCCCTGATCTTCTTCCCACTCCACCATTTTAGTAATCTCGTCTTTAGTAAACAAGGGACTTAGTGTATAGTCTTTGTAATACGCATCAAGCATTAAGACAGCTGCTTCTTCGCAGGCATCTTGCCATGGCTGATCCCAATTTTTCTCAGGGGCTTGGGAAGTAAAAGGAACTGGAAGATTAATCCCTGTGTATACAATTTTTTCTTGTACAGCTAGTTCCTCATCTAAAGAGACATCTTCTATTACCTCCGCTACTTCTTGCTTTTTTTCTCTTTTATCCACCATCTTTACCTCTCCAATATCATTCTCCACAGGACTTGTCCAAACACCTCGCCAAGGGTATACTGACCCAGCTAAAAAAAGAATGCACAAACAAAGACAAATTATATTAAAATTATTTATTCTCTTCATATCCTCTTAATTGTACAAAGAATTGAACAATTTAGCAAAAGCTGGTAAACTCATCATAGTATGTCTTTTTTCAAAATAACTCATCAAGACAAAAAAACACTAGCCCGTACAGGCATAATTAGCACTGAACATGGTGATATCCACACCCCTGTTTTTATGCCCGTAGGGACTCAAGCTACTGTAAAAAGCTTGGATAGTAAAGATGTATTTGACCTAGGAGCAGAAATAATCCTAGCAAACACATATCATCTCCATCTAAGACCCAGTGAAAACTTAATCTCCAAATTAGGCGGTCTTCATAAATTCATGAACTGGGACAAACCAATCCTTACTGATTCAGGTGGCTTCCAAGTATTTTCTCTGCACAAAAACAAAGAAAACAAACAAAGAAAATTAGTTAAAATAAACGAGGATGGAGTTACTTTCAAAAGCCACATAGACGGAAGCAAACATATATTCACTCCAGAATCAGCAACAGAAATACAACACAAACTAGGAGCTGATATTATCATGGCCTTTGATGAATGTACTCCTGACAAGACAAGCGAGGAATATGCAAGAGAAGCAATGGATCGTACTCATAGATGGGCTGAAAGATGTGTAACCTACCACAAGAAACAAAATAGTAAACAACACCTCTTTGGAATCATACAAGGTGGAAACCACGAAAACCTGCGCAGAAAATCAGCTGAAGCAATATCTAAAATGGACTTTGACGGCATTGCTATCGGCGGAGAATCAATTGGCTACAACATGAAAGCTACCGGAAAAATTCTTGACTGGATAAATCCAATAATACCCAAAGAAAAACCACACTATACAATGGGAGTAGGATTCTCCCCCACTGACCTATTCAATGTAGTAGAAAAAGGAGTAGACATGTTTGACTGTGTAGCCCCCACAAGGATGGCCAGAAACGGAACTTTATTTGTTCATAGGAAAATCAATAGAAAGTACAGGATCAATATCCTTAACGCAAAATTCAGAAAAGACAGCAGACCAATTGACCCAGAATGTTCTTGTACAACCTGTCAGAACTATTCTAGGACATATATAAGCCACTTATTTAAAGCAGAAGAACTTCTGGCATTGAGGTTAAGTACTATTCATAACCTGCACTTTTTCTTGGATCTAATGAAGGATATACGAAAAGCCATACAAGAAGATCAATTTACCAAATTAAAAAAAGAATGGAACTAATTTTAATAAATAATATATGAGACGATTCCGATATTTGGACGTTATCACAGCTGCTTTTGCAGTAGCACTGATCCTGTCCAACATTACTAGCACTAAGATACTTTCTTTGGGCTGGTTTAGCTTTGATGGAGGGACTATCCTATTCCCTCTAGTGTACATCTTTGGTGATATTCTGACCGAAGTATATGGTTATGCAAGAGCAAGGCGAGTAATTTGGATTGGTTTTGCCATGAACCTACTTATGGTAGTCACTTTCTGGGCAGTACAGAAGCTACCCCCTGCTCTAGACTGGGGTTTACAAGAATCATTTGATAACATCCTAGGAGTAATTCCGAGAATAGTACTAGGAAGCTTGTGCGCCTACCTAGTAGGTGAATTCTTAAACAGCTATGTGCTGGCTAAGCTAAAGGTAAAGACAAAAGGAAAATTCCTGTGGTTAAGAACAATTGGCTCTACTGTTGTAGGTCAATTTGCTGATACAACTGTATTCCTTTTAATTGCTTTCGCAGGAGTACTCCCTTGGGACCTTGTTTGGATAATTTGGGTATCTAACTATATTTTCAAGATCCTAGTAGAGATAATACTATTACCTGTAACATACCGAGTAGTAGGATGGCTGAAGAAGAAGGAAGATGAAGATCACTATGATTCTGACACTGACTTTAATCCTCTGGCTGTAAAATAATTGAATGACCTCCTCCCCGGGTTCCGGCTAGCGCCTACACCCGGGGTTTCCTTTTCTT
>CAYPPF010000025.1:9808-15530 GCA_964412535.1 uncultured Gammaproteobacteria bacterium | reverse complement strand
TACTTTTGAACCCCACTATGTAATACCCACCACTAAAAAGAAACATCTCACAAAACTAAAGAAACTAGCAGAGAAAAACAAAGAGGTTATCTTTGCTACTGATGAAGATCGTGAGGGAGAGGCCATTTCATGGCACCTGGCTGAGGTAATGAAGATAGATCCAAAAAAAGCTAAACGTATAGTATTTCATGAAATTACCAAACATGCTATTGATGAAGCTCTAAACAATCCAAAAGGTATTGATCAAAAGTTAGTGGACGCACAACAGACCAGACGTATACTTGATCGCCTGGTGGGGTATGAACTTTCTCCTTTCTTGTGGAAAAAAGTTGCTCGAGGGTTGTCAGCAGGACGAGTGCAGTCAGTTGCAGTACGACTGGTTGTAGAAAAAGAAAGAGAAATACAAAACTTTGTTTCTGATGAATATTGGACAATCGAAGGACTTTTCAGCAAGAACAAATCAGCAAAAATACCAGCAAAACTATATTCCATTGACAGTAAAAAACTTAAGAAGCTAGATATTAATAAAAAGAAGGAAGCAGATAAAATACTGTCTGACCTAGATAAGGCAAAATATGAGATAACTAAGATTGAAAAAAAAGAAACTAAGCGTACTCCTCCTCCTGCATTCACCACATCTACACTTCAACAAGCAGGAAATACCAAACTGGGGTATTCTTCTAAACAAACAATGAGACTAGCTCAACAGCTGTATGAAGGTATGAAGCTGGGCAAAGAAGGACAAACTGGATTAATCACATACATGCGTACTGATTCAGTCACTTTGTCAGCCAAATTTTTGGGGGAAGCTAATGAACATGTAAAATCAGAGTATGGTGATAAATACTCTCTAGAAAAGCCAAGGGTGTATAAAACCAAATCTAAAGGAGCTCAAGAGGCTCATGAAGCTATCCGCCCAACAGATCCTACGAGAACCCCTGAATCTATAGCAGGACACTTGGATCCACAGCAACTAAAGCTGTATACCATAATTTGGAAACGAGCCTTAGCTACTCAAATGGCACCCGCTCGATTAAATAAAACTAATCTAGATATTGCTAGTGGTAAATATACTTTCCGAGCTAACGGACAAACCATGATATTTGATGGCTGGCTCAAACTATACCCTGAAGGCGTAAAAGAACAAATGCTACCAGAACTAGCTGAGAAGGACAAGGTGAAATGTGATGAACTAAAAGCTGATCAACATTTTACTGAACCTCCTGCAAGATATTCTGATGCTACTTTAGTAAAAGTAATGGAAGAGCATGGGATTGGCCGTCCATCTACATATGCCCCGACAATAGGCACTATTGAAAGCCGAGGATATATTTTCCGAAACGAACAAAAAAGACTCCAACCTAATGACATTGCCCTCATTGTTAACGATCTACTAGTAAAGCATTTTTCCAACATTGTAGACTTTGAGTTTACAGCCCAAATGGAAAACAATCTTGATGACATCGCAGAGGGTAAAAAAGATTGGCAGCCCATTATCTCCACCTTTTATCACCCATTCCATGAGAATATAGAAAAAAAGACTGAAGAGCTTAGTAAGGAAGACACTGTAAGCATGCACGAGCTTGGTACTGACCCTAAATCAGGCAAACCTATCTACGCTAGAGTAGGAAGATATGGGCCATTCGTGCAAAAAGGCTCTAAGGATGACGAAGAAAAACCACAATTTGCTTCTCTGAAAAAAGGACAGAGTGTAGAAACAATTACTTTGGAAGAGGCTCTGGAACTTTTGACCCTACCACGCACTCTTGGAAAAGATGAGGATGGAAATGAAATAATTTCTAATATAGGAAGATTTGGCCCGTACGTAAAGGTGAAAGAAAAATTCTACTCTGTCAAAAATGAAGATCCATATAAAATAACCTTGGAACAGGCTAAAAAAGTAATACAAGAAAAAGAAGATGCAGAGAAAAACAAAATTATAAAAGAATTCCCTGACACAACAATCCAAGTACTCAATGGAAGATATGGACCATACATCACTGATGGCAATAAAAATGCAAAAATACCCAAAGATACTGAACCTAAAGATTTGGAACAGAGTGAATGTGAAGAACTGCTAAAAAACTCAAAAAATAGAAGAAGGACCAGAAAACCCGCATAAACAGCGGGTCTTCTAGTAGCGGCGAGGAGGTAACCTCAATGCCAATGGTAATACCAAGGCCCTCTGGCCGCTACAAGTAAAATATATCATAATTAGCAAAAAAATCAAGAGACTATTCAAAACAAAAGAAAAACCCCGGTCAAAAGACTGGGGTTTTTCTTAGGCGTTGTAGGTACCTAACCTTGGTATTACTGACAATACTATAGCATATTTTAGGGGTTTTGTCAAGTTAGAGCAATAAATTTGGCTAAAAAAAGGCAAATTTTAAACAAAAGAAAAATAAAAAAAAGCCAAAAACTTGCAAAATTAGCCAAATAGTGCCAGAATATAGGATATGGAAGAAGAAAAACAAACAATTGACTCTTTAATAGAAAAGGTCAAACTATACGACCCTGAAGCTGATTTGGACATTATCCGCCTTGCTTATGATTTTGCAGTAAAAGCTCATGGCGGGCAGACTAGAAAATCAGGAGAACCATATATTATCCACCCTTTAGCCACTGGTCATATCCTCGCTGGAATGAGAATTGATCCAGTTATTGTCACTGCGGCTCTCTTGCATGATGTGCCTGAAGATACTCACATAACTCTAAGTGATGTAGAGAAAAACTTTGGTGAAGAAATAGCTTCTTTGGTAAAAGGTATTACTAAACTGGGAAAACTTAAGTACCGTGGAGTGGAAAGATACATTGAAAATCTTAGAAAGATGTTTATTTCAATGGCTGAGGACGTACGGGTTGTTATGATCAAATTTGCTGATCGTGTACACAATTTAACCACGCTAGATGCTCTCCCTCCTCAAAAACAATACAGGATTGCCCTAGAGAGCCTAGAAATATATGCCCCCATTGCCAATAGATTGGGAATGGATGAAATCAAAGGAAAACTAGAAGATCTATCCTTTAAATATGTCTACCCTAAAGAATACCAGAGAATCAAGAAAATAAGAGATGAAAGACTCGAAGGCAAGGAAACTATTTTAGAGAATGTAAAAAAGAAAGCCCGGGAAGAGATAGAAAACTCTGATATAAAAATAATTGCCCTGACCGGACGTAGAAAAAGATTATACAGCTTGTACAAAAAGCTACTAAGAAAGCATAATGAAATAACTAAGGTGTATGATGTGGTGGCCTTGAGAATCATAGTGCCCACAATAGCTGACTGCTACGCTTCCCTGGGTATTCTGCACAAAATATGGAAGCCCCTCAAAGGAAGAATCAAGGACTACATTTCACAACCCAAGCCTAATGGCTACCAATCATTACACACCACTGTCTTTATTGAAAGCGGAGATGTAATTGAATTCCAAATCCGTACTCCAGAAATAGACGAGGATGCTCAATATGGTGTAGCTGCTCATTGGCACTATGACGAGGGTGGAAACAAACTACCTACAAAGGAAGTTAAATGGGTAAAAGAATTAGCTGATATCCAAAAAGATGTACTGAATAAGCTTTCAGACTTAGAAGAAATAAAAGTAGACTTTCTTCAATCACGAATCTTTGTCTTTACCCCCAAAGGGGATGTTATTGACTTGCCCGAGAGGGCTACCACTATTGACTTTGCCTACCATATTCACACAGAAATTGGAAACAAATGTAATGGAGCAATAGTAAATGATCAGATGACAAGTCTTGATACTGAACTAAAAAATGGAGATGTAGTAGAAATCATAGTGGACAAAACTAGGAAAGGCCCTGGGAGAGATTGGATAAAATTTGCTAAAACACATACTGCTAAGGATCGTATCAAAGACTTCACCAAAAGACAGCAAAAAAACAAAATCTCTGGATGGTTCAAGAATGTAGTAACGAAAAAATAACTAGATTATAAAAAGCGCGTGTTAACGCGCTTTTTTTATTTCATCAAACAATCAACTTAGCTCTGTTATCAACCTCCTGAGCTCATCATTGGAATAGTAATCTATCACTATCCTTCCTCTTTCCCCTCTCTTTGTAATCTGTACCTTAGTTCCCAAACTTTCTTCCAATAATTTTTCTTGTGCAAGCAAGTTTGGATCACGTCTAACTGATCCTTTGCGAGAGGCCTGGCCCTTGGACGCAACTCTGCTCTCAACATCCCTTACTGTTATATTATCCCCCATCATACTGGAAAACATGTTAAGCTGCTCTTTTTCACTCTTTAGGCTTAATATAGCCTTTGCCTTTCCTTTACTTAATTTACCGTCTATTATCGCCTTTTGTATCTGTTCTGGTAAACCAAGCAAACGCATCATATTGGCCACAGTAGGTCTTTGCTTCCCTACCTGTTCTGCAACCTGCTGTTGGCTCATCCCAAACTCCTCTATCAATCTTTTGTATGCAAATCCCTCTTCAATTGGATTAAGATCCTCTCTTTGAAGATTTTCTATCAGTGCCAACTCTAGTTTCTCCTGTTGAGTAGCTGACCTCACCATAGCGGGTACAGTAGCTAATTCAGCGATTTGAGATGCACGCAACCTTCTCTCACCTGCAATCAATTCATATCCCCCATCATCCTTTTCTGTCACAGTGATTGGCTGTAAAATACCATGAGTTTTAATTGAAGCAACTAAATCCTCTAGTTCCTGGTGGGAAAAGTGCTTGCGAGGCTGTTCAGAATTAGGCACAATTTCAGAAATCGGCACATGCCAAACCTGGCCAGTTTTATCTGATCCGCCACTTGTCTGACGACGGAATACCTTCCTCGGCTTACCTTGAGGAATTAATGAATTGAGTCCTTTTCCAAGTGCCATATATTAAACCTTATTATGCTTTTCTAATACTTCTCTTGCCAAACGCTCATAAGCGCGTGCGCCCTTACTCCTAGGATCATAGTGGAAAATAGTTTTGCCAAAACTAGGAGCCTCTGCAAGGCGTACCGTGCGAGGGATTACTGTCCTGAATATTGTATCAGGAAAATACTTATACAGTTCATTCATCACATCTTCAGAAAGTTTTGTCCTTTTGTCAAACATTGTTATCACTGCCCCTAACACCCCTAATTCTGGCTTTATATGCTCCCGTACCAGATTAATGGTGCTCAATAACTGTCCCAATCCCTCTAAGGCATAGTATTCTGCTTGCACAGGGATCAATAGTTCATCAGCAGCTACGAGGCTGTTTAGCGTAAGCAAGCCCAAAGAAGGAGGACAATCAATAATAATGTAATCATATGCGTGCTGTGCCTCTTCAATCAAATCTGCTAGCTTGTGCTCTCTCCTTTCCATGTCCACAAGTTCAATACTAGCTCCTGCTAAATTTGGAGTACTTGGGGCAATTCGCAATCCTTCATGATTAGTATTACGTATAATATCATGAAATCTTTTTTGCTTGGCCAAAGCCTCATACACCCCATGATCTACTTGATCTCTATTAAACCCAAGCCCGCTGGAGGCATTTCCCTGAGGATCCATATCAACCAATAATACAAAACTACCCATTTCTGCTAAATAGGCTGCCAGATTCATGGTAGTGGTAGTTTTACCCACACCACCCTTTTGATTTACGATAGCTAGTACTTTCGCCATATTAAAGTGTATATATTATACATCAAATTGACAAAAAAAGGAATATATTGTATAATGTATCTGCTAAAATGCCGAAGTGGCGAAACTGGTAT
>CAYPPF010000025.1:0-9798 GCA_964412535.1 uncultured Gammaproteobacteria bacterium | reverse complement strand
CAAAATCGTGTGCCGCAAGGCTTGAGGGTTCAAGTCCCTCCTTCGGCACAAAAATATGAAGACATTCTTCGACTTAGTGATAAGCATAGGAATAATCGCAACAGCTCTACCTGCGATTATTTTGATATACTCGCACAACAGAAGAAAAGACTCATGGGAGCACAAACACCCTAAAACTACTATAGTACTGGCCTACTTGTTGATACTAGGCACTATTCTCCTAGTTTACGGCAGTTTTATAGAACCAAGATTCTTGACAATCAAACGCCATACCATTGATATTGAAAATATTGAAGAACCTATAAGAATCGTATTTATGGCTGATTTTCAAGTTGGTCCTTACAGGAAAATCAAATTCATGGAAGACATAGTTAATCGCACACTCTTGTTAGAACCAGATCTAGTGGTCATTAGCGGAGACCAGGTGGACAATGGAGGAACTTCAGAGGATGAAAGCATATACTTGTCCCCACTCAGAGGGCTAGCTGCTCAAATACCAACATACGCCATTCATGGAAACCACGAATATGGCATTGGCGGAGGCAAATCAATTCTTGATCATAACTACCGATTAGCCAATGTCACCAAACAAAGCAAAAAAAGGACAGAAGAACTGGGAGTACGGTATTTGGTTAATGAAATGGAAAAAATTACTATTAACGATCAGTCTTTCTATTTGTTTGGAGGAGATTCATATTGGGCAGGAAAACTAGACTATTCTGTTCTTGACCAAAGAACTAAAAATATACCCACAATTGCCCTTATTCATAATCCATCCTTCCAATTCAATCAATACTCTGTTAATGACTATCCTGAAGATATAGACCTCTTCCTTTCTGGGCACACTCACGGAGGACAAATTCGTCTACCCTTTCTAGGTCCAATAGGCACGGTAGACGATATTTTACCTCATAACCAATATCAAGGACTACATCAACTCGGCAGCAGTAAGCTTCTTATCACTAGTGGAGCTGGTGAAACTGGCACAAGAGCAAGATTATTTAACCCGCCTGAAATAATGTTGATAGAACTTAGATAGAAGAAGACCCGCTTAATAGCGGGTCTTTTAATAATACAGGAACTTCTTATTCTTTAAATGATATTATCTGGAAACCAAATTTTTCTTTTTCTTCTTCCGACCAAAAATCCAAATCTTTGGTCTTTAACACCATGTCCACTTTCTTTACTATCTCTCTCCCTGTATGTTCCTTTTTTTCTGGATCCCACTCTCGTAAAACCAACTCATCATCTTCTTTACACTCCCAATCTGCTAAGCGTAATTCATATTTCTTCTTACCATCCAAAATTAACTGAAAATACTTTGGTAGAATTTTTTTCTCTATCTTCATATATTTAAAACAACCATCTCAATGTACCTCCTGCAAACAAAGTTATCAATGTCACTAAAGTTGCTGCCATACAAACACCAGTTGCAATCAGTGGGACAGCTTTCTTAAAAGGAATATTAAACATAAACGCAGCCAATGAACCTGTCCAAGAGCCTGTAAAAGGCAAAGGTATGCCTACAAAAATAATCAAGGCTATTGCACCATGCTTATAGTACTTGCCAGAGAACTGCCTTTCCGCCTTCTCTAGCTTGTTAGTAAGCATCTTCCCGAAAAAACGACGTCTTACCACCCAATCATGTGCAAAAGGAATCAAAAGAAGGATCACTAATGCTGGGATCAGATCTCCAATTACTGCTAGTATCCATACTTTCCATATAGCTAAACCATATACTTCTATCCCTATTGGGATAGAAGCCCTTAGTTCAGTAATGGGGATCATTGATATCAAAATAGTGGCCCATTCAGGGGGCAGTGTTGCAAACCAAGTTGTTGGGTTGAGATTAAGCATATATTAATCTGGCCATTTAAAATTTTCAAAAGCCCATTGGGCGACGTCCCTTGCTTCAATAAATCTATTTTCATGACTGTTTGCACCAAGTACCACCACATCCAATACTTTACTTTCTTCATTTCCCACTCGCATTATAAAATTATATCTTGAGGCTAATATATAACCGGTTTTCCCACCATAAAATTCAGAAAAGTCATGCTCTATCCACCCCAAAAGCAGCCAGTCTGTATTCCACATATGATGTTTCTTCTTTCTTTCTTGTGAATACAAATTGTACTCTGAACTTAGTAGGGACTCTTTAATCTTTTCAAACTTCATCGCCTCATTAAGAAGCATAATAATATCAGAAGCAGTTGATATATTTTTATCACCTAAGCCGGTAGCATCCACAAAATTAGTGTCCAGCATGCCCAATTCCCATGCTTTTTGATTCATGCGCTCTACAAAAGCCTCGCGAGGCCATCCTGCTGCGTCAGCCAGGCTTAGAATAGCCTTGTTAGATGAACCAATTAGAGCTGCATTCCAGAATTCTTCTAAAGTATATGTATCACCAGCATACATATGAGTATCCACTATGTCATCTGCTATAACTTGGGTACTTGTTGCCCAATTAGGATTCTTTTCTAAAATCACCAAAGCGCTCATAAGTTTAGTGATGCTTGCCATTGGCCATTTGTGATATTCATTTTTACGATACAATACAGCATTTGTTCCTCTGTCTTTCACAATAATGCTGTGAGCACTAAACTCATCTACTGGAAGCATTTCCCCTATCAACTGTGGTAGCTTCGGCTTTACCGGTTGAGGAGGATCCACCACAATATCTCCCCCCTCTTTCCCACCTAACTCCTGTAATGGCTGTATGATTTTAGAAAAAGACTCTGAAGTAACAGGACCACTTTTCTGCCAAACAAAACTTCCAATGACAGATCCAATAAGAAGTAAAAGGACAGCACCTCTCCACTGATTAGCTCTATCCTTAGCAGGATCGTTGTTAATAAAATTATGAGACATAATTATTCTGCCTTAAGGGCTTCCTGGATAAACTCATGACCATGAAGAGATTCATAGCCAGACAACTCGCTTGTAGAATTAATACCCAACTGCCTTAAAGCCTCTAAGGACAAAGAATATTCAGGTAAAAGCTTGGATTCATCCTCACTTTCTTCAATATACCCACGTACTAGCAAATTTCTAAGTATCAAAGCACAATTAACTCCCCTTACTTGCTCTAATTCAGGTCTAGTGAGAGGTCCTCTGTATGCAATCACTGTCAATGTCTCTAGCTGTGCTTTTGTTAATTCACCGCTAGCCTCTTCTCTGATAAACAAATCCACCACTTCAATATTCTTTGGATTAGTAGACATCTGATACTTACCAGATTCAGACAATATGTGAATACCAGAACTATCTACATTGTACTTCGACAGCAGATCTTCTAAAACACTCCTTACTTCTACCTCCTTTTGCTTTACTGCTTTGGCAATCTGTTTGATTGCCAAAGGCTTAGAAGCTACGAAAAGAATGGATTCAATTTGTGATAAGAGGTCCATATAAATTATACTCTATGTATTTTACACCTTTTCAAGCATTATGTCATCAAAGGATCCCCCTTGTTTGAGTACTATTGACTCCTGCTTGACTAACTCTAGCAAAGCCAAGAAGCTTACTATCACTTCTGTCCTATTTTCACTGCCTTTCAATGCATCTGAAAAACTCATCTGCCCACTTTTTTCAATAATTTCTCTTATGCGATCAATCTTCTCCCTTACGGTAATAGCTCTATCAATATGAGTCCTTGGCAAGGGCTTGGGAGGCTCTAGTCGCTCTAGCAAGTGCTCTATATTCTCACGAAGGCTTCCTAAACTCACATTCTTGGCAGGGACAAACTCTTCAATCTTTCGCAGGGGCTCTATTCTGAATACAGCCCTCTCCTCATTCAACCACCTCTTGTTTAACTTCTTAGAAGCAGCCAAAAATGCTTGGTACAGTCGCAGCTGTTCTTCTAACGAAGGCCCCTCTTCCTCCTCTATCTCGAATTGAGGTAAAAGCTTTCTAGATTTTAAAAATATTAACCTTGCTGCCAAAAGCAAAAAATCTGCTAGTTCTTCTGGCTTTTTCCTCTCAATTCCTTCCAAATATTCAAGGTACTGTTCAGTAACCTGAGAAATTGCCACCTCGCTAATATTCAGCTTCTGTTCTGCAATCAAGCTTAGCAAAAGATCAAGCGGCCCATTGAATTGTTCTAGTTTAAACTCTTTAATCATAGTGTAAACAAAAAAGGCCCTTGTCCCCTTTCTTTTTTCTACCTAAGGGGGAGTTTTTTCTGCCTTTCCCTAAGTACCAACTTAGCCATTTCCCTGCCTTTTCTAGTTAACTTTACATTAGTAATAAACCATTTACGAGGAGTACGTCTTCCAAACCCTATTAACAATCCCTTATCAATCAATCTTTCCATACTTTTGGTGACATTACTCTCCTGGTACTTTTCATTCGCAACCTTCTCTTGCTTAGCATAAAATTCCCGGAATTTCTTCCGATCCACTTTCCCTCCCTGCTCTAAACATCTTTTCAAGATGTACTTTTGCAGAGAGCTAAGCCTCATACGTTTAGAAACTATTTTTTTATGATCTTTAAGCCCAATTCATCTAACTGTTCCTTATCCACAATAGAAGGACTACCCATCATTGGCTCTTCTGCCTTCTGATTCTTGGGAAATGGAACCACTGATCTAATATTCTTCTCACCCAACAGTAGCATAACCAATCTTTCAATACCTGGAGCAATTCCACAATGAGGAGGGGCTCCATATTGGAAAGCATCAATCATATGCTTGAACTTAGCATCAACGTCTTTCTTGCTATATCCTGCAATTTCAAAAGCTTTGTACATTATTTCTGGATCTTTGTTCCTCACTGCCCCAGAAGACAATTCCAATCCATTGGCAATAATATCATACTGATGAGCAATAATTTCCAAAGGATCTTTATTCTCCAAGTCCTCCATTCCTCCAACAGGCATTGAAAACGGATTATGCCCAAAATCAACTTTCTCTGACTCTTCATTCCACTCATACATTGGAAAATCCACTATCCAAGCCCAGGCGATCACATTAGGGTCAGCTAACTCCATCTTTTCTGCTGCCAGACTCCTAACAGCACCAAGAACCAAACAAGAGACTTCCCACTTGTCAGCAGAGAAAAACACAATACAGTCTTCTTTAACAGACAAAATCTTTTTTAACTCCTTCATTTGTTCTTTATTGAAAAATTTGCCAATTCCACCCTCAAATTCACCATTAACATATTTTATCCAAGCCAAGCCTTTTGCCCCAGCTCTTTCTGCCTTGTCTGCAAATTCACCATCAATTTCTTTTCGGCTTAATCCCTCTCCCCCAGGAACAGCCAAAGCACGCACATATTCTGATTCCTTGAATACATTAAAATCAGTTTTCTTTGCCCATTCAGTTATTTCCTTAATCTCTAATCCAAAACGCAAATCCGGTCTGTCAGAACCATATGTTTCCAAACACTCTTTGTATGGAATACGCGGGAATGGATTTTCTTTCACCTTTTTATTAGCAACTTTTTCAGTTAGCTCTACAAACAAAGGCTCTATTTCATTGAAAAACTCTTCTTTGGTCAAAAAACTAGTTTCCAGGTCCAGTTGATAGAATTCGCCTGGGGAACGATCTGCCCTAGCATCTTCATCACGCATACAAGGAGCAATCTGGTAGTACTTGTCAAAACCAGCCACCATTAACAACTGCTTGTACTGTTGCGGAGCTTGTGGTAGTGCATAGAACTTACCTTGGTGTACCCTGCTAGGCACTAGGAAGTCTCTAGCTCCTTCTGGAGAAGAGACAGTAAGGATGGGAGTGGCGATATCAAGATATCCCCTATCTTCCATGTATCCACGGATATACTTCACCACCTCAGCTCTAAACAAAATATTGTTCCTTAACTTTTCTCGCCTTAACTCCAAATACCTGTGCTTTAGCCGCAACTCTTCATCCTCCTCTTCCTTGCGAGCATCAAATATCTCAAAAGGGAGGGTCTTTGACTTGCTTAACACCTCTATTTCATTCACTAAAATTTCAACCCCGCCAGTAACCAGCTCCTTATTTACATTTTTTTTATCCCTCTTAGCTACCTTACCAACCACCTTAACCACATATTCGTATTTAAGGGCTTCGGCTATACTGAAATCACTAACTTCCTCAGGATGAAACACTACTTGAGTGATACCATAGTGATCCCGCAAATCAACAAAAACAAGACCTCCTAGATCTCTGCGCTTGTGCACCCAACCAGACAAGGTCACTTCTTTACCAGCTTGTTTTTTAGTTAATTCTCCACAAGTATGAGTACGGTACATATTATCCATTTTAGCTTATTATCTCTTGTATTTTACCAATTTAACCTGTTTTTGGCAAGAAAAGACCCTGGCAAAGCCAGGGTCTTGTTATTTACATTTTTCTACGGCCTAAGTCTGTTAATTCTCCTAGGAAAAGGAATACATTCCCTAATATGCTCTGCTTGGGTAATCCACATAACAATCCTTTCCAAACCAATGCCGAATCCAGAGTGAGGAACAGAACCATATTTTCGTAAATCCAGATACCATTGATAGTCTTCCACTTTCAGTCCCTCGTCCTTGATACTTTGCAAAAGAATATCATGTTCATCCTCTCTTTGAGAACCACCAATGAGCTCCCCTGCCCCTTCAGTGGCAATTAGGTCGTTGTTAAGGACTATGTTATTATCTTCAGGATCTTTCTTCATATAAAAAGGTTTTATATCCTTTGGCCACTTTTCAATAAACACAGGGACGTTGCTGTCTTTAGTTAGTAGGCCTTCATCATCATTTCCCAAATCTTCACCCAGCTTAATGTCAGAACCTAGTTCATTTAGCTTCTTGATTGTTTCTTCGTATGTATATCGTGTAAAAGGCTCTTTCACTACCTTGTTTAATGGTTCTAAATCTCTCTCTAATACTTCTAACTCTGTTCCACACTCTTCTAAACACTTTTTCACAATGTATTTTATCAACCCTTCCTGGATATCCATATTCTCATCATGCTCCACAAAAGCAGCCTCAGCATCCATCATCCAGAATTCTGTTAAATGCCTCTTAGTTGTTGACTTCTCTGCCCTGAAAGTAGGGCCAAAATCATAGCACCTGCCTAATGAAGCTATTCCAGCTTCTAGATACAGCTGTCCTGTTTGAGACAGGTACGCCTCACCTAGATCAAAATATGGGACAGGAAACAAAGTAGTAGTACCTTCGCAAGAATTAGGGGTGAGAATTGGAGAATCAAATTTCACAAATCCATTCTCATGCAGATATTGATTAATTGCAGAGATGATTGTGTCGCGCACTCGTAATATAGCCCACTGTCTCTTGCCCCTTAACCATAGGTGGCGATTGTCCATTAAAAACTCAGGTCCATGCTCTTTGTTAGTAACTGGATAGTCAGTAGACACAGACACCACTTCCAAGCCAGATACTTGAAGCTCAAAAACATCTTGCTTTTTAGGGTGCTGAGATACTTTACCATAAATTACTAAAGAAGATTCTTGGCCCAGACCTTCTATCTTCCCCCAGACCTCGTCACCAACTTCTTCTTTTGAGACAACAGCTTGAATAAAGCCAGAACCATCCCTTATTTGTAAAAAGGCTATTGAACCAGATGACCTTTGGTTATGAAGCCATCCTTTTATTTCCACCTCTTGGTCAACATGGTCTCCAGCGTCTTTAATCAAAATATGCATAAAAATATGTTAATAATATGATACTAGTTTACAAAATTTGACTAAAATATGCAAGTTTTGTTGTATAAAAAAAGTGCGTGATCCGGTCTGGGTCACGCCTTTAGATTTCGGCCGTCAGCATCGTATGATGCCCATAGCACTAATGCTTCTCCTCCTCCTCTGGGACTTCTTCTTTGCCATACTTACGCGAAGGGCATTCGCCATCATCACAGATACTGCAACGGTTGGAAACGTGAGCAGCGCAAGTTGTCTTCTTACAGACCCTGCAAGGATGAATTTCACAACTTAAGACATTACAGACAGGACCTATACACTTGTTATCTTCCATAGACCACCTCCTTGTCAATAGATACTGAATTGTACCAGAATAAAGCGACTTTGTCAAGTCTGGTGATATACAAAAAACAGCCTATTAATAGGCTGTTTTTGATTGTAAGATAGTGTTTCATAGGGTATACTATCACTAGTATTCCTAACAAAAAGCTATGAAAAAAAGACTCTTTCTTTCACTAATACTAATGTCTTTTGTACTTCTTGGTGGTGCCTGTGCTGGAGTGCCAGATGAACAACAAATTGACTACGAAGAAGATGTGAAGCCACTTATCGAAGAACTAGATGGAGAGTACAAAGTAAGGGGTAGTTGTAATGTGATTGGATCCAAAAGTACTTGTGTAGACTATATTGGATCATTTTGGGATCAGCCAAACCAAAAAGAACTTAACTGCCAAGGCGCAGGTGTATATTCTGACAACACTTGCCCATACACTGAAGTTGGAGGCTGCCAATCAAGCCCTGGCACAATGGTAGAAGTAGTCATCTGGCACTATGATCATGGTGGAGAGCCGTTTGGACCAGAAGAGGCAAAGTACGCAGCTATGGCATGTAATGCCCTGCCAGTTTCCCAATGGACAACCCCAGATCAAATATTTTTGAAATAGTAGATTATACTCCACAAAATGACCTCCTCCCCGGGTTCCGGATAGCGCCTACACCCGGGGTTTCCTTTTCTTGGCATGAGAACACAACTAACGTTGTGTTCTCATGCAACTAGCTTGCCACAGTATTACATCTGTGGCAAGTATGGCACCATTCCTACCCCGGACTCCAACCAAAGCACCCCCTTCGGGGTGCATCTATCGTCTGTCGGCTTTGATTTCCGTCCGGGGTTGTCCTGGAAGATGTAAAACATCAGGATATCCTGATGTTTTTTTGTCCCACATAACTTGACAAGAAAACCAAATAGTGATACACTGACGTATTCTCGCACAAACAGAGGAGGTACAAAATGCTATTTTGGATGCTTACTACAAGCATCTTTGTTACTTCTCTACTGATGAGAATGACAAGGGGACACCCACTGAAAGATGGCGCTCTTCGTATAGAAAGCTTGGCAATATGGAATATCCGCAACAGAACTATCCATATTCACCACGGCTATCCTGGTGCCATAGTACTGACTATTGGTCTTGTAATTAACAATAACCACTGGATCAGTATCGGTTCGGCGCTGATAGTCAGCGACATCATTTTCCATGTAGTTTCCCATCTAGTATGGAACGACCCGTGGTGGGATTAAAAATACAGTTCATTCTAACACAAGTCACTCCGACCTCTAGCACAACAGTCCTAGAATTCGGAGAAACTCAAAAGCAGTCCATTAGGACTGCTTTTGTTTTAATTAATGGTTTTATCTTCCTCTACTCGCTTCTGCTACAGTGAACGAACCCTGTTCACAATTATCTCTCTCATTTGACTCTTCAACTGCACTGGTACCATCAGCACAAACTTTGTAGGTATGATCTCCAGCTGTCGCAGTCCAAGCTGCTGACCAAGAAGCCCTACTACTCCCTGAATTTGCTAAAGTCCCTACTGAAAAACTAGCTATCTGTCTATCATCCACATATAGATATGCAGAGGAACGACCAGCCTCTCCCTCTCCTTGATTGTATACTGTGCCGTAAAATGCCACTGAACCACCCGAGGTAATACTGGTTGGACTATAGCTAATTGAAGAAATTATTAAATTAGGTTCAGCCACTACCGGAGGTGTGCAGCTCTGTCTTTCAGCTGGTGAACTTGATCCTACGATTGGACAATCATTAGACAGGCGGCAAGTTCTTGTTTGTACACCAACAGATAAACAATCTGACCAGTCTCCACAAGC
>CAYPPF010000024.1:1124-17894 GCA_964412535.1 uncultured Gammaproteobacteria bacterium | reverse complement strand
CGGCAGTTATAAACACATAATCAGGAGTGGTAACAACCCCATGAGTTACGGCTGTTCCGCAATCAACATTGGCAACCCCCTGATTTTCGGTCACAATTCCTATATTCCCCTCAATGATATTGCCAGTAGTAGAACCAGCACCAAGATTGCTAGTAGTATTACCACTTAATCTATTATTGATCGTTTTATTATAATCAGAATTATCATATATATAAATACCGTACTGCTGAGTAGTGGCCCCAGTATCTGCGCTAAAATTGCCAATAACATCAATATAATCGCCCTGTAGTGCAATGCCCACTCGACTACCCGCCTCGCTAGCCCCATTATCAGTAATTGAATTCCCAACAATTTGAGCATATGTTGAATCTGCCTCAATAACAATACCGAACTTACCACTTGACCGCACAAGATTACTATTTATCAGAATATAATCTGAATTATCTATTCTAATACCAGACTCTGTACTGGATATCGCTACATTGCCATTTATGATGCCCTGAGAGGAATCCCTAATGGAAAAACCGTATGATGTATTCTTGTCACTAATATTATTAGAAATAATTACATCAGAAAAATCTTCAACTGCAAATCCACTGGTTCCATTTTGGAAAGATGTATTACCATCAATCGTTATATTATAATTTGTACACCCCGTACAAGTAGCTGAAATACCATTTGCATCATTATTAGCACTAGTATTACCAGAAATTGTGATGTTATAATTAGCCCCACCACCAGAGTGGCTACTGACCTGAATACCATCTCCAGTACTATCCTCTGTTGTATTGCCTACAACAGCAATATCATGAACAGCATCTTGCAACTCAATACCATTTGGTGAACCATTACTCACCCCCTGCCCAGAATTGTTCACAACATTATTCACCACAGTTGCGAACGTTGTTTGATCATTAATTCCGATACCATCGTCTGCTGAATTATCAACATAATTACCGCTCACCAAAACATGATCACACAGAGTTGTTTCAACACCCGTTGCCCAAGCATTCACAATAGTATTATTCCTAACTACTAAATTAGAGACATTCCTAAAATCCAAAGTACCGGCGTTGCCCCAAGCGTCCACTGTTCCTATTGAAGCCTGACCATCTTTATTACCATCTATATATAAATTTTCAACAACAATATTAGAATTGCCGTTTGTACGATCATCATTAACCACAAGACGTTCATTTGCGCTATCACTCAATTTCAAAATGGTCGCTGGTCCCATCCCTGATAAAGTCGTACTTGAAGATAGAGTAATTTGATCACTATCATAAATCCCCTCTAATAAAACCACCTTCCCTCCACCAGTGGGCAGTGCATCAATTGCCGCCTGGATCTGAACTTCATCATCTGTACCATCGCATACATAATCAGCTTTTTCAACATTCTGAGAATCTGAAGCAGCAACAACTAAGGTAGCTTGGTGGTCCGCTGTTTTCCATCGTGTATCATCTGCATCATACCAATATGGTTTTTCAGAGGTGGAATGCCAATACATTTGACCCTCGGTTGGTGAGCTCGGCGCTGTAGTCAAACTATGCAAAACTGCATTTTGGATTTCAGATTCATCCAGATTAAGATTGCCTGTCATTGTGCCACCAGCCAATAGTAAATAACTTGAGGCAGTAATTGTATCTGCCACATATGCATCAGCAATTGCCACTCCTTGCCATGTACCGGATGTCACATTCCCCGATAAATTCAAATTTCCACCTATGGTAGCATCTCCTGTTGTAGTAATACTTGCAGTAGAAATACTTTCCCCTATTACAGTTACAGTCGCATTAACAACAAAAATAAGCCCCAAAGAAACTACCACACAAAGTACCAAGGCCACTTTCCAATCTTTAAAACACCCCCTTACAAAACTAAAAAAATTATTCATATCTGATAATTCTATTAAAATTACTTTATAATTGTACCATATATATATAAAATTTTACAAGTCAAAATTTCTATCACCCAAAATTCCCTTATTTAAGGGAATTTTTCTACAAGAAACTACACATTGAGATAATTTACACTATCTTACGCACACCTGTGCGCAGTTTGTCCTGTTCTTTATAAAACTCCCTACCCTGCTTTACTACTTTCTTTAATCTCTTAACCCCCTCTTTAAGAGCTTTCTCTACTGCCTCATCAGCACTCTCAGTAATATAAAAAGGAATACGTTTACGTTCATCAAGATAACAACCTTCATACAATTGAGGTATCAATCTGTCTACCCACCCGCCAAATCCTTGCAATAATACAACCGGTGTTCTATTTCTATAAGCAACTGCTAATTCGTTTAATGTGCCTGAGCCCCCACTTACAGCAATCATAATGTCTGAACAAAGAGGAAGTAAGTATTCTGGCCCTCCTTCGAACATTCCTGTTGTTAACCCAACCGTGTAAATATCGCCAACACCAATATCATTGTGAGTGTTAAACAGGCCGATAGTAATGCTATCACCTTTTATTCCTTCTTTGGAAACCTCGCTCATAATTCCGCCGCCGCCGCCAGTAACAATTGTGGCGCCATACTCACCAAGAAGATGGCCAATGCGCTTTACTGATTTCAAGAGACCTTTAGGAGGTTTCCACCCCTTAAGATACTCCTCTGCCCCCGCACTACCAATAACTCCTACCTGTAAGATATGGTTTCCAACTCCGACACTTTCTTTATGTTTTGCTGCGATTGTTCGTTTGGGCATATTATTTATTAGGTAATTTTACCATCCGCTTTGGATTCTTGGGAAGTTTTTTTGCTGCTTTTTTTAACTCTTCTGCAATCTTTTCTATCTTCCTTCTTTTCCATCCATACGCCATAGAATGATTATGGGCAAATAGATGAACTGTGGATTTTCGTAACGTATACAGAGGCACCAAACCATTTTGCTTGAGAGACTTTCCAGTTTCACATAAATCTACTATCGCATCCACAAAGAAAGGAGCTTTTGATTCTGTTGTACCTACCGACTGTTCAATGGAAGCATGCACCTTTTGCTTTACAAAGTACTGTTTAGTAATGTGCGGCGTCTCAGTTGCCACCCTCTTCCCCTCAAAATCCTTTATTGATTTATACTTTGATTTCTTTTCCTTGGGAACTGACAAAACCCACGCCACTGACCCAAGACCACTTTCATTATACTTCAAATCAGCTATATCGGTAACATCAGCGTCATACTCCTCAACCATATCATTTCCAGTTAAGCCGATATCAACCTGCCCTGTCTCTATTAAGCGTGGAATTTCCTGTGCTCGTGCGACAACCAGCTTAATATCACTATGATTACGGATTTTCGGTTTAAATGAACGTTCACCGCGCAACTCAAGTTGAAAACTAGTCAAATTAAACAACATAATAGTCGTCGAATAAAGTGAGCCGCTTGGAATCACAAAAACGATCGTGTCTGAATAATTTTTATATACCTTTTTTGGATCAAATATTTTTTGTCCAGCAGGAACAAAACTCTTGTCCTTCAACAACTTGTCAAAGCAACTCCTATACCCATCTTCACAGGCGCCACCTATTTGTTTTACCTTAATAAGCAACGTATCATTATCATTGTCCAGATATATTTCTTTCACATGTTGGAAGTGTCCAGACTCCTCCCCCTTCATCCACAATCGTTTCTTTTTCCGGCTATAATAGTGGACCTTCTTCTTTTTCAACGTTAATTTCCATGCATCTTCATTCATGAAGCCTACCATTAGTACTTCATTGCTTTGGTAATCCTGTATGACAACTGGTAAGAGCCCCTCCATTTTTGCAAAATTTAATTTTTCACTTGGCATAATTCGTTATGTTAAAAAATAATCCAGAAGTTTTAACGAGCTTGCCAATCTCAAAAGACTAAATTAAATCACCAGCCTTTTTACTATATCTTTTTATAAGGTTTAATATACTTGATATCTTTCTACTGCTTTAATGATACATCATGATAAAGAAAAAGTAAATAATTTAAATTCTATCTAACTAAACAAACTTCAGAATGGCCAGAGGTAAAACAAAAAACACCATAATTTGGTGTTTTTTATTTGCGGAGGAGGTGGGATTCGAACCCACGATGCCTTGCGACATGGCGGTTTTCAAGACCGCTGGAATCAACCGCTATCCGACTCCTCCATCACTAATTTGAATCGTTTCAAGTGCTTTTGATTTTTGCTTTTTATACGTTTAAAATATCTTATTATCTCATCTTTTTTTTCTAACTGCACTTTTTTATTATCCTTTCTAAACTTAGGATGAAAATCCAATCTTTCTAAAATTTTATACAAACTCACTATCAAGGGTTTTGAATGATTAACAATGCTTAATCTTGGATAACAGTACCTCTTGTTTTTAATCCTATGACACTCGCTAAAGACACTGCCATCCGTATCAAATAACCCCCTTAAACATGCAACTGAATAATTTTTATTTAATTTTATCCAATCAGGAATATCTACTTGTTGCTTGACTTTATTTCCAACTTTTAGACCCAACTTATTAACACAAAATTGTACTAACTCACTTCTCGAAATAACATAATCATTAACTGATTTATAATCTCTATGATATTTTGAAACTGGCACCTTAAACAACTCTTTTATTAAACCTGTAACGTATTCCCCATATTCTTTATCGTCCTTATGATGTAATGTGATCGTAATCTGTCTAGATGTTATCGCTCCATCACCTAATATTATTCCTACAAATTCTGCCAATTTTTTAGAAAAAACGGGTTTGTTTATTAACTTGGGTTTGTTTATTACACTCTTATACTTCCCCTCTCTTTCCCACCATTCGTGCCATCTCTTTTTCCTATACTCCTGGTCACCCCCAATTACACCATATTTTTGAAATGTAATTTTTCCCGCAATTCTACCTGCTTTGCGAGTTGACCAAAAAGGCTTTTTTATTTCAACGTTGTTAGGTTCATTAAGATTTAACTGTCTGCAAATTCTTTTTAAAACACTATAAGGCAATGAATACTTTTCTCTTTTCCAATCATTCAAAGACCTGTGATGAACCTTTATGTATTTTGCAAACTGCGCCCAAGAAAGGTTAACCTCTTCTCTCATGTTATTAAGAAATTCGAACTGTTTGCCTTTCTGGAAGACAACTCTATTTTCTTTTTTGACTCTAGTCGTCACCATGCTCCTATTGTAGCATGGTATAACCACTTTTGCAATACAACAATTCAGTCACCCCACTCTTTATACTAAAGCACTAGTTTGGCGGAGAGGGGGGGATTCGAACCCCCGGTACCAATTAAGGCACAACACCTTAGCAGGGTGCCCCTTTCAACCACTCAGGCACCTCTCCGTATTTTGCTAAAGCAACGAACATATTTTACCGCATTTAGAGCGTTTTGTCAACCCAGACTCCTCTAGCTAAACTAAACCCACGAACCTTTTCTGCTCCTGATTCTAAAAGTACTTTAGCAGCCTCTTGCATAGTACTACCTGTGGTAAAAACATCATCTACTAGTAATATATTCCCACTAACATGAGAGACTGACACAAAAGCGGATCTAACATTTTTCTCTCTCTGCCCCTTATCAAGCCTAGCCTGCTGTACTGTATATTGCTCTCTTTCTAGCACTTCACTTACAGGTCTACCTAATTCTTGACCCAAAATATCAGCTAAAATCTGTGCTTGATTAAATCCCCTTTCAGCCAATCTTTTTTTATGCAATGGGATTGGTATTATATAATCAATATCTGAAAAAAGATAGTCTTTATCTACGATAAAATCCCCTATCAACTCTTCTAACACATCTTTAAGCTCTTCTGCATATCTATATTTCCAACTATGCACTATCTTACCAATCAATTTGTCTTCTCTATATAAAACAACTGCAATGTGTGATGACAAAAAAGAATTTTGAACACAATCTCCACATACTACCCCACTCTCAGTATGCTTACGACAGACTGGACAAAGAAATACTCCATCTATCTCAATCCCTAAATAGCAATCAGAACAAACCCATTTTCCTTCTCTGCCACACCCAAGGCAGTTGGTAGGAAAAAGACAGTCTAAGACTGTCTTTTTTAATCTAAAAAGTAAATTCATATCCCCTCCTTGTTATTTTTAGTTAGTCTTCCCAATAGAAACCATCAACTTTCCAATCATTACCAGACTTAAGCAAATAGACTGTCCCATTCTTGTATACTACCTCTTCGCCACCATTACCCTTCACTATTTGCTGTACTCCTACATTCACCACAGCCTCTTCAGTATTTATTTCTATAATATCACTAGAAAACAATTTTGTGGTTACACCGCTGTATTCTTCACTCTCTTCCACTATTTGATTTTCTACCCACTTGGACATCTTAGTGGTTACCAAAGGCATAATATCAGCGATATGTTGATTATTGTTCTGATTAGAATATGTGGCATACCTTTCAACAAACATGCGAGCCACTTGTTTAACATATATTTCTTCTGGCGGCAGATCTATTACAGGAACAACCGGCGGGGGCTTTACAACAGGAGCCTGAAGACTCTTTTCTCCCTCTGCTATCACTTGTCCTGCCTTTTCTACAGGAGTCTCTTCTTCAGGAATAAGTACTTGCTCTCCCCGATTATATACGAAAAGAAAAAATATCAAAAGTGCTATTGCCGCACCCACTATTATGCTTATTATTATCAAAAGTCTTTTTCGTAAATCCATCATATATTTAATATTACTTTTTTGGCTCTTCTTTTACTTCTTCAATAGGCTCCTCCTCTGGCTTTTTTTCTTCCCCAGATAATCCCATTTGATCTTCAAATTCTTTCTTTGCCTTTTCTATTTCCAATAATTGACGAGGGTCAGAAGTAATCAATTGATCCTCAGTATATGATGCCACTACTTTTATGGCAGCATGCTTTAACCCAGCAAAGAAAATACCCTCTCCCACAGAACCTTCTAGTAGTAGATACTTTTCTCCTTCTGTAAGCATAAAAGTCTTCTGTATCATTTCAACTGATGCTGGTGCCTGGCGCAACAGCAATTGCAAAGCTGAGTTTGTCACGATAGCCTGTCCATACTGAGAACGTAGGAAATCATTCACATCTTGGGTAATAGTGGTAACGCCTAAATAGTATTTCCTGCATCTTTTCACTAGAGCATATATAAACTTAGCACTGTCTTCGTGTGTCATTAACCACCATGCCTCATCAATTATCAACAAACGCTTCTTTCTTTCACTTCTAACAATATTCCACACATAGTTGATCAAACTGTATATGGCCATCGGCCTTAACTCGTCTTCCAAATCACGTACACTGAAAACAACAAGCTGATTATCCATGTTAACATTAGTTGGAGCATTGAACAATCCAGCAAAAGTTCCTTCAGTAAACTTGCGAAGCTTCAACACAAGATTATCTGCCCCTTCCATACCTTCAAGCACATCCAACAAATCCTGCATTATTGGAGGCTCCACAATACTAAGATCGACAGTGGGAGTGATATCTTTTTTAGCGTATGCCTCTAATAAGGCACGATCCATGATAGAATCCTCTTGCGCAGTCATTGTCCCGAACATAATACGGATCAAGCCCTTCATGGTAATTACTGCGCTTCTAATTATATCTTCAGTTGAAATCTCCTGACCCACTGGCCTAGGAAGATCAAAAGGATTTACTTTACTCTCTGAAGCTAAAGAAATATTTACATATGTCCCCCCAACAGCTTCGCTTAGATGCGTATACTCCATTTCTGGATCAATAATTATAACATCTGTACCCATCATCAAGCTTCTAAGTACTTCTAACTTTACTGCATACGACTTACCAGCACCAGAGGTTGCAAATACCACCATGTTCGCATTTTGCAAAGAAAAGCGGTCAAATAAAATCAAACTATTATTATGCCTGTTAATCCCATATAAAATTCCATTGTCGCTAGTCAATTCAGCTGACATGAAAGGGAAAGAGGCAGCAATCGGCGAAGAATTCATGTTAAAAGAAATGCCCAACTCATCTATTCCTGCAGGAAGGGTGGAGTTAAAGCCCTGCTCTGCCTGAAATAATACATGCTTACTGTATATAAGCTTAGATCCAAAGATATTTTCAATATCTTCGGTAACTTTTTCTAATTCATCCTTATCTGTAGCATAAATAGTTAGATAAAAAGCAAACTGAAAGAAGTGTTCTATTCCCTGGGTCAAATCATCTCTTAATTGCTCAATATCCCTTAGCGCGGTCTCCCTAATTGGATCTCTAGGAGCTCCTTTTTCTGCATCAGCACTTAATTGGGCTTCTAAGGCACCTACTTTCTTTTTTAATTGTTTAAGGATGATGGGAGATTTGACTGGATAGAAGAACATACTTATATCCATGGTCAGGTTCAGATTCAAAATAGGGGCGCTCCAGCCTACTGAAATGTATCGAGGATAGCTGATAACAAAAATAGTGCGGAGGAAAGTCTCGCCTAGCTGTATGAAATTAGACTCTACTTTAAAAGCTGATGGAGCCACTAAATCCCTTATGGCCACTGTACCCTCTCGATACAAACGCTCCTCTTCCAGGGTGATTAATTCCTCCTGAGTCTTTTTCTTAAGAGCCATTTTCTTCTCTGCTTCCTTATCTTTGGCTTGGCCCATTTTTTTAGTTGTGATTGGCTTAAACGGCATACTATAATTTTTCAATCTGCAGATCTTGAATCGGCTGTAGCTGTTCAGAGAATGAAATATCTGGATTATATGTTGAGTAAAAAAGCTCTATCAAAGACTGACTATCCAACTGGACAACTTCCAAGCCCATCCCCTGCAAGCCACTTGTTACCTGACGCAAACGTAAATCAACATCAGCCTTTCTTTTTTCAAACCTCTCTGCTTTCAAACGGACAGTCAGGGCTGGTTTTAGGACCTCTTTAAACCGAGACCAAAAACTCTTTCTTGTGTTTGACATAGGGTCATATGGCACTACCACATAAAATCTTTTTGTCATTATTTGACCTATCTCCACTAGTTCTTCAACAAATGCTTTGTAGTCTGCGATTTGTACTCGCAGTAATTCGTTTTGTTGGTCGACCTCCAGCTTAGTCAACTGATCCATATACGGCCTTATCTGCAACTTTCTAGATTGGACTGAAATCTGTAAAGGAAAATCTAGTGAATTCAAAAATCCCACATATGAAGAAATAAGAGCATTTTGCTCATCCTCTGATTTAAGGGAAAAATTAATGCTTGATGTCATTAATACTGCCCTTAAAGTACCATCTTTTAGCACAACCACCCCTTCTTTTATTTCTGCAATTGGAAGATTTGTCTGTGTGGCCTGCTTAGATGACTTCTTTTTAGCTACTTTTTTTGATTTCATAAAATTATATTTCCTCTTCTGGTCTGTAAAAACCACCTGTATTAACTATTAGAGCCAAATCGCGAATATGTTCTGCCTTAGCTTTTTTTACCACCTCTTTCTCTACCACCTCTTCTGGCTTCTGCTTTCTCAAAAAATCCAACTCTGACTTGTCGTACTTCTTCCTCCAAATACGCATTGAGGGACGCCGTATTGTTTGAAGAATGTTAAGAAGAAAATAATGAAAAGTCTGGCCATTAACCTTTACAAACGCAAGTACTGCTGACAGCCCTCCCACAACCACAAGGACTGTAGAAAACAAGGCAATATCAGCCATTTTAAAAGCAATGAAGCATATAAGACCGCCGATCAACAAAATTAAAAACTGCCTTGTTGTTATTGGCCCAAATATCTTATCCTCAACATCAATAAATTGTGGTACAACGAATTGCTGCATATACTAGATACCTAATTCCCTCATCATACCTGCCAAAGAGACAAATTCTTCCCATTTTAAACCTTCTTTCCCATTCCCAGCAAGCACGTCCTTTATCTGTACACCTTCATTTATCCCCTGCTTGATTATCTCTTGGTACTGTTTGTACAAAGGACTCTCTCTCCAAGCTTGTACAGCTTGCAAATAAAGTAGGTATGACTCTTTTTTTAAAACACTAAACTTTTCCTCTAAAATATTTTCTGACTGCTTAGTTTCTGCACCCAGCCTACGTAAATCAACTAAAGAAAAAAACTTTAACTCGTCTATTGGACCCATGCTTTTCTTTTCTGGCTCAGGAGCCACCACATCATGTAGTACAGGCTTTTTTCCTATCTCTTTCTTTCTACGCAAAGAAGATTCTTCAACTTTTTCAGGCCTTTCCAAAGGAACTATCATCCTAACCCCATCCTGATCTTTCTTTTTTAGTTCTTCATTTCTCTCCTCTACTTTTTGTTCCAGCCTACTCTTGTTTGAAATATTACCCGCTCTTTTAATAGCCTCTAATATTTCTACTGCCTGTTTTTCATTAAAGCCCAAGCCACCTCTTTCTTCTGGCTTAAGTGCGTATTTTATCACTTGCTCGTCTACTCTTACTCCCTTGATCCTTGATATAGCCAAAGAACTTACTCTAGATAACAACTCATCCTTTAGTGGAAACTTTATCTCTTTCAACAAATTAGAAAGTAAATCATCTTTCTGACCTGGTAAAACAGGCAAATCTTTCTCTTTTATTTCCTTTTCCAGTTCTTCTTCCAAAGGAGAGGTGTGATCTTGTTTACTCCACTTCACACCCTTGGCCTTTGCCTCATCAACAAAAATTTCTTTTACTGGAGTTGTTGTGCTCAATGCTTCTGTTCCACCAATAGAGACTGGTTTTTCTTCTGCCTTACTCTCTACTAGCGGCTTTTCTTCTACCTTTTTAGGCTCTGAGACAACTGGCTCAACAACTTTTTTCTCCACCTTTTGAACAGTCGGATTCTTTTTTCTTTGATGTGCCTGAAGCTCAGCCCAACTCATGCGCTGTGTACTTCCATCCTCTTTTTTAACTAAAATTGAAGGGGTGGGTTTTTGTTTTTGTTCTCCAACCATAATCTCAAGCTAGATAATAAATTCTTCTGCCCATTTGAACTTACCCTCTGACTCATCAAAGTACAAAACCTCATCAATGCTTTCTAATCCTTTTTCAGATAGGATATGAAAAAACTGCATTAAACTGTCTACTTGTTCCTCATTTCCTAAATCAGTTTTTTCAGACAAAACTAATGTCAGTTTCCTTAAAAACTCTGCATTCTTCTCAGTAAGGAAAATCCATTCAGCAGTTTCTTTATAGTCTTTAAGCCACATCATATAGTCCTCTGGTTTTGCTTGGTACAAAAGCTCTAAATAATAATCATCTGTTGTCTTGCCCTCTACTGCCTCTTTCTCTTCCACTCCACCAGCATCACTATAGTCTATCTCGCGCCAAATAAATCCACCCTTAAGTCCATAATATAGAGTAAGAACCTTTCCTAATATTTCTACGCCCTCAGCAGGGAGCCTTTTCACCTCCATATTATTTCCTAAAAACTCATCCACCTTACCTTCAATATTAGAGGCTGTAAAACCATTAAACATATCTATCCACCATGCCAGAGGCTGTCGTGCCTTATCAGAACCACCAAAAGGAGTTTGATTTCTGGCAATATTTCCAGCAAACAGCATGGCGTCTGCCTTCATCCCATTGATAGAAATATATCTTGCAAAATGCTGCTGTACATTGATGTATATAGGAATATTTGAAGCACAGGCTAACAACAAAAAGCGGGTATCTAATAAAAACAACTTGCGAGCAAAACCTATCCAAGCAAAATTAATCCAGCCAGCCATTAGATAGTATTGCTGGTAGAAAGCTTGGTCTTCTTCAGATAGTCCAGAAAAGAGTATGGACTCTCTATCTGACCACCTCTCCAATGAAAACATTATTTCGTCTATTACTCCGCTGTACCTTAATATTGAATAGTACAAAGTTCTTGCTAATCCCAATTTCACTTCCTCACTCTCTAAATCTTCCCTTTTTACTCTCTGCCAAGTGGCTGAATCATACTCTGAAGTAGAAAGACAAAGCTCAACAAGACCTTGCTGCTCTTCAAGACTCTTGTTGGGGAATAATGTAGATATTATATCAGGAAGTGTATACATACTTGATTACTTACGACCTAAATCTTCATCATCTTCAGCAGGTCCTACTTGTTGTTTAGGAAAATCGGGTAAATTAGTTTTAAAACCAAAGACACCACCATTCAATCCTTTAATAAGCTTATCCATATTGCTGGCATCAAAGTAATCTACCTTATTAGTAGCAGGATTCACATATGGAATCTGCATATTTATCTTACCACTTCTCAGTGCCTCATGAGGGGTAATACCACTAGCATTAGCTGCAAGCATAGCAAAATCCAACATGTTTGCCTTCATCTTTGGAACATACAGTCTCTTCAAAATATTTTGAGCTGCGACAGCTTCTTCAATCTTGGTTTGATCAGTTTCATTTTCAAGACTAACTTGATTACCATCAGCATTTGTCCACTTCCTCTTATCAACCATCTGCTTGTGTAGCATTGCATTCTTTTGCTCCCACAATTTGTGTCCAGACTTAGCCTTACCTACAGAAAACTTGTCGCCAACCTTCTGATCAGACAACTTGTCTCCTGAAGAAAGACCCATGTAGAATTGAATAGTTCTAGAGGTAGTACTACGGAAATCATTAGCATCTGTAATATCTCCTCGCATAACTTTATCTTCTTCTTCTCTCAAACCCATAGCTATTTGTCCGTACTCATCACTAACACCCAAGTCAATCATCATATGTGGATGAGCTGCACCACGCCTACGAGTATCTGTCTTATTAACATCATAGTATACGTGATCACGAGCCATACGAGTACCAGAGGCATCATACAGGGTTTCACCATTACCAACATCATGATGTAGTGTCCAACCCGCATTTTCACCATGATCCTTTGCAATGGCCTCATTACGTATATTGCCAAAAAATTGAAATGCTGACTGATTCTTCCGAGTAACATTCAAATAATCATCAACAAAATTCTTTCTATTTCTCTCAGACATGGCCACCTGATCATCAAATAGACCATTAAATAGTTTCTTCTCTGCCTCATTCAATTCTACCTTGTCTCGCTCCAACTCCTTAGCAACCTTGCTCTTGAGACGAGCAAGACTACTCGCACCAATTGCCTTCCCATCTCTGTCTACAAATTTACCTGTCTTAATAGAATTATCAAAATCCAAATTCATTCCCATACCTGATGATATTCCACCTACCTTTGCCACCATTCTATCTGCACCACTCCAATTTGCTTGTGGAGTGGTATCCCAACTCTCAAAAGCCTGCTTCATTGCTGATTCTTCAAGACCTTGAGAAGTAGTCAAGAGAGACTCAAATATTTCATCCTGTTCTTTAGTAAACACCCTCCTCTTTTTAGCCATGTACTTTCTAATAGCCTCCTTAAACTCATCCTTATTAATTTCTTTACCTTCTTTATCCTTGAAAGTTCCTGTACGCATACCATCATATACCCCAGCCACTGTCATGTTCATCTCTTGTACTGCCTCATCTTTTATCTCCCTTACGACAACGTTTTTCTTAACAAAATCAATATCAGCTCCTGTCGCCATAAGCATCTCAACGTCTCCTACTTTGTCAGGAGTGAACCCAGCATCATGCCAGCCAACCGCATCGCCAATTATTTGTTTGGCTTCAGTGTTGTTCATCACTCCAATAATTACATCATCTACCCATGATTCATTAAATCCTCTCTTAAACAAACCTATCAAAGCTGCCCTGTCTGCATCAGTTACTTTCCCGTACTTCTTGGGATCCTTGTGCTTCTTAGAAATCTCTAACAACGCCTTAGCTGAATTAGACATGAACTGGTCATATGACATCTGTGAAAAATCTTTTTCTGCTTCTTCAACCAATTCAATCAAAGAAGTTTTTGGAGTATCAATTCCACGCTTGTCCCAAACAACTCTCTGTTCTGCCTCACTCAAAAGCAAGTTGTGCTGATACCTATACAAACGTGAAGTCTCTTTTTCTCTTGCCTTGGCAGCACCATATGCCCAGGCTGATGAACCACCTGACTGTATCTTACCCACACTCTCATCCCAAATACCTCCTTCTGCTAAATACCTCTTCTCTTCTTCTTCATCCCCCTTATTCTTGGCCTCTTTAGCTCTTTGACGAGCCAAATCACCATACTTCTTAGCCACTGTAATATCACCATTACGTAAAGCATCCGCATCACTTGACCACTGTCCTTGGGAAACTTGGAGATCTTTCTTGGCTGTCTCTAGGTCTCCAGCCTTCTCAACTATCCTTTCCTGCCTCTCACTAATTGACTTTTGCTCTTCATCAAACTTGTTTTCTAATTTTACTATCTGCTTCTGTACCTTAGGTTTGTCTGCTTCTGGTGCTTCTTCTAATTCTGCTTCTTTATCAGACAATTCCTTGCGTATATTTTCCATGTTAATAGAAGACTGTTTGTTTCTGTCTCTCAATCCATCAAAAGCAGCCTGTCTCTTCTCCACTTCTTTTTTCTTTACCTCAATTTTTGCACGCTCCTCTTCACTTCCATAGAAACCATTTTCCAGTGAACCAGCCAACATGTCTATGTCTGTACCATATGCTGTCTTCTGAGAAAGCCTAGCTTCAGCATAGTCTTTTTCTTCACCCTCTAACTGATCCTTTGCTAATTTTGACATGGCCTGGCTATCTAAATAATCATCATACGACACTCCACTCATAGTCGTAAGTGTCTGCTTTTTGATCTCTTCCATTTGCCCCTCTTTCTCTTCTATGGCCTCTAACAATCCTTCAGCCCCAAACGTATCAAGTAGTCTTGCTCTTTTATCTTCGGCCGCACGTTGTTCTCTAATTTCCTCTTGTAGCCCTTTTTTTTCTGCTTCGTACGCGTCCTCATTTCCTTTACTAGGTGTTTGGGTGTTTAACCATTCTAAACGATCCTCTTTTCCTACTACCGACTTATTAAAGATCTCATAATCTTTTTCAATTTCATCTTGTAATGCATCTATCTTGTCAGCTTCCGCCCAATCATTTTCTCTATCCTCGTCCTCATTGTACTCATCTTTCATCCTCTCAATCCGCGCCTCCTTCTTATTTATTTCCTTCAAGAATTGTTTCATCTCTTCAGTACCGAGATTAACTTTGTCTCTTTCTTCATAACTCTCAGCAAGTGCATCAATATCAGCTTGTAATATGCTTATTTTTTCTTGACGCTGTCCTTGATCTTCCTTATAGTTGGCAATAATATCCAACCTTGCTTGTGATTTCCCTATTTCAATGCCATTACTGTACTGACTTGCTCCTAGTTCATGCCTTGTTATCATATCCTGCATTGTATCATTCTCAATCTGCCATCTACCATCCTTGTATCTAGGTGCTGACATAATCTGCAGCTCACCCTTAGTTTCAAACTCTTTATCTTTAGCTGCAGAACGAGCTTTTTCACCTGCTAACCAACCACGCTCAACACGATCAGAATCCATCACCATCTTTTCACCTAAGCCCAAATTTTGTCCCAACTCGGCTAATTTTCTACCAACCAACCCCTTATTCACATCACTTGTCATACCAACAAAAGAACCACCCGATACTGCACCCGCTCTTTTCCAAGCAATTTCTCTTCTGGTTTCAGTCTGACTTTCTGTTTTAGCAAGGGCTTTCTGTCCCTTAACATCCCTAGCAGCAGCCCATCCTAAAACTCTACCCAATCCACTTGCTTTTTGTGTACTAAGTTCATCTTCTAAACCAGTAATTTCTTTCTCTAACTCTTCCTTTCGTCCTGGATCTTTAGTTTTAGCTAGCTCTCCTCTCTTTTCACCCAATTCACCTATTATCTCACGCCCTCTCTCCGTAGGGGATATAGCATAGCCGTAGTATTTGCCCTTGACAGCTTCCCATTCACGCTTAAACCCACGAGACCATTTCTCTCCACCAATCCCTGGTGCATACCATGCCGCCCCTTTCCCTGCCGCAGCCGCACCCTTGGCAGCTCCCCCAACAAGCTTCCTGCCCAAAGCATACCCAGTAGCTATCTTCGCCACATCACCAGCAAAACTCTTTGCCTTGGACAGCACTTCTCCACCCTCTACCCCTAATTGCTGCACTCTCCGTAGTCCCACCACCATCATGGCCAAAGGAATAAGAAAGCCTGCCATATTAGTCCAAGAAGTAACAGCTGATAGACTCACGTGAGTAGCGGCCTTACCCTCTTCTGCCGTACCCCCTCCTCCCAGATTTTCCTCTTCACCAATTGCCTCTATCTTGAAGCCATTATCACCACCAGCCACTTTCAAATCTTCAATAACATTACCAGCTCCCAAAGTAGCGAATGTAAGCCAAAGGAAGAAAACCATAATTGGAGCAACCAGAACATGGTTCCCAAACTCTTTCCACCATTCACTAGCATATGTCTTTGTCTTTTCTAAAGCTTGAAAAGCAAAAGCAAGTGGAGATAAAATAATCAACACCCACAAAACCACCATTCGCAGAAGCATCACCAGTGCATATGCTCCCATAACAACTGCAACTAACACAGAAAACCCCAAAGCAACAATAGTGGCAAGTAAAACTTCAATTGCAAAATCTCCTGTACCAGCCTTCTCTCCCGTCACCATACTATGCACCTGATCCAAGCTAAACATGTTGATCAAATTCCCCCCTGCTGTAGCTGAAATTGCGTTAAGGAAGGTTATTGTAAATACATGGGCTATATCAATGATAATGCCACAGATAAGATTACTGAAATTAACAAATATTGCAGCAAGAATCATTTTTACCAAAGTCTTGTTCCATTGATACTGCTCCACCCCAAGAATAGTGCCGAATGCAATAGCCAATAGCACCACAACAAAAAACATATTTGCTACATCCCTTACCATTGCCCACCCAATTCTAACTGTTGGCATGTCAATATAC
>CAYPPF010000024.1:0-1114 GCA_964412535.1 uncultured Gammaproteobacteria bacterium | reverse complement strand
GAGTCGAGAATTTGGCGGGAGGAGAGAGAGGTTACTGTTGGCATGTCAATATACCCATTCCACTGTGCCAGGGCGATAAAGAAGCGAAAGAAAAATATTGATATTTTAATAAAAAATATACCCAAGGCCAGATTAGCATTAGCTATAAAGCGGAGAGCCCCATTATATACAGCACTAGCCAAGCCCTCGGCAAAGACAGCTGACATACATAAAAAGACTCCAACAAAAACTAAAGAAACAAAAAATCCAAGCATTTTGCCACGGCTCTGCTTTATACTAAAAGCTTCTCTCAACATTGAAAGAAATCCCCTTAATTTTGTGTTTATTTTAGCTCTCATGTGTTAGAAAGCTGTTCATTAAAACAAAAAAGTATGACTTTCTTATCTTCCTTAACATTATACCACATTTTTATTGTAAATAGTAGTAAAAAAGGCAAATTGGGGACAAACTAAAACAGGTCAAAAATAACACTACTTATCCACACAATTTCTCTTGACAAAAGCCCAAAACTTGCTTATTCTAGCCTATTGTGGTTTAATAAAAACAGATAATTACGTTCTTTTCAAGCCCCACTTTCCTCCTCTCATGGTCTGCAGTTATGAGATGAGGAAGTTATTTGGTTGGAAAAGGTGAATTGTCACCCTAGTTTGCGGTGGGGAATGGAGCTTATAGGCCCTATTCCCAACCGCAAACCATAGAGGTGACTAAATGAAGGCAACCCAAATTCTTTCAATCGTAGCATGCATATCCGTCCTGGCCCTCATGGGCTGCGAAATCGATTACGACGACAACGTCGGCCACGAAGAAGACACCCTCGTCTACAACGACGACTTCCCCCCACCTGACGCAAGTTCCGGTGGCGGAGGTCCGCCTGACACAAGCTCTGGTGGAGGTGGTCCACCTGAAACCGGTTCCGGTGGCGGAGGTCCGCCTGCATCATGCGAAGAATACTTCGCTGAATGGGCCGGATACTGGCTATGCAAACACGACGGCGATGGCCACTACGGCGAGGTGCTCATGACACTGGATGTGAACGAAAATGGCAAATGCTATCTCGTGAACAACTGGTTCAACGATCCTCTCGAGGCCAATGTGAGCAACCCTCCCCCAAGGA
>CAYPPF010000023.1:3844-18010 GCA_964412535.1 uncultured Gammaproteobacteria bacterium | reverse complement strand
ATGGGACAAGATGAGTGTGGATAGGGTGGATCATTTTATCGCCAACTCAGGTACGGTAAAGCAAAGGATACATAAATACTATCGCAGAGAGAGTGATATTATTTATCCTCCTGTTGATACTCATAATTTTTCTATTAAAAAGGATGTTGGCAACTATTTTGTTTCTGGAGGTCGGTTAGTGCCATACAAACGTTTTGACCTACTAGTACAAGTATTCAATCGTCTTAGATGGCCTTTGAAAATTTTTGGCACTGGCCCGGAGATGGAGTCTTTGAAAAAGATTGCCAAGCCTAACATACAGTTTCTAGGGAGAGTGAAAGATGAGGAAAAGGCAGAGCTATTAGCTCGGGCAAGAGCTTTTATCCACCCTCAGATAGAAGATTTGGGTATCACCCCTATTGAATCTATGGCAGCTGGAAGACCGGTGATCGCATATCCAGTGGGAGGGGCAGCTGAAACAGTAATACCAGGAGAGACGGGAGTTTTCTTCAAAGAACAAACATGGGAATCATTACTAAATACAGTGCTTCATTTTAATTACGAGAATTGGGATAGTGAAAAGATACGCCAGAGGGCAGAAAAATTTAGTACGGATGTTTTTAGGGGAAAGATTAGAAAGTATGTTGGAGATAGATATGAGGAGTTTAGTCAGGGGATGAATCAATGTGCTTTGGATATAAGATAGGATTATGAACATAGGAATAGACATCCGTCCATTGATGGATAAAAATAGAACAGGCGTTGGAGAGTACACACATGAACTCCTCAACGCTGTTTTTAAGTTAGATAAGGTAAACCAGTATTTTTTGTTCTCTAATTCCAGGAAGGATGTGAGTGTTCCTCAGTGGAAGCAGGACAATGTGCACCATATGCATGTCAGATGGCCAAATAAGTTGCTCAATGTACTTATCTTAGTATTTAAGAGGCCAAGGTTGGATAGGATGATTGCCAGGAGGTGTGGAACAAAGAAACTTGATTACTTTCTTTCACCCAACCTTAATTTTACCTCTCTTTCTAGGGGGGTCAAACATATACTGACTGTTCATGATCTATCATTTAAGTTTTTGCCAGAGTGTTTTTCTTTGAAGAGGCGGTGGTGGCACAGAATGTTAAATCCCAAAAAACAGTGCAAGAAGGCAGATATTATTCTAGTACCCTCAAAAAGCACTAAACAGGATTTAGTAGAGTGCTATTCTATAGGTGAAAAAAAGATTAAGTTAATGTATCCAGGACTTTCTTCAATATTTTCCAAACAAGACTTGGAAGGACGAGATATAGTAAGTAAGTATAACCTTCCTCAAAAGTTTATTTTGTTTTTAGGGACGATTGAGCCCAGAAAGAACATAAAAGGGATTGTCAGAGCATATGAAAAAAGTAATTTACTGTCTAAAGGCTGGTCTTTAATCATTGCTGGTGGATTAGGGTGGAAGTATGAGGATATATTGCAAGATATTGAAAAAACTGCAGGAGTGGAGTATATTGGATATATAGATGCTGTTGACAAGCCAGTATTGTATAGGTTGGCAGATTTGTTTATCTACCCCAGCTTGTATGAAGGTTTTGGACTTCCTGTATTAGAAGCCATGGCAAGTAGTACTCCAGTAGTTACAAGCAATCGTTCGTCTTTGACAGAGGTTGTGGGGGAGTCAGCGCTGTTAGTTAACCCATATAATGTAGAGGAGATGAGTGGAGGGTTAGAAATGGTTTTGAATGACCAAGAATTGAAGGATGAGTTTGTCAGAAGAGGGGAAAGAAGAGGGGAAGGCTTTGTTTGGGAAGAGACAGCCAATAAATTTACTTCAATTTTAGTTTGACAAAAGTGTAAAATTGTGGTATAATGTTACAAGTATGATAAAAATTAATCTTAAATAGCATGCGTATGTTATTGCAAAAGTCTAGATGGCTTATCTTTGCCGTATTGGTGGTAAGCTTTTTTTGTTTATTCTCAAGTCAGGCTGAAGCATCAGAGCCCACACAATTGGGTACTCTAAGTGCTTATGAGCTAAAGGCCATGAGTCCTACTATAATGGATTTTGAGGATATTAGTGTTATCCCAGCAACAGGATATTGGGATGAATATGGTGTAAAATTCACTTCTAACAAGGGGAAGGCAATTTATGTGAATGATTACAATCGTAGTGGAGATCCGACATATTCAGGGGCTTATTCACTTTTCAACAATGCAAATTGGCCAAATACAAGTGTAAATGATGCATTGCAAATTAATTTCTATAACCCAGTAAAGGCAGTGGGTTTTTATTTAGGAAATGCAGAGCCAGATCCTATTAATGCCACTATTTCTGTCTATTCCAGTCATAATGACCTACTTGGTACAATGGTAGTCCAAGTAAAAGAAAATCCAGTTAATACATTTGTAGGTATAAAATCAAATGATTCAATATATGCTGTTCATATTGACTATGGAGACACATATGCTGGAGAGGACATGGATTATTTAATGTTCGTGCCATATGGCGTGAGTGCAGCAACAACCCCTGACTTGGGGATGTATGGATTCTTGAATATTGGTACTGACAAGAAGCAAGTAAAGTGGAATGAGACAATTACACTAAAGCCAGGTGATGCGCTTAACACTTCACTTACTAATCCTGCCTTTAACCTATATTACACAGAAAAGAACTATGGTGATGGAAATGGTGATGGATACCGCAATGACATTACATTTGATGGGAGTCTAGTGTCCCAACAAACTAACAGGTCTTTAGATGCCGGTCTAACCCAAGAAATTTGGACACAGGCTTACTTACCAGTAAGTGCTGGTACTCATACCCTAAAGTTTGAAATTGATGCTGCTAATGAGGAAGCTGAGAGTGATGAAACAAATAACAATTTCCAAGTATATGTTAAGTTTAGTGGATTTGATGGAGAAGAGGTTGAAGAAACAGAAATACTTCCTGCAACCAATGAAGAGACAGTTGTAAGGCCTCCTGCAACAACAATAGTAGAAGAAGAGGCTGAAGAAGAGGTTGCAGAGGAAGAAGTGACCACTCCTGCTGAAGCTGGTAAGCTTCCTGTTGATGGTAAGGGGTGTGTGGCTCTTGAAGATGGAGGAAAGAGAATTATCGCTTTTGGGGACAATAAAGTATATTATGCATATAAGGGATACAGACATTGGTTCCCTGATGAGGCAACATACTTGTCATGGTTCTCTAGTTTTGCTGGTATTGAAATGATCAGCCAGACAGAGATGGTAGGATATGAGGATGGCTGGTCTGTGTGTCATAATATTAGTAATGTAAACATTACAGAGGGAAATGAAACCGCTGAAGAAAAAGAAATGCTTCCCGCAACCAATGATGCTGCTAATGAGGTAATCAGAACCGCTCCAATCACTCGTACAGAAAAGAAGGTAGAAAGTATGTCTTGTGGTGATTCACAGGGTGGAGATGGTCTGTATAGCGGATGTAAAGGAGATACTATCTTCCATAGGAGTAAAGTTGATGTGATGGTAAGGGCATATGACGGTAAGAAAGTAATCTTCCTGTTAGACAATGCCAGTAAAACATATGCTAGAGCAGCTCTAGGAAAGTCTGTCACTGTAGACAGAGAGGACGGAGAAATGAGCCTTAAACTATCATACACAGAAAAGTCAAATAAATATGGTGCATTTGTGAAGATTGAAACTATCTTTAATGATGCTGTTGAAGCAGTAGTTGAGGAAGAGGTGGTTGAAGAAAAAGCAATGCTTCCGGCAACTAATGATGCAGTTGTAAGACCTACAGAAACAGTAGTTGAGGAAGAAGAGGTAGTTCTGGAAGGTAGTGCAAGATTCAATGTATCAGTAAATGACTATCCAGAACACCAAAATTACAGTTTGTCAAAGAATCTTGCAAATGCCTATGTAAATATGTACACAATGACCCAGAATCGTAGCGGCTTTTTCATGGTCTCTGATACAGAGACTAAGAGTACTGGTGTTGGAAGAGATCCAGTGGCAAAGTTTTCTGTAGAGCCAGGTGAAATGGCGTACTTTGAAGGATTCAAGTCATATAGAGGTGCTATGTCAGGTAAGGTGAAAAAGGAGTCAATAGGGTGGAGTGCTCCTCCTTACAAGAACTATAATGCTGGATTTGGCAATCTTTGTCAGACAAACTATGCTGACACTGATAACTATCTTGATAATAGCTGTACTGATAACCTTAGTACTCCATACCAAGATTAGCCTATACAAAAGTAAAAAAGAAGGCGTTATTCGCCTTCTTTTGTTTGACCAAACAATGCCTCAATGTTAGAATGAAGAATATATGAAGATTGGAATTGATGCCCGTATGCTAGGTCAGGGGTTTGGCTTAGCTAGGTACATACAACAATTGGTTTTGAACTTAGAAAATGCTGATGACGGTAATCAGTATGTTTTGTTCATGAGAAAGTCTAATTGGGATGAGTATGTGCCTAAAAATCCTAATTTTATTAAAGTATTGGCAGATATACCTTGGTATAGTTTTGAAGAACAAGTGAGGCTAGTAAAGACTATCAAGCAAGAAAAGGTTGATCTAATGCACTTCCCACATTGGAATGTCCCATTGATGTATGGGGATCCTTTTGTGGTTACTATTCATGATCTAACAATGTTCAAGTATCCGCGTCCAGAGGCTACCACCCTAGGTCCTGTTAAATTTTGGATTAAAGACAAGATCCATCGTTTGGTTGTAAAAAGAGCGATGAAAAGAGCAGTCCATGTTATCACAACTACTGAATTTACAAAGCAGGATGTTCACAATACCCTGGGTGTTTCTTTGGACAAGATGACTGTTATATACCAGGCTCCTTGTGTGCAGGAGGGTGGGGGGAATTTGGACAAGCCGGGTGTAAAGAGGCCATATGTCATGTATGTGGGTGCAGCATATCCTCACAAGAACTTAGAGGGTTTGTTAAAGGCATGGAAGATTTTTAAGGAAAGTGATTGGCTTGATCATAAGTTAATTCTGGTGGGTAAGAAAGATTATTTCTATCAAAAGTTACTAGATGCCGATCTATTTAGTGATAGTGTTGTGTACACTGATTTTGTACCAGATAATGAATTGGTTGAGTTGTACAAGTATGCTAGCTTGTATGTTTTTCCTAGTTTGTATGAAGGTTTTGGTCTCCCACCTTTGGAAGCTATGCAATACGGAGTACCTGTTGTTTCTTCTAGTGCTAGTTGTTTGCCAGAAGTTTTAGGGGAGGCTGCTTTGTATTTTGATCCGGAAAACTATGAGCAGATGGCAGAGATGATTAAGATAGGGGTGGGAAATGAGGAGGTCAGACATCAGTTAATGGAAAATGCAAAAGATAATTTAAATAGATTTTCTAAGAAGAGTTTTGTTGAAAAAACTTTATCAATATACCATGAAGCCGGGAGTTGACTATGTAGAAGTGGGGGAATGAAAAAATCATCCACACTATTGGGTGTTTTTTTTGTTTAATTAACATAAAAAACGTGATATAATCTATATAGTTGAGCAAAAGGCTGGAAACGGTTTTTTGAGGTTTGTTTTAGGTAAATAAATAGGGGAAAGATGCCAAAAAAAATAAGAAAATGTTCTGTTTGCAGAAAGCCGGGACACACTAAAAAAACGTGTTCTGGTTTGGTAGTTGAACAGGTAGAAAAGAAGATTGATAAAAAAAGTCCAACAGTCTTGATTAAGGTAGCTCAAGGTCATAGGAAATCACCTCATGTTGTTAATCTAAAGACAGAGAGAGAGGATGTCTGGAAAAAAGTAAATGTATTTCAAGAAAGCGGGAGTGACAAAAAGTTGGAAAGGACAAAATTAGATTTTGCTGCCATGGTAAAGAAGGCAAATCAAGAAGTGAAGACAGTGGCTCCTAAAGTAAGAAGACAGAAAAGAGTGGTCCCCAAGATTCAAATTCATGTACAACTTTTTGATGGAGTTGCTTCTCTAGGTCTTTGGTTTAGGGAAGGGTTAAAGGAGAGGTGGGAAAGAACTGTTCAAGCATTTGGAAATATTTCTTTGAACTACAAGAGACTTGCATATAGTGCAATAGTTATTTTTCTTTTAGTTAGTTTGCCTTTTCCAACGATTGGCTATTACAATAATCTTAGAGACACAAGTATCCGTGTTGTAGAAGAAAGCACCAATGCTTTTTTGTCTCTCCAGTCTTCTACTGTAGCTGCTTTGCAGGCAAATATTGGTCAAGCACAATATGACCTAAATCTAGCTTTAGATTCTTTTGGTACTGCAAACTCTATTCTGGAAAAAGAACACCAAGCTATTCAGTATGTTGCTGGATTGCTTCCAATAGTGGGGAAACAGGTGACTGGACGCCAGCATTTACTAGTTGCAGGACATCACTTGGCTCTAGGGAATACTTACTTGGTAAAGGGAATTAACGAGGTGGAAAAACAAGCTGACTTATCAATGACTGACAAGATAGCTATGTTGAGGGATCATTTGAGGAGTGCTATTCCACAGTATGAAGAGGCACTCGTGGAGTTGAGTTCTATTGATGAGAAGATAGTGCCTGTAGAGTATCAGCAATCTTTTAAGGAATTCAAGCTTCTTTTTACTGCCTTTGTTAATGACATGCAAGATTTGGTTGACTTAGCCCAATCTTTAGATACTATATTTGGGAGTGATGATTTGCGTAGGTATATGCTTGTTTTCCAGAATAACCATGAATTAAGGCCAACAGGTGGTTTTATGGGTAGTTTTGCAGTTATGGACGTGCAAAAGGGCAAGCTAATGAATCTAGATATACCTGGAGGAGGGACGTATGACATTCAAGGGCAGCTTAGTGAGTATGTAAAACCCCCTCTGCCTTTGCAGTTGATTAATAAACGGTGGGAATTCCAAGACGCTAATTGGTTCCCTGATTTTCCTTCTACTGCGCAAAAGATACAGTGGTTCTATGAACATGGAGAAGGTATAACTGTTGATGGGGTAATAGCAATCAATGCTTCTGTGTTGGAAAGATTGCTAAAAGTACTAGGACCAATATCTAGTGGAGAATATGATATGGTCATTGCTAGTGATAATGCTTTGTCAGATATACAATACCAAGTTGAGTTTGGATATGACAAAGAAGAAAACAAGCCAAAGAAAGTATTGTCTGATTTAGCTGATCAATTTCTTGGCAAGATGTTTAATTCAGAAGTTACAAATGTGGTTAGATTGATGACAGAGTTGCATGAAGCCTTAGGACAAAAAGAAATACAAGTATATTTTAATGACAGTTTTGCACAGAATAAGTTGGGATCATTTGGTTGGACTGGAGAATTGGTAGACAGTGGTGACAATCAGGACTATCTGATGGTGGTGAATACAAACATATATGGTCAGAAGTCAGATGCAAAGATAGACCAACTGGTAGAACATCAAGCGGTGGTGCAAAAAGATGGTTCTGTAATAGACACAGTTGTTGTCACCAGAAAACATAATGGGCATCCTGGAGAGATGTTCTATGGCGTAAACAACGTAGACTATATCAGGGTATATACCCCGCAAGGATCAAGATTAGTAGATGCAGGCGGTTTTATATACCCACCTGAAGATAGTTTCAAGGTACCAGAACAGTGGTATGAAGATGATAAGGATCTTTTAGCTAATGAGGTGGAAGTTGCAATTCATGCTAATACAGGCACTAGGATTACTAATGAGTTTGGTAAGACTGCTTTTGGTAATTGGACAATGGTAGAGCCAGGCCACACGACTGTCACATATTTTGTGTATAAGCTTCCTTTCAAGCTTTCATTAGATGAGAAAAAAGTGGGTGATGATTTAGACAAATGGAAGACTATTTTTGATGGAGACAGTAGCAAGCCAGTTTCAAGGTATAGTTTGGCTGTTCAAAAGCAGTCTGGCATTGATTCAGGTTTTTCTTCCAGGATTATATATCCAGAAGATTGGAGTCCTGTATGGCAGTCAAGCAATGAATTGGAGTTGGCTTTGAATGGGGCTGAATTTACTACTGTACTTGATATCGACATGGTGGTTGGCGTAGTAATGGAAAGAAATTATTAATTTTATATAATTTATGTCTGTTAAAAAAGCTCAACCTAAAAAGAAGAAAGAGACCCTAGCAGAAAAGACTGTTGAGGAGTTTGTTGTAGAAGAAAGTGCTCCTGAGTTTACCAAGGTTGAACTAACTAAAAAAAAGGCAAGAAAGAGAGTTGTAAAAAAGAAAAAAGTAGAAAAAAAGGAAGAAGAGAGTAAAGAAGATACAGAACAAAGAATTCAGCAGGAATTAGAAGATATATATACAGACGAAGATGGCACAATACCAGACATGTCTGATTTTCAGGCAAAGAAGAGGAATAGGCTGCTGACAGCTTTGGCAGTCCTATTGTTTTCATGTGTATTTTTAGCAGGAGTGGCTTGGGTAGGATTTTTCATCTTTCAGCCGCAAGTAAGGTTTGCTGAGGAAGATGTAATCCTTTCAATTTCTGGACAAGAAGAGATTGTCGCTGGACAAGAAGTGACGTATCGTGTTCGATACCGAAATGCACAAAATATGCCTTTGTCAAAGGTAGTTCTCCAAGTGCGATACCCAGAAGGTTTTGTATATGTAGACAGTAGTAAAGAACCGAATAATGAAAAAAGAGATGAGTGGATTTTGGGTTCATTAGAAGAGCATGATAGTGGGTATTTGGATATAAATGGAAGATTGCATGGAAATTTAGGGGAAAAGCAATCTTTCAGGATATTTTTGAACTACATACCATCTAATTTTAGTTCAGAGTTTCAAAAGGTGGCTACTTTGAACACGGAAGTGAAAGAGTCTCCTCTTGTTTTCTCCATTGAAAGTGTTGAAGAAGTTGGTCTTGGGGTGGGGACAGAGTTTGTGGTAGATATAGAGGCACCTGAAGAGCCTGTGAAGAATGTGGCCTTGATAGTTGAACCAGTGAATGGTTTTTCCAAAACTTCTTCAGAACCAGCAAACGATGAAGATAATATATATCAATGGTCTTGGGAAGAGTTGAGTGAACAGAAGGTAGTGAATATGATAGGTGCTTTTAATCCTGATGATTCTGATTTGGAGTCTGTGGAATTAGTTTTCAAGCTGGTTGGGTGGAAAGACGAAGAAAGGCAAGTAGAGCCGTATATCTTGGCTGTTGAAAAAGTGACCCTCAATCTTTTGAAGACAGAATTGTCAGTTGGTATGGCGATTAATGGTTCGGCGGGTGATTTTAGCGTAAGGCCGGGTGAAACTCTCAACACTAGCATAGTTTTGAAAAATTCTGGACCAACTCCTTTGAAAAAGGTAAGCACTCGTTTAATTTTTGAGACTCCTTCATATGATGAAAAGAGTATGCTGGATTGGTATAACTTAGAAGACCCTGAAAATGGGCAGATAAAGGGCGAGCAGATAAATGCTGAAACAAGAAGGGGTAGTATCTTGTGGGATTCCCGTCACATCTCCGATCTGTGGCAGTTGGATCCAGGAGAGGAATTGAATATTGATCTAAGTATACCTTTCAAAGATGCGGATGATGTAGATCTTGCTCAATTTGTTTCATATATTTCTAGTGCAGTGGTGGAAGTAAAGTATGATAGTGGGGTAGAGCAGAAGATATTATCTGGAAACAAGATAAATATGGTTATGAATTCTGACTTAGATTTTGAAGTGAGGGACAAGATAGGAAGTGATAATGGGAAAGAACTTCATACTGTCACTTGGCTTTTGTCTAACACCTGGCATGAATTGCAAGAGATTGAATTAAGTACAGACATATACGGAGATGTTTCTTGGCAGGTAGAAGACTTGGTGGTTCCTGCAGGCGAGGCAAAGTATGATGACAAGGAACAGAAATTTGTGTGGACAGTAGAAAGTATGCCAACAAGTGTGGATATTTTGGCTCTACAGTTTGCAGTGGTATTAGACAAAAAAAATCCTTCACAATCTAATCTTACTTCCAAAGTAAAAGTGAAGGCTAAGGATGTTATTAGCGGACAGGATATTATATTAGCTGGGGATGAGATATTACTAGATTAGTTTAGTAGGGTGGTTTAAATAAAAAACAAGCTTTTTGCTTGTTTTTTTTGTGCCCCCGCCAGGAATCGAACCCAGATCAACGGTTCCGAAGACCGTTGTGTTATCCGTTACACCACGGAGGCAAAAATTAATCCCGAATATTCGGGATTTGTACGCCGCCTGGGGCTCGAACCCAGGACCGTCAGCTTAAGAGGCTGCTGCTCTACCGACTGAGCTAGCGGCGCATGTTACTTCACCCTAAATAATCATCGTTTGGATCTCTCTTTATTATCTCCATCTTTGGTCCTGACCAACCTTTTTCTTCTAGGGCATTTTCTGCAGCAGAAACTTGGGCTTCTTGTTTGCTGCTTCCATTACCTTCAGCTATTTTTTCTTTGTCTAGGTATACTCCTACTACAAAGTTTTTTGCATGGTCTGGGCCATCTTCTGTTTGTACTCTGTATGTTGGTGTAATGCCCACTATTTCTTGTGAAGATTCTTGGAATCTAGATTTAGGATCCATCCAAAGGCCTTGTTCTAGTACTTCTGGTAGTTTAGAGATGAACCAGCGTTCTATGAACTGCTTGGATACGTCCCATCCTTGATCAACATATATTGCTCCAATTAAAGATTCCATTACCTTGGCCAGGATATACTCTCTTGCCTTAGTGCCTTCGTCTTGTGATTCACCATGGCTTAGGAAGAGGTATGGCTCTAGATCAATTTCAGTTGCTATTTGAGCGCACATTTTTGCGTTTACCAACGCAGCTCTCCAGTTGGTAAGTTCACCTTCTGGATTGAGGTAATTTTTAAAGATGTGTTCAGTAATAACTAATTCTAATACTGCATCTCCTAGGAATTCTAGTCTTTCATTATGACCAAGCGGGAACTCACGATTCTCGTTCAAGTATGATCTATGAACTAGCGCTTGGACAATATAGTTGGGTTGGTTGAATTTGATTCCTATTACTTCCTCCAGCTTGGGGAAGTTTTTTTCTTGGTATGCTGTGTTTACTTCCATATTATTTCTTTTCCATGTCGTTATATATCGCCCCTAACACGCCATTGACAAATTTGCCAGACGAAGGGCCTCCGTATGTCTTTGCTATCTCAATAGCTTCGTTTATCGCTACCTTGGCAGGAATGTCTTCATTGAATTTGAGTTCATGGATTCCAATACGAAGGATGTTGCGGTCAACAAGGGTGATTTGGTCGATTGGCCAGTTAGTGGCGTACTTGGCAATGGTTTCGTCTATTTTTTTAAGGTTAGATGTAACTCCATTAACTGTACTTTCCACATACTGGATGTCGTCCTTAAGGCCTTGGCCAAATTCTAGTATATTGCGTTTTACAATCTCTTCCAGCCCTTTTGCAGGCTGTTCCTTAAAATCCCATTGATACAATGATTGCATTGCTATTGACCTGGCTAAGTGACGATTGGACATATATTATTTGTCTAGTTTAGTTTTGTTTCTTTTTCTCCTTAGTACTCTTTTCTCTGTGTTTATGGCCTTCCTTCCTTTGTACCTTCCACACTTAGGGCATGCCCTATGAGGTAGTATATCAGCCTTACATTCTTCGCATTTAGCTGTCATTGTTTTCTTGAGAGCAAAATGAGAGGATCTCTCCTTTTTAGATCTCCTAGTTCTTTGTTTTGCTGGTAAACCCATATTTCTTTGCTTTGTAGAATTAATTATAGTCCTTAGGGGAAACTGGGAATATTATAAACTATATATGGGAAAAAATCAAGAGCTATGGGTGGGGAATTGCATTTAACCGCATTTTTAGCTATTATACTAGCATGGAAACAAAGATTTGTAATAATCAACAAGAGTGGGATAATTGGCTTTTATCGCAGAAACAAGCCCAATTTTTGCAATCCTGGGGTTGGGGGGAGTTCCAGCACTCTATGGGGCAAAAGCCTGTAAGGCTTCAGTTTTTAGAGGATGGGAGTATAAAGGGTCAGGTTCAGGGAATGGTGCATGAATTAGGACTAGGTATCAAGTACCTATATGTTCCTAGAATGGTGGAGGGTCGTAATATAGTAGATCCTCTCTTTAAATGGGCAAAGAAAAATGGATTTAGTTTTGTTAGAATAGAGCCAAGTCAAGAATTGGGTGCTTCTAAGATAAGGATTGTGAATACTTTTAACAGGCAACCAAAACAAACCCTTTTGCTTGATTTGAGTAAAAGCGATGAAGAACTTTTGAAGGAGATGCATTCTAAGACTAGATATAATATACGTTTGGGGCAGAAAAAGGAGATAGAACTAAAATTTGAAAAAAATGCAGAAGTATTTTGGCGCTTGAATGAAGAAACTATACAGAGGGACAAGTTCAGGAGTCATGGTGAGGCATACTACCACAGTATGTTGAGTAAGAATTTTTCATACCAAATAACAGCGCACTATAATTTTCAGCCAATTGCTAGTATTGTATTAATTTCTTTTGGTGATAGTTGCGTGTACTTGCATGGGGCTTCTAGTAATGAGCATCGTAATTTAATGGCTCCATATTTGTTACAGTGGAAGGGAATACAGATGGCCAAGAAACTGGGATGCAAGTACTATGATTTTTGGGGCATTGCTCCGCCAACCACGGATGGTGGTAAGAGTAGTTGTTTCAATGATTTTTGCTGGCAAGCAGATCATGAGTGGACAGGAGTGACTAGATTCAAAGTTGGATTTGGTGGAGAGGTAAAAGAGTTTCCTGATTCAATTGATATTGCAATTAAAAGGAGTGCGTATTGGCTGTACAAGGTCATACGAAAAGTTAAAGGACTCAAATAGTATGTCAAAATGGAATATACACAACAAAAAGAAAGTATATGTTACACCCCATAGGGTGGTAGAGGAGTGGGATGTTGAAAATCCTGAAGGTCATGTAGATAATTACTCTATCCATATATGTCCAGAAGTAGTAATAGTATTTGGATTGTCAAAAGATGGAAAAGTATTGCTTTTAGACCAGTTTTTTATTGCCCAGCAATTGAGATTACATACTTTAGTTGCTGGAGCAGTTGATAGGGGCAGGGACAGGCTGGAAGTGGCCAAAGAGGAATTGAGAGAAGAGGCTGGGTGCGAGGCAGAGGAAATGATAGAATTGGGATATAGTTATTTAGGAAAGTGGACTACAGGGAAGAGATACTTCTATCTCGCTAAAGGGGTGGAGAAAAAACATGAACAAGAGTTGGAAGATGCAGAAGATATTGAGGTATCTTTTGTATCTATTGATGATTTCAAAAAGAAGTTACGAAATTCAGAGATACATGATCAGAATAGTGTGGCTTGTTCATATAGAGCTTTAGATTATTTAGGGGAGATATAATAATATGCGTCTATCATGGAGTCATAAGTTATTTTTCCAAGTAAACCAGCAAATAGGCAAGAGAAAATGGCTTGATGTTTTTATGTTGGTTTGTGCAAGATGGTTAATATATATTTTAGGGGTGGTGGTATTGTCATGGGGACAAACTTTTCTACCCGCTGATTTGTTTAAGGTATACATTAAATTGTTATTGTCAGCAGTTACCTTTGCTGTCATTGCTAGCTGGACTTTAGCTCTGATTTGGCCTCATCGCAGGCCAGTGATTGAGTTTCCTGGTATTAAACAGTTGTTTAAGCCGATGGAGACTTGGAAATCTTTTCCTTCTGATCATACTCTGATTTCTTTTTCATTTGTTTTTGTAACTTTCTTACTGGGAGCCTCTTGGTGGTTTAGTTCGATTTTGTTTGTTTTAGCTTTGTTGGTTGGTTTTGCAAGGATATATTCTGGCGTACACTATCCAAGGGATATAGTAGGCGGGACTGGTTTTGCTTTGTTTTTTTCCTTGATTTCATATTGGTTGGTTGTATATATTACCCAACCTTTGTATAATTTTTTGATTAAATTATTTTAGTTATGAATGCCATTATTCTCTGTGGAGGACTATCAACCCGCTTAGGGGACATTGCCAAAGAAATTCCTAAGATACTTTTGAAAGTCGGGGACAAGACAGTACTTGATTGGCAATTGGAAAAGCTAAAGTCAGTAGGGGTAAAAGAGGTTGTTTTGGCTGCTGGTCATTTAGCAGGTGTTTTGAAGGACGAGGTTGGCTCTGAGAGAAATGGGCTGGAGATAATTTATGCGGTTGAAGACAAGAGGTTGGATACAGGTGGGGCAGTAAAGCACGCATGGAAGTATATTCTCCATCCTGATGAACCTACTTTGATACTAAACGGAGATATCATCACTT
>CAYPPF010000023.1:0-3834 GCA_964412535.1 uncultured Gammaproteobacteria bacterium | reverse complement strand
GATATTTGTCTGAGGGTTCTGATGGGATAATTTTAGGGGCATATGCAGAAGATGTTTCCAGTTATGGCACTCTGGTCTATGGAAAGGACCATCACTTGGACGAGTACAAGGAAAAAGAGGGTATTCACAAGCCAGGATATCAAAATGGAGGGTTCTATTTGTTCAATCCTGGAATAACTAGATACTTTCCTGCTAAGGATAGTTTTAGTATGGAATACGATGTCTTCCCTAATGTGAAAGATTTGTATGTGTACGAGTCAGACAGACCGTGGATAGATGTAGGAGTACCGGAAAGACTTGAGTGGGCTAGAAATAATTATAAATCTTTCAATGTATGACAAGAGAAACAGGAACAACAAGAGAGCATGCTAAGTCAGATCAGATAAGTTTACAAGAGGTGGTAAAGAGAGTGAAAGAGGGTGTCCCACCAGAAATTAAGGGTGCTGATGACGCAGAGTTGGAAAGAAGACAAAAAGGGTTGGCTGATCTTCCGTATTTTTCAGGGCGGGAGATTTTTCCGCTACTAACTCGATCTAGTGAGAAAAGTGATGGTATGGAAATGGTGAGAACAGAAACCATTGTTGGCACACCTGCATTTAGAGACTGGTCAACAGAGTATGATAGTAGAAAGGGGAGGGGTGTGTCAGTTGCTAAAGATTTGGTAAAAGGTACAGAGCAGTCAGTTGATCATGTATTTCATGTAAACAGTCCTGACCATGGCATTAAGTTAAAAAAGTTTTCTGGCCCAGGTGGAGATATTTGTTTTGTAAAAGATGGGAGTCATCGAGTGGCGGGATGCAAGCTTGCAGAACTTCAAGAATTACCTGCTACTGTTGAAGATATGACAGAAGTATCAGGTGCAATCACTGATGATATTATGATGAAGACTCAGTGGGAGAGTAGAATAAAGCAGGGTTTTATAAAAGGAGATATAGAAGAGGACGAGAGTGGGGAAAGCTATAAATTGAATATTCAAGATCAAGTTCTTCCTTGGGCAAGTTTTTCACAGAGAAAAATGGTTGAAATGAATCGTATGTATAATGACCTATATCCTGGGTCTTTAAAAGGATTGGAATTGTCAGATGGGAAAGGTGAGATTCCTGAGAAAGCATTAATGGATGAGATTGCTATGAATTATTTCGTAGCAGGAAGGTGGGATGAGTATGAAGAGAAGTTTGGTGATGGAAAGTAATATGAATATGATGTATAAAATTATTCTTTTAATAGCAGTCCTTTGTATAGTAGTGGGACTGTGGTTTGTAATTGGGGAGATATATACAGCAGAGGCACAGAAGGTTGACATGGTGAAGTTTGAGGTAAAACGAGGAGAGTCAGTGCCTGAGCTAGTAGATCGTTTAGAAGAGGAAAATATAATACGCAATTCTTGGTTGTTTAAAAAATACCTTGTTCTTAGTGGGTTGGACAAGAAGATAAATTATGGGGAGTTTGAGGTAGGGTCTCCTGTCACTCTTCATAGAGTGGCCAAAGCTTTGAGTCAGCCAGGTCTTAATGAAACCACCATTACTATTATCCCAGGATGGACCATTAGAGATATTGCTAGTTATTTAGAAAATCAGGGAATGTTTCAAGCGGAAGAGTTGACTGAGTTAGTTGGCCTGTCAGCTGTTAGTTACAAGGTTTCTAGAATTAAAGCTCCTGAAATGGATCTGGACTTGAAGATTCTAGAAGACAAGCCATGGTATGTAAGTTATGAAGGCTACCTAGCTCCAGAAACATATCGTATATATAAGAATGCTACATTGGTGGAAATAGTTAATAAGCTACTTGAATATCGCGATGGTCAGATAACGGAAAAAATGTACAAAGATATTGAGGAAGAAGGCCGTACTTTTTTTGAGACTATAACTATGGCTAGTGTTTTAGAAAGAGAGGTGAAGAGTGAGAAGGACAAGAAATTAGTAGCTAATATATTTTGGCGTAGATATGACATAAATTGGGCTTTACAGGCTGACTCTACTGTCCACTATGCTTCAGGTAAGACAGGTGATGTCTTTACCACACAAGAGGAGAGAAACTCTCCTTCTCCATGGAATACATACAAATATCCAGGTTTGCCGTTGGGACCTATTTCTAATCCTAGTTTAGGCTCAATAGAGGCTGCTATATATCCTATTGAGAATGACTATTGGTACTTTCTGACAACTAGCGATGGTGAAGTGAAGTATGCAAAGACCTTGGAAGAACATAATTTGAATAAATCTAAGTATTTAAAGTAGAGTTTTTGTGTTGACCAATGATTTTGACTACAATTTACCTCAAGAATTGATTGCTCAGAAATCTGTCTTTCCTAGAGACAGTTCAAAATTGTTGGTGTTAGATAGAGCAAAAAAAAGCATGATTCATTCTAGCTTTTTTAATTTACTTGAATATTTTCAACCTGGTGATTTATTAGTTTGGAATAATTCTAAGGTGTTTAAGGCTCGTTTGTTTGGGGAATTAGAATCAAGTATGGGGGAATTGTTAGGGCAGAAAAGGGTGGAGATATTTTTGGTGCGCCCTATGGAAAATAAAGGGGTGTGGAAAGTTTTAGCTAAGCCTGGTAAAAGAGTGGTATCGGGAATGAAAGTAAGGTTTGCTTCTGATTTTTTTTGCGAAGTGGTTGCCAAGGAAGACGGGGGTAGTATATTAGTGCAGTTTTCAGATGATGAAGATATGGTGATGAAAAAAGCTAATCAGTATGGTCATATTCCAGTTCCGCCATATGTGAAACATGAGCCTGATGATTTTTCAAACTATCAAACTGTATATGCTAAACACGAGGGCTCTGTGGCAGCTCCTACTGCAGGATTCCATTTTACTCCAGAATTGATTGAAAAGATAAAGGAAAAGGGAGTTGATTTTGCTGAAATTACCTTGCATGTTGGGCTAGGTACTTTTCTGCCAGTAAAGAGCGACAAGCTATCTGATCATGTTATGCATAGTGAGTGGGTAGAACTAGATGAAGAAAATGCAAGAAAGATAAACAAAGCCAAGGAAGAGGGGAGAAGAGTGATAGCTGTGGGCACTACAGTAGTGAGAACACTGGAGGGGATTGCAAGTTTTCATGATCAAGATTATGAGGGTCCTAATTTTCTCCGTTCATACAGTAATGATATTAATATCTTTATCACTCCCGGGTTTGATTTCAGGGTGGTAGATGGTTTGATTACTAATTTTCATCTTCCTAAGTCAACACTTTTAATGCTGGTCTGTGCGTTTGCCAGGGATACAGATTTTATGTTAAAGTGCTATATAGAGGCAGTAGAAGAAAAATACCGCTTCTATAGCTTCGGAGATGCTATGTTTATACACAATTAACTTTAATCATATGGAAAATAGAGCCCCACTGCGCAGTTTGTCTGGACAAGGAGGAGAGCCAGGTACTTGGCGTAAGGTAATAAAAAAAGAGAAACCAGAAGAACTTCCAGATTCTGGTGATATGGTTGTAAAAGAGAGTGTTGTTGGTGGTAAAGAAGGTGGTCGCAAGGTGTTACGGCGCAGGAAAGAAAGTGTAGAGGGCGGCAAGGTTGTTAGTGGTGGGTATAGGGTGTACGAGGGAGAGAAAGGTCCTGTACTTGTAGAAGATGAGCCCAAGGAAGAGGTTGGCTTTAGTAAACAGGAAAGACAGGTTGCTGCGCTAAAAGCAGAAGCAGCAATGAAGGTTGATAATTCAGAATCAACTAGAAGTGGGTCTATTGGTGGTGGAGGAAGGCCAGGAAGAGCAGGACGTAAACGACTTTGAAGGTAAAATAAAAACACCGGCTTAGGCCGGTGTTTTGGTTTTTACATCTTCCAGGACAACCCCGGACGGAAATCAAAGCCGACAGACGATAG
>CAYPPF010000022.1:0-18476 GCA_964412535.1 uncultured Gammaproteobacteria bacterium | reverse complement strand
CAAAAAACTGTGAAAGAAACGAGCTGCTTCTACATTAATCTCTTTTATTCTGTTCTTCTGGCTACTGTCCACATCAGAACGATAGTTGGATAGCTGCACCCCTGCCTTGTCAGCCAAATGCTTTAAAGCTTCCTTGAATTCCATTCCCTCCATCTCTTCTGTAAAAGAAAATATGTCTCCCCCCTTATTGCACCCAAAACAATGCCAGCTCTGACGCTCGCTATTGACCATAAAAGATGGGGTCTTTTCATTATGAAAAGGACATAGTCCTTTTTTATTAACCCCTGATGGTTTTAGCTGGACATATTCTGAAATAAGGTCAGCCACATCTATTTTATCCTTAATCTCTTGAATTTCGTCAGACATATAGTTATTAATTATAGCGTATACCATTTAGAGGGGAAAATCAAGTAAAAATGATTGTCCCCACTACTTTTTTCCACTATAATACAGGTTATATGAGATATTCCCTAATTTTACATAAAATCTAGATAAAGAAAAAACCCGCAAAAGCGGGTTTTGTGTTTTATACCCTACTAACCAAACTTCTGTCCTTCTTTGAAAACATCTCCTCCATCAGTTTCATGCCCCGCTTTCTTATCCTTTTTTTCCACCAACTTCTCTACAATGCCCTCAACAGGAAGGCCAGCTGGTGGTTCAGTTAATTTAGATTCTGCTTTCTGCACTAACGGAGTCTTTACATGTGACATTGGAAAATGCCATATAGTGGCTAATTCTTCTATATTAAGGATACAAGGATTACCACCCATCTTTATCTTCCGCTTCTTGTATGCCCACATTAGTGTGTTCTTGCGCCAGGCGACTCTTCTCTCTTTCAAAAAATACGACAACTTCAATCCAAAAGTAGGTAAAATTGAATTAGCACTAGGTACATTATACTGTTTAATGGCACCCACCAAAGCATGCACTCCCCTTTCTGGCTTAAACACATCCTTCTTGGCAATATACATTCCCCTCATTTTGGTTTTAAACCCTATCTTAGCAATCTTTTCTTCCATTGCCTCCACTACTTTCATTTGTCCTGGAGTAAGAAACTTGAGCTTGTTTTGCTCCTCTTCCCTGCCATTACTTTCAATAGCAGCGGGAGAGGCTTCTCTGCCAAACACCTGATCTCCCACCCCTTCTAAAATCTTTACAGGAGCATTGCCAATATAGTCTGATATTGTCTTCTTGCCTGAAGTCTTCTTAGTCTCCCCTATTATATCCTTAATCTTTTTAATTGCATCCTCTTTCCAATCATTAGAAATAGGTTCAATAATAATCTGGAACCACATATGCTCTCCAGGGCCAATACGAGAAAAACTTTCCAAAAAAGCACCCATTGGATCTTTTAAAACAGTATCCTTTGAAATACTATGTTCAAAGTCCCTGTACGTGCGGATGGGATATGCACTGTCCTCAATTAGACCAAAATCTGTTGCCCAAATATCATATTCTTCGTCAGGGAACTTATCAGGAAAATTGTCAGTATACTCTTCCACCTCTGTAATCTCTGCCTCTGGGTATTGGGCATATATAGCAGCCTCTACCAGATCCCTGAAAGTCTCTTCTGTCTTTACTAAAAACTGTATATACCCCTCTATACCAATAATCTCAAAACTAAATGACCTTTGGTCAAATCCTCTCCTAAAAGTAGCTGCTATATCTGGTTGTTCAAATGCACCAGCGAGATGAGCAAACATCTGCTCTACAGCCATTGGAGTTTGTACATTCAAAGAAGGAATATCTATAGCCAATAACACCCATCTCCAATCTGCCGTGTATTTACTCTTCCTATACTTTCTGTAGAATGTTACACCCATATACAAAAAGGCAAACTCTAAAGCTACCCAACCAAAAATAACCATTAAATCTTTTAATATCTCAAAAAAATCTTGATTGAAAAATTCCATCATTAGCCCTAAATCAACTTGGAATACACCTAGATTCATATTATGCTTCCACTAATTTGTATATTATAGCGTAAATAACTATAACCCCTAAAGCTGCCCACCACCAACCTGTCTTGTGGGCCATGTATCCAGCCCAAAAAGCTATTAAGCAGACCAAAGAACCTAGTAGAGAAATTAAGTGGCGGATAAAAGTATCTGACATATATATCTTGTTAGATTAACTAAATCCTGTCTAAATCTTTCATTGACAGTAAATATAGTATATCACAAAATCAAGGAAAAAACACTTGACGGTATTCCTATCCATGTTTAGTATATATGTATACCTTTTTAATAATAAAAACAATCATATGCGTATACTACTCATTGAAGATGAACAAAAAATCATTGACTTTCTTAAACCAAGCCTTGAATCAGAGTGTTTTGTAGTAGATGTGGCTAAAGATGGGGAAAAAGGCTCTGTTCTAGCTAGAATAAATGAATATGACATTATCATACTAGACAATGTACTACCCAAGAAAGAAGGAAAGCAAATATGCGAGGAAATAAGGGAAAAAGACAAAACCACCCCTATTATCATGCTTTCAGTGGTATCCAACACTGAAAAAAAGGTAGAATTACTCAACTCAGGAGCTGATGACTACCTAACCAAGCCTTTTTCCTTCCTAGAGCTAATGGCCAGAATACGTGCGCTATTGCGCAGGCCAGAGCAAATAAGGGAAGAATTACTTGAAATAGACAACCTAGTACTAGATTCTAGAAAACAAAAGGTGAAGAGAGACAAAGAGGAAGTATGCCTCACTAAAAAAGAATTTATGCTACTAGAGTATTTAATGAAAAACCAAGGAATAGTACTCTCTAGGGGGATGATTATGGAGCATGTATGGGATATGAATGCAGACCCCTTTTCAAATACTATTGAGTCTCATATAGCCAGTTTAAGGAAAAAAGTAGATTCAACAAAGAAAAGGAAACTTATCCACACCGTTATGGGGAGAGGATACAAAGTAGATGTGAAGTAAAAAAGAACAAAAATACATCAAAATACTGCAAATTTAGCAGTATTTTTTTGACTTTATATAGATTTTATCTTTTCTTTATAAAAAATACACCCGCTTTCCAGCTAAATAGTAGAAAGACTTTATAATAAATTATTATAGGAACTAATAATATGAACCCAGTTCTTTCAAAACCTATCCGGCATATTATCCACGCCCGCTCTAGTATCCACAAGAAGGGAGTCCTCTTAGCTGTCTCTAAAGAGGATTAGGAGCTAGAAAGGGCGTGGATAACTGCTTGGGGAGTAAACCCTTGCATTTTCTACAATAGTGTGCAAGAATAAAAAGGTATATAAATATGGCTAGCTACAACACAAAAGAAGGTATTAATGAGATAAGGGCTTTTTCACCCCATAGCTTTTCCCTACCTGTCCTAGCTGCATTTATTACCTGGCTAACCACTATCTTCCTTACCTTCATATTAATATCCAAACAAACTGAAACAAACAGTTTGTTTTTGTTTTCAACAACACTAATTGTGATAGCGACCCCATGGCTAATACCTCATACAAGAAAAACCCTGACACAAGCAAAACAATTTGTTGTACAAGCAAACCAAGAAAGACTAAAAATAGAGGTAGATAAAACAAAGAGACAAATACAAAAACTAGACAAGGAACAAGCTCAATCAATGATAAGGATAGCACACAAACTTCAAACCCCACTGACAATCCTCAGAGGAGAAATAGACCTAATCAAAAAACCAAATAATCAAAAAACCCTAGACTATTGGGAGAAAACAATAAATCAAACATCTAAATTTATTTCTGACTATCTTTCTTTGACTAAAATAGAAACTGAAACATTGGAACTAGAAAAAATAAATATAAGTAAACTACTAAACAATTTCATTGAATACTTTACAACTATTGCCGAAGAAAGAAACATTACAATACATGCAGATATAGAAAAGAATATTTGTATTAATGGAAACAAAAACAGACTGGAAGAACTAATCACTCAATTGGCCAGTAATGCTTTCAAGCATGTTTCTAATGAAAAAAAGATATGCTTTGTCCTAAAGAAGAAAAGAAACAAAACTACTTTCACAATATCAAATACTGGAAAAGGAATTTCTAGAAAAAATATAAAAGATACTTTTAGTAAAGCACACTTAAATACAACTTCAATATCCAAACTCCCCAAGCTAGGATTAGTAACATGCCGGCAAATTGTTGAGAATCATAATGCAGTTCTCAATATTAACAGTAACCCTAGGAAGGGAACCACTTTTCAAGTAAACTTTAGCTAAAATTAGCCATAAAAGTACCTAAACCCCTTGACAAAGGAGTTTTTTTATGGTATAGTTGTTTATTATAATCTTGTACCAATACACTTGGTAAGTGCCTATTTACGTACTATATCAATAGTACTTAGACAGGCATTCAACCAGGAGGAAAAAAAGATGAGAACCGATGCAAAACTCGACAGGCTGTTACTTCAGGCATGCGCTTCTAATGGTACCGGGGTGACGCACATCAGTCCCACGACCGGGGCGGTCACAGAAGTCATGCCGACCGGGGCGGACCTGAGCCAGGAAGAGCTCGAGAGAGCACTGGGGTGCATCGAACCCCGCGAGAGAAACTGGTTCCAGCGCTTCCTCAGAATCGGGTAGCAGATGATCATCCGCGTGGTAGGCTTGCCATCAATTGGCATGCGCGGGCAAAACCGAACGTTCATTGAACTACGGGAGAGCCACCTACCGCTCTCCCCACTGACTATTATTTTTAGTAATAAAAGTAATTGAGGAAAAAACTACCCCCAGTGTTTAACTGGGGGTAGTTTATTTTTCTTTTAATCTTGTTTCCTCTTCTTCAACTCTTCCCAAAATACTAACAACGGACTAGCCAAGAAAATAGAAGAGTAAGTACCAGAAGCAACACCAATTATCAAAGCTAGGGCAAAGTATTTAATTGATTCACCACCAAATAAGAACAAGGCAAACAATACTACTAAAGTAGTAACAGAGGTATTGATTGAACGGATGAATGTCTGATTAATACCCATGTTAACCATTTCTGGGAATCTTTCACTAGTACGCTTGATAAGGTTCTCCCTTACTCTATCAAATACTACGATTGAATCATTTACCGAATAACCCAACACTGTTAACAGCGCTACCACAAAAGGAATACCTATCTCTACATTCAAGAACTTTCCTAGTAAGACAAATATACCTAATACAATTGATATATCATGTATTAGGGCGATAATTGCAGCTAATCCGTACTTCCAAGACTGTACTGGTTTTGAAACCTTACGAAAGGCATATGCTACATAAATGATAATAGCTATTACCACTGCTATTACGGCATATACTGCCCTGCTCCTTAGCTGGGAACTGATAGCCGGGCCAATTGTTTCAATTCTTTCTTCTAACACTATGTTCTTTCCTTCTTGGTTCTCAATTTTTTGCATGATTTCTTCTTCAGTCTCTGGATCTACCTGTACTACACCCACTTCGCTCCCATCACCAACCGCAACATCAAATTGAATATTTTGCATTTCAAATGTCTGCCTTAGCTGCTTCAAAATCATTTGATGCTCATCTTCGTTGATAAAACGAAGGCGAATAATCACATTCTTTTCCTCAGTAGGCTGTACTACTGCATTACCCAAATCTAAGTTAAGGCTTTCTAATGATCCTTTTATCTCTTGTATACTGGGACGTTCTTCACTAAAGGATATTTCTATTAGCGAACCTCCAGTAAAATCAATACCCGGACGTAAGCCTATGGTAATGACAAGAATCATGCTTATCACAAACAGCACTGAAGATACAATAAAAGGTATTCTTTTGTTTCCAATTATATTAATCATATTTTTTTCCAGCTCCTAAAAACATCCAGTTAGCTTCTTCTTTGAACCAAGGTACTACAAACCTCAGCATTACTCTAGTTACGGTAATAGCAGAGAACATACTTACTAAAATACCAATTGCTAAAGTAACAGCAAATCCTTGCACAAAGCTAGTTCCAAACCAAATTAATAGCACACAAGTAATTAATGTAGAAATATTACCATCTCTAATAGAAGTCCACGCTCGTAAAAACCCTTCTTCTACTGCTGCTTTCAAACTCTTTCCTTCTTTTAGCTCTTCTCTTAATCGTTCAAAAATAAGGACATTAGCATCAACTGCCATTCCAATAGACAAGATAAATCCTGCAATTCCTGCCAATGTAAGTGTTACTCCAATAAGTTTAAATAGAGCCATTACTACAGCAATATATAAAGTCAAAGCAATTACAGACAGTAAACCTGGTAAACGATAGAACAAAAGCATAAAAATCATTACAATGATAATACCTACTATCCCTGCTTTCAAACTCTTTGTTAAAGACTTTGCCCCTAAAGTTGCTCCAACACTCTGTTGGGCAATCAACTCAACTGGTACTGGCAAAGCACCTGCATTCAATCTTTGTGAAAGAGTTCTTGCATCTGGCAATGTAAAAGCCCCAGAAATAACTGCTCTTCCATCTCGTATAGGCTCATTTACTGTTGGCACACTAATAGGGACGCCATCCAAGAAAATCGCAACTGGCTGACCAACATTTCTTTCAGTAATGTCCCTAAACAAATCTTTTCCTTCACTGTCAAACTGCAGAGAAACCTGTACTGCCCCAGTTTGTGAATCAGACACCACTTCTGACCTCTCTAGCTGTTTACCTGACAACTCTGTTGCTTTCCAAGGATCTTCTGGAGGTAGAATGTCACTTTCTGACTTAATAGCAACTAAAATTCTCCAAAGTTCATACTCTGTAGATTTTCTTTGATCTTGCTTGTATATAATATGATAACCAAACTCTGTTTCTACTGGGCCCACTATCTGTCCTGGATCAGCACCAAAGGCGGCCTCTTCAAACTCTGCTACCATAAATCCTCTTCCAAAATAGTCATACTCTCCACCCTCGTCTTTAGAACCAGGGTCAGTGGAATGTTCTTTAGCTAAACTAGCAAAATTACTAGCATTAGCCTGTTCATATACTTCTTGAGCCTTTTCTAAAGCTTGTTTTTTGTTGTACTCAGGAGCATTACAAGATTTAGCACCTAGATAACAAATCAAAATATGACTCGCCTTCACTTCTTCTTCACCCTCTCTTTGTGCTCCGCGCATCAATATATTATATCCCTCAAAACTATCAAATACTTCTTGGGTCATATCACCCTCTTCTGCATCCTCTGCCCATTCATATAATTGAAAATATTTGGAGTTCTTAGAAACAAAGCCTATATAACCACCATTATTCTTTCCCACACTATCTTCTGTGTACTCACCAGCTACATTAGTAAACTGTTCACCAGCCTTCACCTTGCCTAAAGCTTCGTTAATTTTCTTTTCTGCCTCTATATTATATTCTTCCAATCCCTTTGCCTCCTCTTCGGTCAATTCTCTAGCTGGTTCGTTATTCTCTTCCTTGAACTCAAGTATTGGAGTCTCCCCTATCATCTGTATGGCTTCATTCACATCTGTCACTCCTGGAAGCTCCACAATGATACGATAGTCATCACCAACTTTAGTTGTCTGTACAACTGGCTCACTTACTCCAATCCCATTCACCCTTCTTTCAATAACATCCCTTACACCCTCTACAGAAGCACCCTTTTCATCGCCATCTATACCACTAACATCAGCTTGATATACTAAATGAGCTCCACCTTGTAGATCTAATCCCAAGTTAAACTCCTTCTCCGGAATTCTAGGTAACCCCAAGTGAGCTGTATTATTAACAACATTAATCACTCTGTTGAAAAACACTGGGACATCAAAAAAACTCGCCGCTAAAAGCAAAGCAAGAATACCAACAATACCCCAACGTATCTTAGCCCTAATTTGTGACTGAGTTTGTTTATTCGCCATATATGTTTACGGGATATATTCTACAACAGACTAGAAAACCAGTCAAGGGGGTTTTCCACTAGTACTTTCAACCACCTTGACAATACATAACTGTTATGTTATTATCTAATGCGGTAAACGTGAAGGGTAAGGGTTACTCTTCCAAGAAAACATTCACATTTGAGTGGAATGGAGGATTCTATGGAACACAGTATCATGTTTTTCAACGCACCCGACAGCCTCTTGGGCACCATCAACAGTCTTGCCCGAGAAGTCGAAGTCGAAGTAATTCATGTGAGTGGCCTTGCCGATGTGGGGGATCTAGAAAGGAAACCTGACCGACCCTTGAGAAATGTGTGCGCTCTGGCGGGGTTCATGAGCGCAACCAACAGTTCGGAGCTCAAGACCTTGACAGAGTACCTAACAACCCGCTACCCCGCTGGAAAGTTGGTATCCGTCGCAATCATTGACCAGGATCTGGTACTCGGCAAGAACAACCACCTGGTCACAGCTCTTGAACTCCCAGGATGTTTGTACATTCACCGAGAAGCACCTCGGGAGGAAGCGGGGGAAGACATATCCGACTTCCTCCTCAGATTGGAGGACTTCTACCGGGGCATCCTCAAACAAATGGCCGATGCCCTCAAGAAAGAAGCAAATCGGGAAGAAACTTCTACGGTAGCCCGATATCTACTAGAGCTGGCCAGATCCCAAAAAGGAGCCCATCAATTCTGTGATGAACTCCGAAAAATGAAGCTAGAAATGGATGACCACTCCTGGGTTGCGTGGGATCCGAGAGCGACGGATGGCAAGTACATCGTCAACGCCAGCGTGACCAGAATCATGCTTCTGGAGGATCTCGAGCAGAACAAACCCGACAAGAAGCATATGTACCGGACCGCCAGAATCGGACACCTCATGGCCGTGAGCGGTGCCACACAAACTCCTACTCAGTAGTACGACCTGACACGCACTTTGGACAACAAAAACCACCTGTCCATCTACCCTAGTTCTTAATTAATGAGAATTAAGGTGGGAGGAAACAGGTGGTTTTTTGTTATTTCAATTTACTTGCCGCAACACTTCTTATGCTTTTTACCGCTTCCACACGGACAAGGATCATTTCTACCTACTTTTTTACCAGAATCATCCCTAAGCTTACTTTGTACAACTCCTGGTGTATCATTAGCTGATTTCTGTGCCCCTTTCATCACTAGCTTGTCATTAGCCATTACAGTGGGTGCTAACTGGAGCCCAGCCCCTACTTTATAGAAAGAATATACTACTTCCTTTTGAATACCAGATAGTAATTCATTAAACATGCTATATGTTTCTTTCTTATACTCTACTAAGGGGTCTCTTTGTCCATACCCTCGTAACCCTATTCCTGTTCTAAGGTAGTCAATGGCTACCAAGTGTTCAACCCAAAGATTGTCAATTGATCTTAGTAATATATTCTTCTCAATACCTTGCATCATTGTACCTCCCTCTTCCTCACTGCTGGATATTCCAACAATCTGGTCTGTGATACTCTCATATTCTTGTTCAGCCTTTTTCATCAGGAATTTGACAGTCTGGTCTCTAGCTTCCACATCTTCTAATTTGGAATCTCCATTCCCGCCCATGTGCAAAAGCTGTTCTCTTTCTTCTTGATTAAAAGGAAAGACAGTTTTCATTGTTTCATATACTTCTTTCATGTTCCAATCTTTCCTATCTTCCACATTAGTGTGGAAAGAAACTATAAATTCAACTTCTTGATCTACTAAATCTAGGATCATTTCTTTCAAAGAACTATACTTTTTGTCCAAATCACTCTCGCTTCCCTCTTCCTCTTTTTCTTCTAACCCACTATCTTGTTTTGATAATCCAAGAATTTGCCTTCTTTTCTTGTATATAACCTCACGATGACGGTTAAGGACATCATCATACTCTAACAAATGCTTCCTAATATCAAAGTTGTGCCCTTCTACCTTTTTCTGAGCACCTTCCAACATCTTGGTAATCATTTTCTGTTCAATAGGCATATCATCTGGTACATTCAATCTCTCCATCACACCCTTCATTCTCTCTCCAGCAAAAATACGCATCAAATCATCATCAGTAGAAACAAAAAACTGAGTTTCTCCAGGATCACCCTGACGAGCAGAACGACCCCTTAACTGATTATCTATTCTTCTAGATTCATGCCTTTCTGTACCTAACACGAACAATCCTCCGGCTCGTTCAACTGTTTTCATATTCTCCCCATTCAAAGGTACTCCGCCTAGTTTGATGTCAACTCCTCGTCCAGCCATGTTAGTGGCTAGGGTTACAGAGCCCGGCTGTCCTGCTTGAGCGATAATCTCACCCTCTCTTTCATGATTTTTAGCATTCAAAATTTCATGCTCAATTCCTTGGCTTGTCAAAAAGATGCTCAACTCTTCATTCTTCTCCACTGAAATAGTACCCACTAGAACAGGCTGTCCTTTTGTTCTGCACTCTTGTATTTTCTTTGCAATGGCCATGTTCTTGCCGTTCTCACTCTTGTATATCCTGTCTGGATGATCAACCCTAACATCTGGCCTATTAGTAGGAATCACAATAACCTCTAAATAATATATTTTGAAAAATTCTTCTGATTCAGTAAATGCTGTACCAGTCATACCAGACAGCTTGCTATACATGCGGAACAAATTCTGGAAAGTAATAGTGGCCAAAGTTTGGCTTTCTCTTTGAATAGCCACATTTTCCTTGGCCTCAATAGCTTGATGAAGTCCTTCAGAATACCTTCGTCCTGGCATTTTACGACCGGTAAACTCATCAATGATAATCACCTCATTGTCATCAACAATATAATCTTTGTCTTTTTTAAAGAGAACTTCTGCTTTCAAGGCCTGTTCAATGTGATGCACTAATCGTATTCCACCCTCTACATACAAATTATCAACATTCAACCATGTTTCAAACTTAGCAATCCCCTGTTCTGTCAAAGTAGAGCTACGCATCTTTTCATCTAGATTGTAGTCTTCGTTTTCCACTAACTGTTTTACCAATTTAGCAAACTGGTAGTATTGTTCAGTGGCCTGCTGTGCAGGAGCTGAAATAATCAGAGGGGTTCTAGCTTCGTCTATCAGGATAGAGTCAACTTCATCAATAATGGCATAGTGCATTTCATCTCCTGGACGCATAACCATTTCTTCAATTGTCTGCACCATGTTGTCCCTTAGATAATCAAACCCAAATTCATTATTAGTACCATATGTAATATCACATCTGTATGTTTCCTGTCTTGAAGAGGCTCGTAAAAACTCTTCTTCCACTTTGAAACTACCCAATTCATCTCTCTCCTCATCTAGCTCATTCCCTTTTACAGAAGAATCATACACAAAACTAATACGCTGATTCTGTACAATACCAACTGACAAACCTAGATAGTCATATATTTGACCCATCCACACAGCATCACGCTTGGCTAGATAGTCATTCACTGTAATCACATGAACTCCTTTTCCTTCCAAAGCATTCAAATATACAGGTAAAGTAGCCACAAGTGTCTTACCTTCACCCGTCCTCATTTCTGCAATCTTACCCTGATGCAAAACAACCCCACCTATTAACTGTACATCGTAGTGGCGCATGCCAGTAGTACGCTTAGAAGCCTCTCTCACCACTGCAAATGCCTCTACTAGCAAGCTATCCAAAGATTCGCCCTTGGAAAGGCGTCCTTTGAACTCACTAGTCTTGGCTTTTAGTTGCTCTTCTGTGAGCTTTTCCATTTCAGGCTCCAAAGCATTAATCTCTTCCACCATTGGCTGAAGAGATTTAAGTGTCTTTTTATTCGGATCACCTAGAAGCTTGTCTAAAAATCTCATAATATATTTTGCTAAGCGTGGGCTATTATACCACCAAATGCTGATTTTGTCCATATTTGACAAAATCGCTTATTTAACGTAATATATCCCCATCCATTTATTGGTTTTTCGCTCATTCAAAGGAGAAAGAATTGGGAAAAAGGAAATGTACAAATCCTGAGTGTTCTACTGACTGTACAATCAAATACCTCCACAATGAAAATGGCAACTTTTGCCTCATCTGTGGATACGCAGTATCCAACGGAGTACTGTCCACAAACGCAGGACAGGATGGTGGTACACTGTCACCCAAATGGGGTGAAAATGGGTGGGGACGATTTCAGTTCAGACACCACTATGAATAAGGGGTGAACAATGCGAATATGTTCTCCGTTCCAAGAAATACAAGTCAAATTCAACCGCCTCAAGAGTGCAAGATACTACCACGAGATATTCCCGAGGCTACCCCCACCACTGATCATAGAATGGATACTCCCATACACTGAAGAGGAAGTAGAAGAAAATCCACTTCTACCAGGAGTTCCATCCGGACTCTGGGGACTACCCAGTCTCATCCCAATTCCACGACTTCCCCCGACGCGCGTCTTTATTTTCTAGACACGCGTCGGGGAAACCAAAAACCGCCCAAAGGCGATTTTTTTATACCTCGTATTCTTTTTGTTTCCGCAATAGAATCTTGTCCAATTGCCTTTTCTTCTCTTTCATCTTTGTCAGCTCTACCTTTAGATGATCCTTTACCTTGTCAATTGCTTTGTACAAATCTTCAGCATTCTTAGAAACTCTCACCACTTTACCAGGAACATGCAGATTAATTTCTGCATAATATACCTTTCCTTTATTGTGATGATTAGACTCAATACCCACATCAGCATCTGCCTGCTGTATATTTTTAAAATACTTAGTCAAGGATCCCACTTTTTCCTCTACATACTGCCTGATAGCATCTGTCATGTCCATGCCATTCGTCCTTACATTTATTACCATAATAATTAGGTTAAATAATTCTAACTTCTTCTTCTAAACTTATACTATATATAGTATACACTTTCTCTTTTATCTCTGCAATCAAAGAAAGTACATCTTGGCATGTGGCATCACCTAGGTTGATTATGAAATTAGCATGATGCTCACTCACTTGCGCTCCTCCCACCTTCTTCCCCTTCATCCTCGCTTGATCTACTAACCATCCTGCTGGAATGCGTTTTTTAGCTAGAAACTCTTCTGGTATCCTCCCCTTCATTTCTTCCACCTCTTCTTCACTCAACTCCACATTCTTGAAAGTACAACCAGACGAAGCTTGTCCTTTTGGTTGAGTTTGATTTCTGTGTTCAATATATTCTAGTATTGTCTTTCCGTCATCACTCTTTCCTAGTTTCAGCCATACCCTAAGGACAATGTCAGTATTATGTTTGAAAATACTATCTCTGTATCCAAATTCACAATCCTCATTAGAGAGTTCTAGCACCTCCCCATCCCTATATACTTCCACCTTTTCTACACTATCTTTCATTTCACTCCCTGGCACACCAGCATTGCCAATCACTGCTCCACCCACTGTCCCTGGTACTCCCACCCCCCATTCAAAGCCAGATAATCCAGCCTGACCAGCCTCTTGAGCTACGCCAGCCATAGTACAACCAGCATCTACTATAACAACACCTCCATCTACTTTCAATTCATTGCACTTTACTGACACCACCACTCCCTGATATCCCTCATCACTCACTAAAAGATTACTACCGCCACCAAGCATAGTATAGCCAACCCCTTGGCTGTCTAGATACTTAACCAAAGAGACAAGGTGATCACGTTCTGAGACGATAACAAAAAAATCAGCAGGACCGCCTATCTTGAAAGTAGTATGCTTAGCCAAAGGCTCTCGCATCCTTACTTTCCCATGTTTTTTTATTTCACCATACAATTCATCCATACCTATTGACTTTTTATTAAAATTATGTAATAATATTACCCAGAACATTCCTTGGAGGGAAAGAATGGGAACACAGAAAAAAGATTTTTCAGTCGATCCACAAACCCCAACACAGAAGATCTTCAGTTGGCTCTGGTATCTGACTAGAGCCATGGTTGTGCCAGAATCGTACAACGAATTCTGCACTGTGGTGCATCATGACGGCGGAAAAGTGCTAGACGAAACCGACTGGCTCATAAGCTGCCAGACCCAAGAGGAGTACTACTTGCACAAGTGGTCGCAACGCGCGGTCGTGCAAAGGGACTCTCTGAAATTCTGTTGCAATCCTGTGACATCCCGTTCATAGCCTGGAGCTCCCGCTTCAGGCCTTGTCGTATATATTGAAAAAAAACTACTTTTCTAGTATAATTCCCCTACTATGCAATCTTTGATAGAGAAACTATCTGCACAACCTATAGTATATATTACCCGCGACATAGAGCGGGCTTTGGGATTGGAACTAGATATTCCAGGCTACTACATTATCTCAAATAATACTGAATTTGCCAAGTCTGTTGCCAAAGACCGAACAAACATATTACTCATAGAAGAGGAAAAGCTGTTAGATACATGGCAATTAATGGAAAATAAACAAGTAAAAGAACACATAGAAAAGCTTGATAATCCAAATATACTGGTATTTAAAAGCACTCCTCAAATAGAGAGGGTGTGCACAGAAAACAATTGGTCCCTTATCAATCCCCCTACAGAACTGTCCAACAAGGTGGAAGAAAAAATATCACAACTAGAATGGTTAGGAGAGTTAAGGAAGTACTTGCCAGAATATTCAGTAAAGCTGTGCAAGAACATTGAGTGGGAAGATCATCCTTTTATCATCCAATTCAATCGCTCTCATACAGGAAGCGGAACAATCTTGATACAATCTACTACTCAACTAAAAGAAGTACAAGAAAAATTTCCAGAAAGAGAGGCCCGAACAGCAAAGTATGTTCCAGGACCTTTGTTTACCAATAACAATATTGTTACAAAGGACAAAACACTAGTGGGGAACATCTCATACCAACTAACTGGACTAAAACCATTTACTGATCGTGAATTTGCTACTATAGGGAATGACTGGGGATATGGCTACCTAACAAAAGAACAGAAAGAAGGATATATAAAAATAGTCAATGACATTGGTAACAAGCTAAGAGAACAGGGATGGAAAGGATTGTTCGGGGTAGATATAGTAGCGGAAGAAAAAACAGGAAAACTGTATTTGATAGAGATAAACGCAAGACAGCCTGCAAGTACTAGCTATGAATCTGAGCTGCAGTATACAAAAAGAGAGAATAATAAAATTACTACTTTTGAGGCACACTTGGCCAGTCTACTAGACATCAGTATAGATGAAAATCTAGTAGAAATATATGATGGAGCTCAGATTGTACAAAGGATAACTAAAGAGATTACATCCCTACCCAAGATAGACAGCGGAGTTGATTTCAAGATTATTGAATACGAAAACACTAAAATGGAAAGCGACCTATTGCGCATTCAAACTCCATATTCCCTGACAAAAAGTCACAATGAACTAAATGCAAAAGGGAAGCAGATAATTGACTTGATTAAAAAATAGTATGGAAACAAAAACCCTTTCCAAGCCAGCAATGAAACTAATACAAGAATATCTTGAACTACCTTTTTCTAATGAAAAAGTTTCTTGTCCGTATTTTAACAACAGACGAGCCAAAGTACGAGGTGGATTAAGGGTATTAATTGGAAAAGGCACTCCAAAAGACATAGTGGAGGAGGCAAGATTGATAACCTTAAGGGAAAAAATTGATATTACTGAACTAGATAAAGAAAACCTAAAAAAATTCTTAGTAGATCATAATCTAGGAATAGATTGTTCTGGTCTAGCATTTCATGTACTAAATACCGAACTAAAAGGCAGACTAAAAAAACAGGTAAAGCTTCCATACATTAAAAATCCCCTAAGAAAACTTTTAGCAAAACTAAGAACTGTGGAAAATGTTGGGGTGCATACTCTAGCTCACGAAAGTAATAGCAAAGAAGTAGAACTTAAAGACATAAAACCAGGAGACCTCGTTATAATACTCCAGTCAGGAACAAACAAGAAACTGAACCATATACTAATAATCCACCAAGTAGACTATAAAAACAATGATCCCAAAACAATACACTGTACGCATTCATTCCAGTGGAGTGTTGATGGAAAGTACAACCATGGAGCAAGACAGTGTAAAATCCGAGTAATACATACAAATAGAGGATTACTAGAACAAGAATGGACAGAACAAGACAAAACCGGCAGTGAAAATGGAACATATACCCATGCTAAGCAGGCAGAAGAGCTAAAAATCAGCCGATTAACAGTATAAAATCACAAGATACAGGAAACATCAGGACAAAACCTGATGTTTTCTATTAAACTTGATTTTCTAGCTATTTTCTGGTAATATCAATACCAGTTATGAATATACCAAACGAGTCTTTAGACCTTCTCAAGACTGCCATTGGCTATGGGCTGTTTTCTTGTGTTTTAGCCTTTTTTTGGTCTCCTTTACTGATAAAGCTACTATATAAATACAAAATAACAAGACGCTCTGAATATGATGCCACTCTAGGACTGGGCGAAAGAAAGAAAAAGGCAGGAGTTCCAGTAATGGGAGGATTGCTAATAATCATCACCGTAGCAGTAATTACCATGCTTTTCAACTGGGAGCGAAAGTTCACCTGGGTGCCAATCGGAGTAATGCTGTTAGCTGCCATCCTAGGCGGGATAGATGATGTATTGAATATATACGGACACAAGAGAAGGAATAGAAAACTAAGCCAAGTACTCAAGCTAATTAAAGTACACAAAGAATGGAAGAAAAGAATATGGCTAGCCATTACTCTTCCTTGGACTATATTCAAAAGAACCTCTCTTTGGCTAGGATCCCATCCTGGAAAAGGAGTACAAGTACATGAAAAACTTCTTTTGCAATTTGCAGCTGGAGCAATCACTGCCTGGTGGGTGTATTTCAAGCTAGGAGAACACTGGCAAGAAGTGTATATACCGTTTGATGGTTTTGTAAATATTGGACTATGGATCGCCCCATTAATCATTCTCTTTGTTATGTTTACTGCTAATGCAGTAAATGTAGCAGATGGAATGGATGGATTGGCAGGCGGCTCGCTAACCATTACATTTTCCGCCCTTACAGTCCTTAGCTGGCTAAATGGATACCAAGAAATAGCCCTGCTAAATGCAACTGTGGTGGGTGCCTTGATAACATACACATATTTTAATATAAAGCCGGCGAGATTTCAGATGGGAGATGTGGGGTCGTTAGGACTAGGGGCACTACTGGCCATAAATGCTATTGTGATAAATAAAATGCTACTACTCCCCTTTCTTGCATTCATATTCTATGCTGAACTCCTCAGCGTAATCATTCAACTACTTGGAAGATATCTCTTAGGTAGAAGAATATTTAAAATGGCACCCATACATCACCATTTTGAACTAAGGAATTGGAGTGAAGAAAAGACAGTAATGAGATTTTGGATAATGCATGGGGCTGTTGTATTACTCGGACTCTGGATCGCCCTGTACTAAAACTATGGCAGACTATCTAAATTGGAAAGAAATTAATATTACAGATTTTTCTGACGAGAATATATGCTCTCTATATAATGAGGGCTATGTTTTTGCTAGAAAAGGAAGAGGAACAATGGTACAAACTAGAAGCATGAGGATTGACCTAACCAAGTTTGAACTATCTAGTGAAAACAGAAGGGTACTTAGAAAAACTAAAAATATTGAACTAAAAATTCACCCTCTCCCCTGCATTGACTACCACTGGTCAGTTGGCAAGCTAGGTAAAGATTTCTACGATACCAAGTTTGGCAAAGGTACCTTCAGCGCAAACAAGATAAAAGAATTAATGACTGATCCTGAAAAAAGCAATTTTGATACTGTCCTTATCTACTCACAGAACAAAACAGAAATTGGATTCTGTATTTCAAAACAAACTGATCAAATCTTCCACTATTCATACCCTTTCTATAATCTAGAAAAGAATGAAGCTAACATTGGAATGGGCATGATGATTAAAGCCATTATCTATGCAAAGGAACAGAACAAGAAATATATATACATTGGATCTGCACAAAGACCTGGAGACAAGTACAAACTACAATTCTCTGGTCTAGAGTGGTTTAATGGGGAAGAGTGGACAGATGATTTAGAAAAACTAAAAAAACTACTTAAATATGACCAATAATGAATCAAAGAGGACCCAAAGGATTATTTTGTTTTTATCCATCGTCTTCCTCCTCTTATCGGGCTACTATTTCAACAAACCAGATCCTAAGCATATTTGTCATAGTGGCTGTGAAAATCATTTTAATTTTGTTATTAATCCATTAAAAGGATTTAGGACTGAACCTCCTATCATAGACAAACTCCCCCAACCACCACTAGAAGAAGTTGCAGACCAAAAAATGTGTCCTCAGGTTTGCTTCCAAGCTAGACACCCCCTGTCCTATCTATACTTTGATATCGCCATCATACTATCTACGATTAGAGGAATTCTAATTATAACTAGCAAGCCTAACAAACATGAATCAGTCTAAACACATCCACTTTATAGGAATATGCGGGGTAGCTATGAGCGCTCTTGCTTTGGCATTAAAAAAACAGGGACATAAAATAACAGGCTCTGATAAAGGATTCTTCCCTCCAATCTCTACCCACCTAGAAAAAAATAATATTGACTTCTATCCAGGCTGGCATCCAGAAAAAATGACAGAGAATGGTAATCCTGACCTGGTAGTGGTAGGAAACGTAGCTGGTTCTACTAATCCAGAATGGATGTATGTGCAAGAAAACAA
>CAYPPF010000021.1:0-18674 GCA_964412535.1 uncultured Gammaproteobacteria bacterium | reverse complement strand
AGAACTTGCCGAACCCCTTTTCATGACGGAACCTTGCAACTGCAAAGAACGGGGCGAGAAAGCCTTTGCAGGCACACAAGAGATCCCTCCCTACTTACGCGGCTACTTCCTGTAGCAGACCAATCTTCACTATCCGACATAGCAGCAACTCGCTGCTGTGTCGGAATCATTCGAAAATAAATTTTGGAATTAAAATTGTGCGTAGAAATATCTTCAACCGCCACAGGATAAAGAAAAAGTGGGGGAGAGGGTTTAAAAAAGCCTCTAGATTTGTCCTAGCATCAGAAGAAAAGCCAAAAAGGAGAGATTTTGCATGGCGGAGAACTAAAGCCAATCCTCTTTGGCATGATGAAGAAAAAAAAGGTGGAACAAAACAAAAGATGGTCATAATCATTATGGCTGGTATATTAATGATAGGGCTGGGATTATTCCATTCTTTTTTTCAAATAAATGAAATTGAAATTAAAGGATTGCAAAGAATTGCTACCAATGAAATGGAGAATGCTGTAAGGGGAATGATAGGATACAAGAAATTACTTATCTTTCCTGGTAATAATTATTTTTTAGTAAGAGTTGATGAAATCAAGGACGTGGCTATGGAAAGATTCCCCTTAGAGTCTATTATAGTGAAAAAACTATTTCCAAATTCCCTAGAAATACAAGTGGAAGAAAAAATCTCCACTATAATATATGACAATGGAAAAGAATATAGCTATTTAGACACAGATGGTAATATTGTAGAGATTATCAGGAAAATTGGGAATGAAGACTGGGAAGAAAAGACTGAGATCACTACTAGTACTAATGAACTAGGAGAGATCATTGAAGAAACAAAGATAATTGAAAGAATACACAAGCCTAATATAAAAAATATTATCATTGAAATGGGGGACTATCCTATAGTATATAACTCAAAAGAAGAAGAAGGTGGAGTAAACAACAATGTAATGAAGGCTGAAACAGCCTTACAGATAATTAATTGGTTCAATTTAATAAACAAAGATACAAATATACCATTTGGGTATATAATAATAGAGGATGAACTAGACCATGCCACAATCAAAACAAGAGAAGGATGGGAGATAAGGATCAGAATGGAAGAAAAGGTACAAGAGCAATTTGATGAGCTACAATTCGTACTAAAAGAAAAGGTAGACAGAAAAAAATTGAACTATATTGACCTACGATATTTAGGAAAAGTATACTGGCAATAAAAAAACAGCCTTTTAGAGGCTGTTTTTTCTTTATTCTTTTAATCTTTTCCCACTATGAAACTTTTGATGCACATCTTTTAAATGCTTATTAGTGACATGGGTATACACTTGAGTAGTTACAATATTTCTATGGCCTAAAAACTCCTGAATGGTGCGTAAATCAACACCTTGTTCCAACAAATCAGTTGCATATGAGTGCCTTATTGTGTGAGGAGTCGTCCCAACTGGTAAGCCAGCTAGCTTTACGTACTTTTTCATAATCCTCTCAATTGATCGGGAGGTTAGTCTGCGGTCAATTTGTTTTTTGTCTGTCTTGAAGTTAATGAACAGAGCCTTGTCTGTGTCAGCTCGTTTTTCTAAATATCTTGTTAACCACTTCAAAGTCCTGTCAGAAAAATATACAGTCCTTGTATACCCACCTTTTCCTGTAATTGGGAGCTCTAGTTCCTCGATATTGTGATTCTTCAGATACTGAAGATTAATTTGGTCTCGGTTAAGAGCAACAAGCTCTCCAACACGTAAGCCTGTGCTGAATAGTGTCTCTAAGATGGACCTATCACGTAAGCCTATAAGAGTATTAGTCTCAGGAGATAGTAATAACTGTTCTATTTGATCAAGATTTAAAAAGTTAACTTTCTTAACCTTCTTTTCACGAGCTAAACTAACCTTGTCAATTGGAAGACTTTGTATATCTTTTTTAGCAAAGTAGCTTAATAGGGAACGGAGGGCTATGAGATAGTAATTTTGTGTACTTTTTTTAATACTCTTACCATCCTTCCTGCTAATTTGTCGAGAAAGAAATAATCTATATTTATATACATGGTCACCCGATAGCTGATGGGGGAGAGTGGTGTCTAACTTTTCTTTTTTAAGCCAATTAATAAATGGTTGAAGAAACCGACTATAGTTTTCAATAGTCTTAGAAGATAAACCATTAACAACATCACAATAGTCCAAGAAGTCTGGAATATGTTTTATGAGTGGGGTAGAGGACTTTTTCATAATATTATATATAAATGTCTATTAACCTATATTATGCGTCGGTATACTTATAGTACTACTTAAGCCAAATAATGACAAATCAGTTATCCACACATAATATGAGGTTTTAAGCCCAAAACTAACTAATTGTGACATATTATAGGTAATAACACCCTATTAAGGGGTATAACAACCCTCTTTTCCACTTCCCCTCTTTTCAACACGCGATTACCCTATCATAATATTGTGCGACGCAACAGAAGTGGTATTCAAAATACCCAGGTCAAATGATACGTGGAGTTTTGTAAAAAAGTTTTGTGAAAAATAAAAAACAGATAACACACAAGGTAAGAGGGAAAACTGACTAATAAAAAATACCTAGCCCTACTAAGTATCCTACCTCCCCTCCTCATAGTCCCCTGTTCCCTACTCAAATATTGTGCGACGCCTACTGTTATAAACCTTTTGCTTTTATTACGGTAACAACTGTTTGAAATAAAACACTCAAATCTTTAAACAAGACCCTAATCCCTGATCTTGCGTCTACGAAGTCAATATACTCACTATCCACCTCTTCTTGGTTAAACCCCTCCCCCTTCTTGGCCTGAAACGGACCTGTGATGCCACACAACATTCTTTCTTTTGTGTAATTACCTCTTTTTTTGTAATTATCTGAATTTTCTACATTAGTGGGCCGTGGTCCTACAAGAGTCATATCTCCTTTTACAACATTCCAGAGTTGTGGTAATTCATCCATGTATATTTTTTTCAAAAATCTCCCATAGAAGGTAAGGTTGGTCTTGTCTTTTTCTAATGGCTTGGTGTGTATGCATCCTCCCCTATTCTCTGCTTGATCAAGAACTGATTTCTTAAAAATCCTAAACTTATGAAATCTAAATTTCTTCCCACGTGAGACACGAATCTCATGATAAAAGAGAGATCCTCTGGATGCAGGGAGGAAGATAAACTCAAGAATCATCCAAATTAATATGAAAAGAATCAATGGAGACAATAAAATCAATAAAAAAATACTGACTACTACGTCAAACACTCTTTTAGTCCATGGAGTTTTAACCCTCTTTATTGTTTTCATAAAACTTTCTATACACCTCACGCAATAATCTTGCATCTTCTAGAGCATTATGTTCTTTGTACTTTGTCCTGTCAATTCCCAACTCACTGAAAAATCTGTCCTTTCCCATACTATCTGGAGAGTATCCAAACCCAAAAAGAATACCAGCAAAATCTATTGGAATCCAGAAAGCTGGATGATCCTTAGCTGAGCCAAAGAAATCATACCAATATACTGCATCAAACTGATTAACATATGCAACAACATATGGCGTTGTATCCCCAAGAAAGTCTCTAATCATCTTTCTACCATCTTCTTTCTTAACTTTTTTCTCACTTAAGAGCGGCAGCACATTCTTTTCCACCCAAGGATGTACCTCTCCATCATACTCTAATTCTATATATAGTTCTTCTCCTGTCATTTTTACTAGGCCAATTGAAAGAAGCTGCCCTTTTCTAATATCTAGGTCAGTAAACTCTGTATCTAAAAAAACAACATTATCTGAGTATGGTTGTACTTCTTTTTGTTTCATAAAATCAGTGTTGGGGACCCGGCTAGAAAAGTAGCCGGGTCCCCTTATCCCACTCTCTACCGACCCTCCGTGCGCCGGTCTGGTTTACTCGTCTCCGAGTTCTTGAAATTTGACTGCGGCGAATGACCCTGTTTCTTTGCACTTAGTGCACTTGTAGCGACCCCAGAAGCGAGGATCTCCGCGTTCTTCGACGCGAGTATCGTCTTCTTGGACCGTTTCAAGCATAAGCTCATGGATGGTGTTCAGTGCACAGCTGAGACAGTACATGAGCCTTGAGGTATCAAACCTCACACCCGGAAACAAGGGAATCACCTCGGCCTTCTTCTTTATGGCAGTCAAACTGTTACCCTCTGACATTGGCGAATACCTCCTGTAGTGACGGATTAAAAAGAGAGGGACGAGAAACCCCCGATGTCTCTTGTCCTTCACCTTTTACCAATCTTTGACTAGGTAATTTAAAGGATTCACTGGAATACCATTCTTCCTTACTTCAAAATGAAGATGTGGCCCCGTTACAAAAGGTCCTGCCCCTACCGTGCCTGGAGTACCACCAGAATATCCAATTACATCCCCTCTGGTTACGAATTGATCTTCACTCACACTTATACTACTAGCATGTCCATATACTGTGGCTAATCCACCAGAATGCACCAACATTATATAACTATAGCAAGATGCACTCGAACATCTCCTTGCTCTGGCCACATATCCAGAAGCTGCTGCTTTCAAGGCTGTCCCATGAGAAGCCCGCATATCTATCCCATTATGTTCAAATACATGGCGGAATGGATATTCTGGATCATGGAATCTAGCTGTAATATATCTACTTTGAGTGGGCCATGACAACTGTGTTGGGTCGCCCACTATGTTATCTAACTTGTCCTCTGCTTCTAGCTTTTGCCTTACTTCTCTTTCTATTGATGACACCTCACTCTCTATGCTCTGGTACTGCTGTCGCAGACTTTCTAATAAAGTCTTGTACTTCAATTCAGAAGAATGAGTCTTGACTAACAAATCTTGCTTAAGGTATGTTTGTTCTTCAAGATCTTGCCTCTTTTCTAATAGTTCTTCCCCAACTTTCTCATATGACTCTTTTCTTTCAGTAGTTTGACCCTTTTTATCTTCTAACTCTGTCTTTGCCATGCGCAGAGAGCGCACACTACCCCCTAAATCGGCCTGTACGGTCTGTAAATACTGAAGTCGGTTATAGAAGTCGGAAAAGCTGTCATATGATACTGCAATCTCAATATATGTTCTACTATCTTGCTGATGTATGGTACGTAATAGCTCTGCAAGCATTTTCTTCTGCTTGTTGATTGTACCTTCTTTTTCTTCAATTGAAAGTTCTAACGCCTCTATTTCCAAGGTAAGGGAATCTAATTTTTCCTCTGTAGCCTCAACATCTAGTTCAACTTGCAGTACCCTGTTATCAAGAATAGCCATTTGGTTGGACAAAGATACTGCTTCTAGCCTTTTTTGATCAATCTTTTTCTTGTATTCTTCAATACTCTTTTCCAATTGCTTTATCTTAGCTTTCTTTTCTGCGATCCTGTCATTTAATTGGTCAATTTCAGCCTTATTTCCTCCAATATCCTCATTACTGGATAAAACAAAAATAGGCTGGAATGACAGGCCAACTAGTATGAGTAATAGGATCAAAAACAGTCTCTTGATCATGGTAGTATTATACCAAAAATTTACTTCCCTCACAAAAACTACTATTCTTTTACAAATAACCTTTTGTCATTGGTAAACTCAAATTTCTTATTTTCTAACAACAATCCTTCTAACTGCTCCCTAAAAGTAAAGTCATCTGCATGATCAGCTCGAACTTCCTTATAACCAGTTTTAGTTAAGGCATTAGATGCAGAGCTCTCCAAAGGTTTTTTAGTAGCAATTACTAAATTATCACCTCGTTCTATAATAACAATATCCTCACCTTTTTCTTTACGACTATGGATTTCTTCAAAAGCTAATACAGGATCCTCTACAAAACGTTTGGGCATAACTTCTATTACATAACCGTTTTCATCTAATACCTTCTTATCAGCCTTGGTCTCATGAAGTTTCCAAAAAGGCATTTCTGCATAACCTTCCTTTTTATTTTCGTTTCTCAATCTTCTTAACTCGCCACTAATAGCCTCAAACATCAGATAATCCTTCTCCCATTCTTTATCTAAACGGTCGATCTGACCCTCCAACTGGAACCTTTCTTTGTGAACTTCATCCCACTCCAAAGCTAACTGTCTTAATGTCTCAGAGTCTTGATCTTCCTGCTGCTCACAAGCATCATAAGCCTGTCTTTTTTTATCCCATTCCTCATCTAACTCATTAAACCTATTGTATAAAGATGTTAATTCACCAAAACCCCGATTAAGGGCTTCTGATGATTGCTGAAAAGCCGCCCTGGCTTCTTGAACATCAGCAAACTCCACTTTTATTTCCGTGGTTGATTTATCTCCTGTTTCCCCTTCCCCTTTCTCCTGGGATAATTCCTGAATTGGATCCTTTTGATCATCTTGCTGACGATTCTCTCCCCCATCTACGTTTCTTCCTGGCATATAATTATGATATTAATTTAGTAGCTATTTGTACTCTTTGTATTGTTTTTTCCTTACCCAACACCCCTGCAATCTCATAGGGTCCAGGAGAATTCTTTTGTCCTGACAGAGCAACTCGCATTGGCCAAAGCACATCTCCGACACCATATCCTTTTTCTTTGATCCACTCCCCTACTTTGGTGTCTAGACTTTTTTCTGTCCAATCTTTTTCATCAATTTCTTGTAAAAATTCTAGTAATTCTTTTAATTTTTCAATTGCATCTTCTTTAGTTGATTTTTTCCAGGCTAGTAGTGCTGGATCATAGTCTAGCTCTTGAGAAAACAAAAATCCCAGTGCTTCTGGCATGTCCTTTAGGGTGGCGGCTCTGTCCTGTTCTAGCTTCACAACCTTTTCAAGCCACTTCATATCTACTGACTCATCAATTAGGCCGGCGCTAATGAAGAATGGTTTTGCCCTTTTAGTAAGTTCACTAATATCCATTGACTTCATGTACTGCTGGTTGTACCAATCAAGCTTTTGTAGATTAAAAACTGCAGATGCCTTGCCAACCTTGGCAATATCAAACTCTTTTTCTAGTTCAGCTAGAGTAAAAAGTTCTCTCTCATCTCCTGGATTCCAACCAAGAAAAGCAATGAAGTTAACTAAAGCTTCTTGCAAGTATCCTTTTTCTTTGTAATCTTCTACACTAACATCTCCATGCCGTTTACTTAGTTTCTGTTTCTTTTCATTCACTAGAAGAGGTAGATGAGCAAATTCTGGAAGATCCCATCCAAACATTTGATACAATTGCACATGTTTTGGAGTGGAAGGAAGCCACTCCTCTCCTCTAATGACATGGGTAGTGCCCATCAAGTGGTCGTCTACAACCACTGCTAAGTGGTATGTGGGAAAACCATCTGCTTTGAGAATTACCTGGTCATCAATTAGTTCATTTTTGAATTCTACCTCTCCCCTGATTAGATCTTCAAACTTAGTTGTCCCCTCTTCTGGCATCTTCATCCTTACCACATGCTCTTCACCTACTTTTACTTTCTCTTTTGCTTCGTCTGGAGACATGCCTCTACAATGTCCATCATATCCAGTAGGCTGTTTGTTAGCCTCTTGTGTCTTGCGTAATTCTCCTAGCCTGTCTTTTGTGCAAAAGCAATAGTATGCATGATCATTTTCTACTAGCTCTTCTACATATTTTTTGTATATTTCTAAACGCCCTGATTGAACATATGGTCCACTTTCTCCTTTTTCTGTTATCTTTCCCTGTTCATCAAGTATTACGCCCTCATCTGGACATATTCCAGCCCAATGAAGTGAGTTGAGGATATTTTCTGTTCCACCCTCTACCAATCTCTCCCTATCAGTGTCTTCAATACGTAACAAAAAACTTCCATTGTTCTTTTTGGCAAAAAGGTACTCATATAGTGCAGCCCTTAGTGACCCTACATGCAAAAGCCCTGTGGGACTGGGAGCAAAGCGTGTCTTCACCATAACATTATAGTTTATTCATTAAAATTCCTCCGGCTATGGATACATTAAGGGATTCTGCCTTTCCAGAGCCAGGAATAGTATACTTCTTATCAACTAACTTACCAATTTCCTCCCGTATTCCATGAGATTCGCCACCTAATATAAATACAGTCTTCTTTCCGGCTTTCATACTATCCAAACTATCACCACTCATATCAAGACTAAATACACTATATCCATGCTTTTCTTTCAAAGCTTGTATTGAGTTTAGTAGGTTACCGCTAACAAACGTATTTACTCTAAACACAGAACCCATTGTACTGCGCACAACCTTGGGGTTGTATACATCTACACTGTTTTCAGACAAAAGTATGTTTTCAATACCAAACCAGTCAGCAGTACGGATAATAGTACCAAGATTACCTGGATCCTTTATCTCATCCAGACAAAGTATATATCCACCAACTAAATCATCTAAATCTAGATCTTTTTGCTCTACTACCGCTAATATCCCTGGAAATGTATCTGTGGTCTTTATATCACCAATATCTTTTCTACCACAAAACTCTACCTGCACCCCTTTCTTCTCTGCTAATTGAACAATTTCCTTGAATTCATCCCCCTTACCACCCTCTGCTATTACTAAAACAACTGAGGCTGAGGATTCCAAAGCTTCTCTTACTCCTTTGACTCCTTCTACAACAAGCTCTTGAAATTCCTTACGGAATTTCTTTTGCTGTAGTTTGTTTATATGTTTAACTGTTTCTATTGGAAGCATATAGGTATATAAATTTTCCTGTTGCCCTCCATATTCTTCGTATCCTCCAGGGCTCCATGATTAATCTCCAAAACCATTCTAATCCCAACTTTCTCATTACCATGGGAGCTCTTTTCACTTTCCCAGAGAGAAAATCAAAGGCTCCTCCCACTCCCATAGCTATTCTCACACTAGGCATGTCCTTTAGGTTTTCACGAATCCATTTTTCCTGCTTTCCATGACCCATCCCTACAAACAAGATATCTGGTCCTGACATTATTATTTCATCCACTAGCTTGTCATTCTCATCCCTATTATACTGGATCATTTGAGAATCTAGAGTAGAGTATGAAATTTTTAGTCCTTTATTATGTCCCACAACCTTTAGTTCTGGGAATCTTTTTTCTAAATTATCAACAGATTTTTTAATAACATCATCATCTCCAGAACCAAGAAGATATACTGTCTTTCTTTTTTCTTCTGCCATCTTACAGATATCTATCATAAAATCAGATCCTGATATCTTCTCCACCTTCCCTCTCAACACTAGCTTTATCCCAATACCATCACAAATATTTAGGTTACCACCATTCAACACTTCCCTAAAGTACCCATCTTGCTGAGCAGCCACTACCATTTCTGGATTAGGGGTAAATATTTTGTAACTTTTTGCTGAATCCAAAAATTCAGATACTTTTTCCAAAGCCTCTTTCTTGTTGTAGTCATCAATTCTAACACCTAGTACTTTGGGCATAGTTAGAAACTAATATGGAGGGAAGGGGGATACACGTTTATTCTCCCTCCTTGACACAATCCTTAGAAAGCAACGGTGCCATAAAGCTGGCTAGCTAATACTGGTCGCGATGCGAACTGTGGACGTTGTCCTAAGTAATGGCATCCCCCCATATTAATTTCTAAATTTAGATATTAGGAACTAAGGTAGGGGGAGGGCATGCCATTTGAACTTTCCCTCTGCTGTTGTCGGCAACATAAGAGAATCCTATACTGAACGAAGCTTTTGCCATTCATGCACTGTTGCTCATGGAAATTGTGATAAAATTGCGCACATGTCGGCACTGGAACGAAGGAACTACTTTGCTGGTAGACGGCGGCGGCACACCCCCCACCCTAATTTCTAATATCTTATTTAGATTGTAATGAATAACTTTCCAACACTGTATATCTTGGTCCTCCTGACTGGAGATCACTCTTGATTAACTCAACTGAATCAACTTTCCAAACTACCTTTTCAAACTCAATTGTTTCCAATCCATCAATTCTAGCCTCTCCCCTATTCCTCCCTATGGTAATATGGGGCTTCCAAGGATGGTCATCCTTCCCCAGACCTATTTCCCTTAGTTTTTGTATTAGTTCTTCATGCAAAGCATGGCTTGTTCTCTTCTCTTCCTCCACCCTCATTGTTATCACCCTTGGCCTTGCTTTGTTTGGAAAACCATCCAGCCTATCTAGCCAGAATGAAAAGCCATGAAAAGAATTAGCTATTTCATGTAATATTTCCTTTACTTGCTCCACTACATGTGGCTCTATCTCCCCTAAAAACTCCACAGTTACATGAAATCCTCTAGAACTAGACCACCCTACATGAGCTTTCTTGTTGTACTTCTTTAACTTCCCTTGCACCCCTATTAACTCCTCTCTGGCTTGTTCAGATACTTTGTACGCAATGAAAGTACGGATTTTCTCCATAAAATACCAATTTTATGCTAAAATACAACCATATATTATCATATATTGACTTTTTTGACCAGTGTGATATATTACTATCACTCTCATAGGAGGAGTGATAACAAAAATATGATACCACAAAATTTTACACACAAATCTCAAGAAGCTTTGCAAAAAGCTTCACAAATAGCTAATCAAGGCGGACATCCGCAAGTAGAGCCTCCTCATCTTTTTCTAGCCCTCCTTTCACAAGAAGAGGGTGTTGTGCTTTCTGTACTAAAAAAACTAAACACAAACCTACCACAACTAAAGGGAGCTGTCCAGAAAATGATTAATGACCTCCCTAAACACAAAGGCCCTGTTCCAGAAGGTGGTGTTGGGCAGATTGTCATGGGACAGGCAATGATGTACATACTACAGAATGCTACTAATGAATCAAAAAAGATGGGAGATGAATACATTAGTGTAGAACATCTTCTCTTGGCATTCATGACTAACAAGAATCCAGTAAGCGACTCCCTTTCTCAGCAAGGGGTACAATATGATGATATTTTGAAAGTTCTAGCAACAGTGAGAGGAAATCAAAAGGTAGACTCCCCTGCCCCAGAAAGCAAGTACCAAGCATTAGAAAAGTATGGTAAAAACCTTACTGAACTAGCTCGTAAAGAAAAACTTGATCCTGTAATAGGGAGAGATGATGAAATACGTAGAGTAATGCAAGTACTGTCTAGGCGTACAAAGAACAATCCTGTTCTAATAGGAGAACCAGGAGTTGGTAAGACAGCTATTGTAGAGGGTCTGGCTCAAAGAATAGTGGATGGTGATGTACCAGAAAGCTTGAAAGACAAAGAAATTATTGGATTGGATATAGGGTCGTTGGTTGCTGGCACTAAGTTCAGAGGTGAGTTTGAAGAAAGATTCAAGGCTGTTTTGAAAGAAGTAATTGAATCAGAAGGTAGTATTATCCTATTCATAGACGAGCTTCATGCTATTGTAGGGGCAGGATCTTCTGAAGGAGCAGTAGATGCCTCTAACATGCTAAAGCCTGCTCTGGCAAGAGGAGAGCTTCATACAATAGGGGCTACTACGATAAAAGAGTATCAAAAGCATATTGAAAAAGATGCTGCCTTTGAAAGAAGGTTCCAGCCAGTAACAGTACATGAGCCTGATGAAGAGGACGCTATTGCCATACTAAGAGGGATAAAAGAAAAATACGAAGTACATCATGGTGTACGGATAACAGATCCTTCTATTGTAGCAGCAGTAAAACTATCTACTAGATATATTTCTGACAGATTCCTACCAGACAAGGCTATAGACCTAATAGACGAAGCCACTTCTGCTCTTCGAATGGAAATTGATTCAATGCCTGATGATCTAGATAAGATGAAGCGTAAGATGATGAAAATTGAAATTGAACTAAGGGCGTTGAAAAAGGAAACTGATACTGAATCAAAAGAAAGAACAGAAAAACTAAAACAAGATCTAGCTAACCTAAAAGAACAAAGTAATGAACTTGAAGTCCATTGGAAGAATGAAAAAGAAATCATCACTAAAATCAGAGACCATAAGAAGAAGATAGACAAACTAAAACAAGAGGCAGAAATAGAGGAAAGAAAGGGAGACCTGCAAAAAGTGGCAGAAATCAGATATGGAAAAATCCCACTAATGGAAGAGGCCATTAAAAAGGATGAGAAAAAACTTACTGAAATACAAGCTGGCAGAGCTATATTGAAAGAAGAAGTTACTGAAGAAGATATTGCTTCTGTAGTCTCTCGCTGGACAGGGATACCTGTCTCTAGAATGCTGGAAGATGAGGTAAAGAAGCTGGCTAGATTAGAAGATGAGCTGGGAAAGAGAGTAATTGGCCAAGAAGAGTCTATAACCGCTGTTTCTAATGCCATCAGACGCTCTAGAGCGGGCATATCAGAAGAAAAAAGGCCAATAGGGTCATTCATCTTCATGGGTCCCACTGGAGTGGGTAAAACAGAATTAGCTAAGGCATTAGCAGAGTTCTTGTTTAATGACGAAGAATCTCTAGTAAGGGTGGATATGAGCGAGTACATGGAAAAGCATGCTATTAGCAAAATGGTTGGCTCCCCTCCTGGATATGTAGGATATGATGAGGGTGGACAGCTAACAGAGATTGTAAGGCGAAGACCATACTCAGTAATCCTGTTTGATGAAATTGAAAAAGCTCATCCAGATGTATTCAACATGATGCTTCAGATACTAGACGACGGACACCTGACTGATGCCAAAGGAAGGAAAGTTAATTTCAAGAACACTGTAATCATCATGACTAGTAATATAGGGTCTGAGATGATCATGGAAATGGGCAGGAGAGGAGACTTTGGCTTTGGGGATGGTAAGCAACTGGATAACAAGCAACAGCTAGAGAAGTTAAAGGAAAAAGTAATGGAAGCTCTAAGAGAGAAATTCAAGCCTGAGTTCCTTAACAGAGTGGATGAAATAATCACCTTCCACCCACTAGATGAAAAACAAATACGCGCTATTGTTGATCTTCAACTAGAGATAGTGAGTAAAAGAATGGCAGAGAAGAAAATAACCCTGAATGTGAGCACTAAAGCAAAAGACTGGCTAGCTAAAAAAGGATATGATGCCAACCTTGGTGCAAGACCATTGAAAAGGGTGATTCAAACAGAAATGCTAGATAAACTAGCCATGATGGTGATAGAGGGGAAGGTTGAAGAAGGGACTGAGGTAAGTGTGAATGTAAAGGGAGAAAAAATAGTGGTAGAATAAAATTATGTCTAACAAATTCTACTTATTCGAGGGAGTGGATGGTGTTGGCAAAACAAGCCTTGCTAAGGCTTTGGCTGAAAAAATAAATGCCAAGTACTACTATAGTCCTCCTGAAGTAATACGAGGAATGAGAAAGTTTGCAGATGAATCTTCTCCAGAAATACAATACCAGTACTATCTATGGGGAAACTATATAGGAAGTGAAGAAATAGCAGAGATAGTAAAGACTCAAGATGCTGTAGTAGACTACTACGTTATCTCCACTATTGTTATGTACTCTCTCTTGTTAAACAAGAAACTAGAATTCCCAGACATACTAATGCCAGATCATATCTTCTATATAACCGCTTCTTGGGAAGAGCTTGAAAAAAGACTTAATAAAAGACCGGAAAGATCTCGCTATGAAAATATTGAATTCATGAAAGAAGAAGCTCAGAAATATGAAGAAATACTAGGTAAGATGGATAATGTGACAGTGATTGATACCACTGGCAAGACAGTGGAAGAGAGTTTGAAAGAGATTGATTTAAAAACCATATAACAAAAAATACCAGATAAAACTGGTATTTTTGTTTCTAATTTAATCAAGGTAGTGTCTCAGTGTATATACTAATTCTTCATTTTGCTCTAGTTCGCTTTTCTCAGACTCGCTTTTGTACAACCACTCTAGATATCCCCTGTCTTCTAAGGCGATCTTAGAAAACTCCCAACCTTTATACTTACCAAAGACTATTACTTCTAATAGGACTGGTGTCTTGGTTAGTTCTAACATCTTAGCTAGTACATCTTTATCAGAACTAATGTTAAAATCTCTCATAATAACCTTTTGTAGGTAAGTAAACAGGGCTTCTAGCACTAGAATATCACCCCAGGCATCATGAGCATCAGCCTCTACTTTCAAGTTAAGGGAATAGCGTAAATATTGCAGTCCATATGATTCACTATCTAGCAAATGCCTAGCCACTCTAAGGGTGTCTATATACTCCCCTACTTCTACCCCTTCGTTTTTAAGGATCTGGATATCAAATCCTGCATTATGTGCTACAACTACATGATCAGAGAGAAGTTTAATTAAATCTTCTCTTGCCTTGCTATTAACAAACACTTCTCTGTCTGCCACCATCTCATTAGTTATATGATGCACTGCCATAGCACCATATGAGATACTTATTGGTGGCTTAAAGTATTCATTTACTTCTAGGTTAGAACCAGGATCCTTATATCCAAGCTGAACTAAGCGAGCATCTGGACCAATGTCTGTTGTTTCTGTGTCAAGGTGTATTATTTTCATAAAGTATTTAGGTTTGCTTATTCCAATTCTTTAAAAGTTAGAAGTATTAACTTTAAAAAAATATGTATTTCGTATTTTTATCTTGACTTTGAAGCATATCTACACTCTTTTGCCGAAACACCTAATAAGCCTCTAGTCTAAATGATACTTTGTATATTTTTGCACTAACCTTGTTTCCAATTTCTTTCAGAGCATACTCGAGTTTAGCATCTTTCTCCCCTACAATAATTATTCCACGAACATCCTCTCCTTTTTTTGCTAGATTTTCTCGAACCCATCCTATGTAACGTAATACCTGACCTATAACTTCATCATTCTTTCTTCCTTTTTTAAGCTCAAAGACAACAAGGTTTCCTTTTGAATCTCTTGCAAGTATATCAATATATCCTGCATCACCTGTATAATACTGCTTGCCAATGTTTCCATCAGAATCTTCGAAAACTTCTAACTTTTCACCAAAGTCTACTTTGTCCCAGTTATCTACAATAAAATCTTCAAGATATTTCTCAAGCGCAAACTCCATGTCTTCGTCCGGAAGTACGTCACTTTCTACGACATCTGCCTCAAGTCCTATAATAATATTATAGTCGTGTTCGGAAATTTTGCTAGATCCACCTTGTGCAGGTCTCCACTCAATACTCTTGTACTTTTTTCTAGATCTCGGTTCTGAAAAAATCTGTACATTTTCCAAATCTATACGTAAAGTTTTTGGATCAATATACCAATCTTTAGATTCATCAGTTTTATCCTCATAGGCACCAGTTTTTAACGTAGCAGCCCCTACAAATACTTGATTTTTAGCACCTGTTAAATAAAAAAGTACTTTATCACCGGACTCAATTGCCTTACGATTTGGTGTACGATAACCAAAACCCCATGCAGAATGTTCCTTTACTAAAAAATCAAAAACTTCCTGGGCAACACGCTGCTTACCATAGTTTGATTGATCTGAAACTTGAAAAACGTAATAGTTCATATTGAACATGTTATAGGGGTTTGTAAATTATATATAACGTTTGCAGATATAAGTAGTTTCGTACACTCCTTAATATTATTCAATAGTTAGTTGTATGCGAAATTAGGGTGAGAGAAGTGCAACGAGCGAACCTTATATCGTGCCGTTGTCCGACCCGAGTAGACACGAAGTGCTACGAGAACGCAGTGTGATTTCGTATACTTATCTCTTTTTCATTTTTTTTCTTGCGTAGTTTCAATTATATTATATAAAACAAATTTTTTTATTAGGGCGGAGGGAAGAGGGGAATTAAAGGGATGAATTTCCTCCGCCACAAAAACTTTGTTGTTTAATATGAAGATATTGCAGTTTTTCTTAATTGATTAGTGAATTAATAATATGGAATGACCCTCTTCAAAAGGATCATCATCTTGTGGTTCAATTTGAGACTCATCACCCCACAGGCCCATTTCATTTCCAACCTTTAGAGTTTCCATGTTAAATATCCAATGTTTTTTATTATTACTAACCGCATAAACTTTAGTTGATTTTGTATTTTTGATTAGTTTCATCATATTAGTTTGTTTGTTATTTAAGTTATTGCTAAATTCTGGTTCGTCACTGATTAAGCAAAAATTGTATTCTGTAATAACATCTTTAAGTAATTGTTCATAGTTTCTTCCACTGTGTGATAGACCATTTTGAGGGTCGACTTTTCGTCCGGGATCAAGTATGTGGTGTCCTACCACAGAAATGCGTGGATCTAAATTAAATTTGTTGCATATATAGGCCAATAGCCAGACATATCCTGCATAGGCTTTGTTAGCGTCAATATCATTGCCAAAACAATATTCAACACCAATTGCAACATCATTTGCATTATATCCATAAAGCTCGTTGTCTTTAGTTTTTTCGTATAAGACATGCCAAGCTTTTTCTGGTCTGTCTGAAGTTAAAGCAGGTATACACTCAAGGATTTCTTTGTCATCAACAAAAATGTGTGCTGAAGAATAGTTTTCATCTCTAACTCTCTCATAATATTTGATATTACCAGAGGCAATTGAATTTGGATTTCCAGTGTCATGGGCTACAATAAATTTTACCGCTGGAGAAATTAATTGACCCGAACGTTTTTTGCTGTTTGTTGTTAGGTATTTTTGTGTTATTCTGTATTTTTGTTTGAATCCCATATTTTTAAAATTAAATACACGTATCTCTGTATTTCAACATCTGTATAAATTTTATAGATGTTAAATGGCAGGAAATAAAGTTAAATTTTCGTCCTTGAATATTAACATTTTTTTTACTTTTCCAGGTTGTGCCCAGTTCATGGTACCTTCCATTTTCAAAGAGAGTAAATAATTCTCTACTTCATCGCTATTTAATTGTTTGATTATGTCATATGCTTCTTCTATCTTTTTCGTTGGCATAAAAGCCTGTAAAGATTGATTAGCCTGCCATTCTCCAGAGAATATTTTTGGTCTAAATGTTTTCTTACCATATGCTTCCCATACAATTTTATGTGGAAAGAAATTGTATTCACCCACACCAAGAAGAGCCCACCACTTACCTTTTTTTATCCATGTATTTATTAAGATTCCCTTGCGATTTTCTAAATAATTTTGCTTTTCTTTTAGGTATCTCCAGAGTAATTCATTGTCCTCTAAAGTTTTTTCGGATAGCGGTCCCCCATTTCTATTATGAGGCATAAGCACCCATTTTTTGGGTGTGACACTAGTTTCAGAAAAGTTTTTACTAGTCAATAATGGAAAGACGTATTGTTTTGGTAGAATCGTTTCTGTATTCTTATTTGAAACTTTACAAGTATTATTATCTAGTTCTGTGTAACTATCAAAAAAATAAATATCGTTTGCACCACAGGTATTTATACCTTGTCTGGGTTTGGCATGTTTACTTACTTTTATTTGATTGAAATTTACAAAATCATGTTCTGTTTTGTCACAAATGCTAAGAGGATCACTAAAATTGAAAACAGGCTGTGCATATAAATTTTTCCACCCCACATCTTCCCAGCGATGATATTCAATAGGGAATTCCTGTTTTTTATTTTTAGATATGTGAATTAGGCCATATCTCGTTGATATGCCATCAAAAATATCTAAATCATTGAAATCAAAAATTTTATTAATACAATAATTTATTCCGTTTACTTTGTATTTTCTAAAAAATTTATTTGCTCCATCGTTTAAAAGTAAAGAGAGTGGGATAAAAAATATTGCCTCACCCTGCATATTTAAATTTTTTTCGATAGTCTTCTGTAGAACAAGTGCGGCTATGTCTATTCTTGAGCCGCCAAGTAATAAGGTTTTAGGATTTTCAACAAGGTCATACTGGAAGAATAATTTTTTTGTTCGTTCTTTATATTCATTTGGCAGATCTACAAAATTTTGCCACGGAGGATTACCAAACATTATATCAAATTGTTGATCTTGTTTGTTGAAAAAAATATCCTCATTTGAAAAATTTTCTTTTGGGATTATTAAATCAAATTTGTTTTTTACTTCTTTAAAAAAATTTTGGAAGTGCTGGGTGTTTAACTCGACACCATATAAATTGTTGATAGGTAAATCCGCGACCTTATGGTCTCGTTCAAGACCGTATTCTATAAGTGACACAAGGAGATTACCTTCTCCCATTGTTGGATCAAAAATTTTTGATCCATTTAACCATTTATCAAATAAACCAAATTGTTCAATAGCAAATTGGCCCCATTTTAAGGGTGTAAACACAGTGCCTATCTCGAGTTCTTTATCGGATGAATTTGAAGTTTTCATAATTGTTCTCCTTAAATTTTTTTATAGATTCAATTCGTTTATCTGCATCTGCTTTTACTCTCTTGTAGTGAGTTAGTGCCAGTTCGGAAAAAATATCAAAAAATTTATGAAATGATCTTTCCCACTCAATTTCATCCCAAACTTGGTTGATTGTATAGTTTAAGCGCACCTGTCCGGTTCCTAAATTTTCGATTCGATATGTATCATGTGGAAGTGTATGAAATGGGGCCACGCGTATGTATTCAATATCTCTTGAATCGTTATCTGCACCAGCTTGATTGTGCCCAAACTCAACAATCATAAATACGCCTTTGTCGTTGGCCATGTATTTTAAAAGATTACCTATTGCACAAACACCGCCGTCTGAATAGCGTGTTTTATCCAAATCTTTTGTTTTCACATCAAATCCAAACAATACACCATCAATTTTGCAGGCAAAATCAAAAATTGTTCGGCGACCTGGAATATTGACAGTTTCAAATCCCAACTTTTTACAAATAGTTGCCCAATTATCAGTAATGCGTTTTTCAACCATGGCACCAAATGCGCGGGAGTCTTCACGGGCGGACATACCAGATCGTAATTCCTCAAAAAGAAAACTT